>NZ_JBLVPT020000010.1:0-122061 GCF_048286795.2 Flavobacterium frigidum
GCAGATGGTACTGCAGTTATGTGGGAGAGTATGTCGTCGCCTTTCTTTGAAAAGCCTATCAGAAATGATAGGCTTTTTTGTATAATTTACTTTTTAAAAGTATGGTACCTTAGCTCAGATGGTAGAGCAATGGACTGAAAATGGATCAATCCTAAAACCTGTGGGGAAGCAAAATTAAGCATAAATATTAGTTAGTCTAAAAAGGGATCAATCCTAAAACCTGTGGGGAAGCAAAAATTAAGCATAAATATTAGTTAGTTCAAAGTAGTCTACTGTAATCTAATGTATTAAAAATTTCAGTAGGTCGATAAAAGAATTTAATATTGTGTAGAATTTAGAATTACTAATATTAGATTTTAATATTTTTTCACAAAAATAAGTTTTGATCTCTTTGAATCTAGCTAAAAGCAATTTTTGAAAAATTTAATTTTTCAGTTTATATCACTAATGCTTAGCGGTGTTAAATTAAAATTTAACACTCACCCCGATTTAAGTTTATTGTTCTTTCATTTAAAAAAAGTATTTTAGTATGATTAATTAAAATCAAATGTTTTATATGAAAAGAAGATCATTTTTAACTACTGCAACTTTAGCTTCCGCAGGTCTCGCAACATTATCTATAGCTAGTTGCACCTTAGGTGCAAAAAAAGATGAAAATTCAAATTCTGATAAAGATTCGAACTCAACATTTGAACTAGAAGAGGAAACTATTGAGGGACTGCGCAAAAAATTAATCTCAGGCGAATATACCTCCGTGCAATTGGTGAACCTATATCTAAAACGTATTGAAAACATAGATAAAAATGGCGCTAAACTAAATTCAGTTATCGAGGTAAATCCAGATGCAATTGCGATTGCAGTTGCAATGGATAAAGAATTAAAAGCAGGTAAAAATAGAGGACCTTTACATGGAATTCCAATTTTAATAAAAGATAATATTGATACTGCCGATAAAATGCAAACTACTGCTGGTTCATTAGCAATGTCAGGAAATATTGCTTCAAAAGATGCCTTTTTAGTAAAAAGGCTGAGAGAGTCTGGTGCAATTATCATTGGGAAAACTAATTTGAGTGAATGGGCTAATTTCCGTTCAACGCAATCGTGTTCTGGGTGGAGTAGCAGAGGTGGTCAGACTAAAAACCCTTATATTTTGGATCATAATCCATGTGGGTCTAGTGCTGGTTCTGGTACGGCAGTTTCTGCCAATCTTTGCGTAGTTGCTATAGGAACAGAAACAGATGGTTCTATTGTGTGTCCAGCTTCGGTAAATGGAATTGTTGGAATTAAACCTACTGTTGGTTTGGTTAGTCGATCTGGAATTATTCCTATTTCAAAAACTCAAGATACTGCAGGACCAATGGCGCGAACTGTTACAGATGCTGCAATATTATTGGGTGTAATTGCAGCAATTGATGAATCTGATCCTGTGACACTAGAGAGCAAAGGAAAAACTCAAAAGGACTATACTTCGTTTTTAGAAGTTAATGCTTTAAAAGGGAAACGTATCGGAATTGAAAAAAAGCCACAAGGGAACAATAAATATATCAATGCACTTTTAGAAGAGGCAATCAACCTGCTTAAAAAACAAGGTGCTACTATTGTACAAATAGACTATTTGGAGAAAATTAACTCTTCAGGTCAAGCAGAATTTGAAGTTTTGCAATATGAATTTAAAGAGGGTATTAATAGCTATTTATCTTCGGCCAATGCAAAAGTAAAAAATTTAAACGAGGTTATTGCCTTTAATACTGCTAACGCGGATAAAGCAATGCCATATTTTAAACAGGAAACTCTGGAGAGTTCTGATGCCAAAAAAGGTTTAGACAGTAAAGAATATATCGAAGCACTGAATGCAAGTTTTGAGGGAAGTAAAAGCGTTTTAAATACTGTATTTAAGGATAATAAACTTGACGCTATTTGCGGAATTACCATGGGTCCAGCGTGCAGTATTGATGTTATTTACGGTGATCGGTGGGGAGGATATTCTTTGACTTCACCAGCTGCGACAAGCGGGTATCCTCATATTACAATTCCTTGTGGACAAGTATATGATTTACCTGTAGGCTTATCTTTTTTTGGACTGCCTTATACGGAAGGTGAATTGATTGGATTAGGATTTGCTTATGAGCAAGTATCAAAAAAAAGATCGATCCCTGCATTAAAAGCTTCCTTTTTATTGTAAGTTCAACATCCATAATTATGTACTGCGTTTTTTATAAAATAGAATACTCCTAAATCGTTAAACCTATTTAGGAGTATTTAATGAAAAGTGAATTCAAATACAATTATATACTTAATATTTGATTAATAGCTAAATACACGATAAAGTAAACTCAAATTATTACAGCTTTTGAAAACGCATGTAAATACGAATCTTTATTTGTTGATGTAAATTTACATTTCTAGATAGCGATTAATCAAACTTTCAAACTAATATTAAAAGTTATAAAATCAAATAGTACTAATCTTTAAAATCTACAGATAAAGAGTTTACACAGTACCTTTGTCCTGTTTTTGTTGGTCCATCATCAAACACATGTCCCAGATGACTTCCACAATTGGCACATAAAATTTCTGTACGTTTCATTCCGTGCGACACATCAGAAATGTATTGTACTTTACCTGGTATGGATTCATCAAATGACGGCCAACCACAATGAGCATCAAATTTTGAATTACTTTCAAATAGTGTCTCTCCACAAGCACCACAACAATAGCTTCCTTTTTCGAAATGCAAATTATAGGTTCCTGTATGCGGGTATTCGGTTCCTTTTTGACGAAGAATTTTGTAGCGTTCCTCACCTAATTGCTCTTTCCATTCTTGTTCTGTTTTTTCGATAGGATATGTCATAATTTTCTAATTTAAAATTCTGTTTATAGGTTTTGAATGAATTGTACTGTTTTTTCTATAACTTTTTGATTTCCTAAAATTTTTCTATGTCCTAAACCATCTGTTAAAAATAATGTTCCGTTTTTTAAATAGTTATGAATATGAATTCCAGCTTTTACAGGAACTTCTACGTCGTTGTTGTCGTGAATTACTAAAACGGGAATGGTGGTTACTTTGGCAGCTAAAAACGCAGAATAATCATTCATTTTTTCTTTGTATTTCTTCTCAAAGTGTAAACTTAAAAGTGTACTTATTGTTGGTTTTAATTCTAATTTAGCTATAAAATCATCTATAATATCTTCTACAATATCTCCACTTCCAATGACTACAGCATGATTTACCTTCAAACCTTTTTTTATCGCATTCAATATTGACATTCCGCCCAATGAATGTCCAATGGCAGCATCGAAAGGTCCAAATTGCTTTTCAATTTCTAGAATTGAAGCGATAAAATCGACCATGATTGTTGTTTTACCAGGAGATTTACCATGAGCAGGTGCATCAAAACTAATTGTTGAGTATCGTTGTTTTAGGAGTTCATCTGCAATTTTGAACAACTGAGTACCACGCCCGGACCAGCCATGCACTAATAAAATTTTTTTTTCACTTGTACCATATTTGTAAACAACAACTTCTTTATTAATTGCTGGAATTTTAATTAATTTTTGAATCGTGTTTTGATCCATGCCTAATTCTCTTTTTGGAATTTTATGTCTAATAGGCGTTGTAAAGAGTTTCGCGGCAAATAAAGTAATTAGTTTTGTTGATATTAAAGCGATTACTTTACTGGTTAGTACTATAATTTTAGGAATTTTTAAAGTTTGTATAGTATTAGAACTGTTTTTTGTCATTTCAATAAATTTTCAACCGAGTGATTATTTTGTAATTTTTTTAGTAAATTTAAAAAAACATAAAAGTAGTATTTTTTACAGATGGTTTTATAAGTATTAACACAATTGAATTAAATTTTAAGATCAAATAAAGAAGTAAATAAAAACTATCAAAATTTCATAAATGGAAATATTTCATATCAGTGCAGAGTGTTATCCTGTTGCAAAAGTAGGCGGTTTAGCTGATGTTGTAGGTGCATTACCAAAATATCAAAATAATGCGGGACATAAAGTTCGAGTAGTAGTACCAAGTTATGACACCAAGTTTAAAAGAGAAAATGATTTTGAAAGTGTTCATTTAGGACATGTAAAATTGGGAAGTTTTAATTTTCCATTCCATATTTTAAAAGAAAAAAGAGATATTTTAGGATTTGAATTGTATCTGGTAGAAATTCCTGAGTTATTTGATAGGAAAGATGTATATGGATACCAAGATGATATTGAGCGATTTTTATCTATTCAAATTGCTACTCTGGATTGGATTTTAACTCGACCCGACGTTCCGGATGTCATTAATTGCCACGATCACCACACTGGATTAATTCCTTTTATGATGCTTTATGGTCATAAATATGCAAAATTAAAAGACACTCCCTCAATTATTACTATTCACAATGGCTTGTATCAAGGACAATTTGGCTTTGATAAATTGTTTTATTTACCTGAATTTGATTTGGCTCATGTAAAAATTTTAGAATGGGACAATTGTATCAATTCATTGGCAACTGCTGTAAAGTGTGCACAAAGTGTAACTACAGTTTCACCAAGTTATTTGAATGAAATTAATAATTCGGCCAACGGATTGGAATCACTGTTTAATTTAGTGCGCTACAAGTCCAAGGGAATTTTGAACGGAATTGATTTTGAAGTTTGGGATCCCGCTAATGATGCTATGCTTTCAACTAATTATTCAATAAATAATTTTGAAAAAGGAAAACAAGAGAACAAAGCAAAACTATGTGATCTTTTTAATTTAGATCCCACCAAGCCTCTTTTTAGTTTTATAGGTCGGTTATTAGAAGAAAAAGGTGGCGATCTATTACCACAAGCTTCGGAGTTAGCTTTGTCAGAAAATTTTCAGCAGATTAATATTTTAATTTTAGGTTCCGGAAATGAAGGAATTGAAAATCAGTTGAATGGCTTATTATCAGAGCATAAAGGAAATTACAACACATTTATTGGGTACAATGAAGAATTAGCGCACCTAATTTATGCTGGTTCTGATTTTTTGTTAATGCCTTCGAGAGTAGAACCTTGTGGTTTGAACCAAATGTATTCGCAGCGCTATGGAACAATTCCTATTGTGAGAAGAACGGGAGGGTTACGCGATACCGTTATTGATTTTGGAGATGATGGAAATGGAATTTGTCACGATCAGGCAACGGTTGGCGACATTTGCTACTCTATTCAAAGAGCGATACATTTATATGGGGACAAACAACAATTAAACAAAGTTATAAAACGAGGTATGAACGCCGACCATTCTTGGGAGCGGGTTTGCCAAGAATATATAGAAATGTACCAACTATTAATCAACAAAAAATGAAAGCTAAAAAGAAAAATGTAATTGCAATAATTTTAGGAGGTGGACAAGGTTCAAGATTGTATCCGTTGACTGAATCGAGATCGAAACCTGCTGTGCCCATAGGTGGCAAGTACCGATTAGTTGATATTCCTATTTCAAATTGTATGAACTCAGACATTTATAGAATGTTTGTTTTAACGCAATTTAATTCGGCTTCTTTGAATGCACATATAAAAAACACGTATAATTTTAGTATTTTTAGTCATGCTTTTGTAGATATTCTTGCCGCTGAGCAAACTCCTGATAATCCAACATGGTTTCAAGGTACTGCTGATGCAGTGCGACAATGTATGCCACATTTTTTGAACCATGACTTTGATTATGCTTTAATTCTATCAGGCGATCAGTTGTATCAAATGGATTTTAACGATATGCTAGAAGAGCATATTAAAAATGAAGCCGATATTTCAATTGCTACTTTGCCCGTAAATGCTAAAGATGCTCCTGAATTTGGGATTTTAAAAACAAATGCTGAAAGTTGCATTGAGTCTTTTATCGAAAAACCAGCAAAAGAATTGCTTCCAGACTGGGAATCAGATGTGAGTGAGCAAATGAAGCGTGAAGGTAAAAATTATTTGGCTTCCATGGGTATTTACATCTTCAACAAAAAACTGTTGATTGATATCATGTCTAATAAAGAAACGAAAGATTTTGGTAAAGAAATCATACCGCAAGCTGTAGGACATAAAAAAATATTAAGTTATCAATACGAAGGGTATTGGACAGACATCGGTAACATTGATTCGTTTTTTGAGGCTAATATCGGTTTAACCGAAGATTTGCCAAAATTCAATTTATTTGATAACGAAAATAAAATTTTTACCCGACCTCGATTATTACCGCCATCAAAATTTCAAAAAACAATGGTGGAGCGATCTTTAATTTCAGAGGGATGTATCTTAAATGCGAAAGAAATTACCACCTCAGTAATAGGAATTCGATCCAGAATAGGTGAAGGTACAATCATTCAAAATTGCTATGTTATGGGTAATGATTTCTATCAAAATATTGATGACATGAATGAAGATGTTAACAACGGCAATCAATTAGTAGGTATTGGCGAAAGATGTTTTATTAAAAATGCACTAGTCGATAAAAATTGTAGGATAGGCAATGATGTTTATATAAACGGTGGTCCACATCTCGAAGATTTTTCTAATGAAATATATGCCATAAAAGATGGAATTGTGGTTATTAAAAAAGGTGCAGTAATACCAGATAACTATGTTATAAAATAATTTGCAAGCAGTTTTTTTAATAATCCTCTATTTTTTATCAAGTAGCTAGATACCGTTTTTTTTATGAGTAAAGTTATTTCGCATTCCCTTTTTACTGATTTTGATATCGACTTATTTAAGTCTGGAAAACATTTCCGATTGTACGAAAAATTGGGCTCTCATCTCTTAACAGTTGACGGAGTAGACGGCGTTTATTTTGCAGTTTGGGCTCCTACGGCACAATCTGTCTCTGTGGTTGGAGATTTTAATTTTTGGACACAAGGTGAACATCAATTGGAAGTGCGCTGGGACTCTTCTGGAATTTGGGAGGGATTTATTCCGAATATCGAACAAGGATCTACCTATAAATATAAAATACAGTCTACCAATAATGACATCATTACAGAAAAAGCAGATCCTTTTGCTTTTTACTGCGAAAAGCCACCTCACACGGCCTCCATAGCTTGGGATTTAGATTTCCAATGGAAAGATACTAACTGGATGGAAACGCGCAAGAATCACAATGGTTTAGATAAGCCCTATTCCGTTTATGAAGTGCATTTAGGTTCATGGAAAAGACATGTAGAAGAAAATCGGTTTCTGACTTATTTAGAATTTGCGGACGATTTAGTAAAATATGTCAAAGAAACTGGTTTTACGCATGTTGAATTCATGCCTATTATGGAATATCCGTATGATCCGTCGTGGGGTTATCAACTCGTGGGCTATTTTGCTCCAACATCTCGTTTTGGGAATCCACAGGAATTCATGTACTTAATTGATAAATTACATGAAGCAGGAATTGGAGTAATTCTGGATTGGGTACCCTCTCATTTTCCTGATGATGCGCATGGATTAGGGTTTTTTGACGGATCCAATCTATTTGAACATCCTGATCGAAAAAAAGGCTATCATCCAGACTGGAAAAGTTTAATTTTCAATTATGGGCGCAATGAGGTACGCTCCTTCTTGATTAGTAATGCGCTATTTTGGTTGCATCATTATCATATCGATGGATTGCGAGTTGATGCTGTGGCTTCGATGCTATATTTAGATTATTCAAGAAAAGAAGGAGAATGGGAACCTAATATTTATGGTGGCAGAGAAAATTTAGACACCATCAGTTTCCTGAAAGAATTCAATGAGGCGGTTTATTCAAATTATGAAGGCGTTCAAACCATTGCGGAGGAAAGCACGTCATTTCCAATGGTTTCAAGACCAACTTCCATGGGTGGCTTGGGTTTTGGAATGAAATGGATGATGGGCTGGATGCACGACACTCTAGAGTATTTTCAAAAAGAGACCGTGTACAGAAAATACCACCAAAATGACTTGACTTTCTCCATGACATACTCTTTTTCTGAAAATTTCATGTTGCCACTATCACACGATGAAGTGGTTTATGGAAAGAAATCTATTGCAGGAAGAATGCCGGGAGATGAATGGCAGAAGTTTGCCAACCTGCGCTTACTGTATGCATATATGTTTGTACATCCTGGAACAAAATTATTGTTTATGGGTAGCGAATTTGGACAAAGCAATGAATGGAATTTCGAAGGAAGTCTAGATTGGCATTTGCTGCAGTATCCGTATCATGCAGGTGTGAAAAAATTGATTACCGATTTGAACACATTGTATAAAACGCACCCAGCATTACACGAAAAGCAATTTAGTTTAGATGGTTTCGAATGGATTAATTATTCAGATCATCAAAACGCGGTACTTTCATTTATTAGAAAAGGAAACGATCCAAACGAGCATCTAATTGTTGTTTGTAATTTCACTCCAGTAGTTCGTTCAGATTACCGCATTGGCTTGCCTAAAAAAGGACAGCTAATAGAAATTTTTAATAGTGATGCGGCAAATTATGAAGGTAGCGGAATTTTTAACGCAGATAAAGCAACTGCAGAAGAAATACCTTATGACGGAAGAAGTCATTCAATAACTTTAGTACTACCTGCCTTAAGTGTTGTAGTTTTTAAATGGGTATAAATTATATTATTTATGGATTTCAAATTGGAAACAATGGCATCTATTTCTGAATTAAATCATTTTAAGCAACAATGAAATTTACAATATAACTACAACGATTTCGGTAATAATACCAGCATTAATAACCGTTTACAAAGTATTTTTGTAAGTTTGGTTTTGATAAAGAGATTAAATAAATACCATTAAATATGATAACTAATACAGAATTAGAATATAAGGGAGACTTGTATCCCACAAAAATTGTTTCTTTTGAACATGATGTAGATTCTATATATTTCCATACTGATAACAGCGTAATATTGAAGGTTACGGTTTTAAGAGACAGTTTAATTCGTTTTCGGTTTACTACCAAAGGGTATTTTAGTACTGATTTTTCTTACGCAATTGATAAAAGTCATTCTCATGGTTACAATTTTCTAGAGGTTACTGAGCATCAAGAATATTACCAAATTAAAACTAGTAAAGTAAAATGTTGCATTCAAAAATCAGACATGAGGTTGTCTATTTTTGATTTAAAAGATGCTATTATTTTAGAGGATGAATTGGGCTTTCATTGGGAAGAAAGCTATGAGTACGGTGGAAATATCGTTAAAATGAGTAAAGCATCAAAAGATGGAGAATGCTTTTATGGTCTTGGCGATAAAGCTACACAAATGAATTTGAAAGGGAAGCGACTGGAAAATTTTGCGACCGATCAATATGCGTTTCAAAAAGATCAGGAACCGTTGTACAAAGTGGTTCCTTTTTATATAGGATTACAAAACAAGCAATCGTACGGTATTTTCTTTGATAACACTTTTAGGACTTATTTTGATTTTTGTCACGAAAGAAGAAACGTAACTAGTTATTGGGCAGAAGGAGGAGAAATGAATTATTATTTCATTTACGGACCCCAAATGCAAGATGTAGTAACAACCTATACTGATTTGACTGGTAAGCCAGAATTGCCGCCGCTTTGGGCACTTGGTTACCATCAATGTAAGTGGAGCTACTATCCAGAAAGTAATTTTAAAGCCATTGCGGCTAAATTTAGAGAATTAAAAATCCCATGCGATGCCTTGTACTTAGACATTGATTATATGGATGGTTTCCGATGTTTTACTTGGAACAAAGACTATTTTCCAGATCCGAAAAGAATGGTGGCTGAATTAGCCGAAGATGGTTTTAAAACGGTTGTAATTATTGATCCAGGAATAAAAATCGATAAAGAATACTCCGTTTATAAAGAGGCTTTAGAGAAAGATTATTTTTGTAAAAGAGCTGATGGACCTTATATGAAAGGCAAAGTTTGGCCAGGAGAATGTAACTTTCCAGATTACACCAATCCAGCAGTACGAGAATGGTGGGCAGGATTATTCAAAGAACTTATTTCAGATATTGGTGTAAAAGGAGTATGGAATGATATGAATGAGCCCGCAGTAATGGAAGTTCCCAACAAAACATTCCCTATGGATGTGCGCCATGATTATGATGGAAATCCTTGTAGCCATCGAAAAGCGCATAATATTTACGGTACGCAAATGGCCAGAGCAACATACCATGGTGTAAAACGTTTTGCCTATCCTAAAAGACCTTTTGTCATTACGCGATCAGCGTATGCAGGAGCGCAACGCTACTCATCATCTTGGACTGGAGATAATATAGCTACTTGGGAACATTTGTGGATAGCCAATATTCAAATGCAACGTATGTCAATTTCAGGAATGGGCTTTACGGGTTCTGATATTGGAGGTTTTGCAGAACAACCATCTGGGGAATTGTATGCACGTTGGATTCAATTGGGTGTTTTTCATCCTTTTTGTAGAACACACTCTTCAGGCGATCATGGAGACCAAGAACCATGGGCTTTTGATGAGGAAGTGATTGACATTACAAGAAAGTTTGTCAACTTACGATACCAATTGTTGCCTTACCTGTATACCATGTTTTGGCAATATATTGAAGAAGGAATTCCAATGCTAAAACCGTTAGTATATTTCGATCAAGAAGATACTCAAACACATTATAGAAATGATGAATTTATTTTTGGGAATCAAATCTTGGTATGTCCTATTTTAGAACCCAATGCAGTTGGTAGAAGAATGTATCTTCCTCGTGGTATTTGGTATAATTACTGGACCAATGAACAGGTAAAAGGTGGTAAGGAAATTTGGGTGGATACAAAATTTGACCAGATTCCGATTTTTGTAAAAGCAGGAGCTGTTATTCCTAAATATCCAGTGCAGCAATACGTTGGAGAATTAGAGTTTGAAGAGCTTACTTTAGATGTTTATTACAAAGAAGGAAAAGAAAAATCTGTAGTTTATGAAGATGCACAAGATGGATATGACTACAAAAAAGGAAGGTATAGCTTCCTGTCATTCCAAGCGACAGGTAAAGAAAAGGAATTAAATATTCAGTTGCATAAAGAAGGGAAGTACGACACCAATTATTCGAAGTATAAGATCAATTTAATTGGTTTACCCTTTAAAGTCAAAATGATCGAAATCGATAATGTAGAAGTATCATTTGATGTAAATACTTTAGAAATATCAGGATATTTAATTGTCGATAAGGAGTTTACGGCTTTGCACATATCTGGAGAATAACAAATAAAATTGATACTTTTACATTTAATTATGTAAGTATAAATGTTTCCAATAAAAGTATTTTTGTTAAATAACAAATAATAAAATTATGAAAAAGCATTTTATAGTGGGGATTTTTGCATTAGGTTTAGTTTATTCTTGTGCAACAAATCCTATAACAGGTAAAAAAAGTCTGAATTTTGTTTCTAATGCTTCATTGTTTCCTAGTTCTTTCCAACAATATGGTACTTTTTTAAAGGAAAATAAAGTAATTACTGGAACTGCTGAAGCTAAAAAAGTAGAAGCAGTGGGAATGCGAATTAGAGCTGCTGCTGAAAAATATTTAAAGTATTTAGGAGAGACGCAATATTTAAATGATTACCGTTGGGAATATAAGTTGATTGACAATAAAGAAGTGAACGCTTGGTGTATGCCAGGAGGAAAAATTGTTGTTTATTCCGGTATTTTGCCTGTGACATTAAATGATTCTGGTCTGGCTACTGTAATGGGACATGAAGTTTCGCATGCATTGCTAGATCACGGTGCGCAACGAATGAGTGCTTCACAATTGCAACAAGTAGGAGCTGTAGGAGTAGCAGTAGCTACTGGAGGTAAAAGTGAACAAACCCAACAAATATGGGGTCAAGCATATGGATTAGGATCTCAGTTTGGTGTAATGCTACCTTTTAGTAGAAATCACGAAACCGAAGCAGATAAAATTGGTCTTACTTTGATGGCAATTGCAGGATACAATCCGGAGGAATCAATTACGTTCTGGTCTAGAATGGCAGCAAAATCTTCAGGGCAAGCACCTCCAGAATTTATGAGTACGCACCCTTCAGATGCAACAAGAATGGCTAACTTAAAAGTATTAATACCTGAAGCTAAAGCTTTAGCGGCTAAGGTTGGAGTTATTTACAAGTAATTTACAGAACAATATTATTTAATGACAGGCTATCCTTTATGAGAATAGCCTGTTTTTTTTGATTTAGACTTAATTAAAGACTAATTCTCCTTATATTATTTGTTAACATATTAATCATTAGTTTTTAATTCATTTTAACTAAAAAATAAATAAATTCGTAGCAAAAAAAATAATATGGCTACATTAGAAAAAGGAAGTAAAAAATTATTGAACGCTTGGGCTTTTTATGATTGGGCCAACTCTGTTTATACCCTTACCATTGCCTCTGCAGTTTTTCCTATTTTTTATGAAGCTTTATTTTCAGAGCGAGATCATTACATTGATGTTTTTGGTATGCACCTCAAAAACTCAGCCCTAATAAGTTTTGTGACGGCTCTTGCATTTCTTGTTGTGTCTTTTCTTTCGCCTTTATTGTCCGGAATTGCAGATTATGTTGGAGATAAAAAATCATTTATGAAATTTTTTTGTTACCTAGGAGCCTTGTCTTGTATGGGTTTGTACTGGTTTAATTTGGAAAACATTTACATCGGATTGACGTTTTACTTTTTTGGATTGATTGGGTATTGGGGAAGCCTCGTTTTTTATAATTCTTACTTACCTGATATAGCTTATCCAGAACAGCAAGATCGTATTAGTGCAAAAGGATATTCGCTAGGATACATTGGGAGTGTCATTTTATTAGTGATTAATTTGGGCATGATTATGAAACCAAAACTTTTTGGTATCACAGGAACAGATGGCGAAGCCGCTATGAAAGCCATGCGCTATTCCTTCGTAATGGTTGGTGTGTGGTGGGTACTTTTCAGTCAGTACTCCTATTATTTCTTACCAAAAGGAAATAAAAATAGCGATCGTAAAGTTACTCGTGATGTCGTATTTAATGGATTTAAAGAATTAAAGAAAGTTTGGAACTTATTGAACAAAAACATTGCATTGAAACGATATTTAGGAAGTTTTTTTGTGTCCAGTATGGCTGTACAAACGGTGATGTTAGTCGCCACTTATTTTGGTGCACAAGAAATAGCTTGGTCATCAAAAGCTGAAAGCACAACAGGCTTAATCATTTGTATTTTGATAATACAATTAGTTGCGGTTCTAGGTGCAGTTCTTACTTCAAGAGCTTCAGAAAAATTTGGAAATATTCCAACATTAATTGTAATTAACTGTATTTGGGCAATATTTTGCGCACTTGCATTTTTTATTACTTTACCAATCCATTTTTATGTTATGGCAAGTATAGCTGGGCTTGTAATGGGCGGAATTCAAGCTTTATCACGCTCAACGTATTCTAAATTATTACCGGAAACACAAGATACCGCTTCCTTTTTTAGTTTTTATGATGTTGCTGAAAAAATCGGAATTGTTATTGGAATGGTTGTATATGGAGTAATTGATCAAATTACGGGAAGCCCAAGGTTAGCAATTGTATTTCTTGGTGTATTCTTTGTGACTGCAGTTTTTTTATTAAAGAGAGTACCAAAAAAAGGTGTTTTAAATTAATGAAACACCTTTTAAGTAATTGAACTATTTGCTAATTTATATTTTTGAAATAGCTCCTGAGCCGCTCACCTTAACATCTTTTTTAGTTGGGTTTCCCTTGTAATCAATATCTCCTGAACCTGAAACTCTGGCGTAAAGGCTATCGCTACAATAAATAATGGTATCGCCTGATCCAGATACAGTTGCTTTAGCATTTGTTGCTTTCAGGTTGGCTGCATCAATGTCTCCAGATCCATTTAGATTCGTATCTAAATTTACTGTGGTTCCACTAAGTTGTATGTCGCCAGAACCACTCAAATTAATTTCAATATCATTTGATTCTATTCCTAACTTCATATCACCCGAACCTATTAGTTTGACTGCAAATGTTTTGGATTTAATACTGTTTTTAGTAATCACATCGCCTGAACCAGTCAAGTAAACCTGAGTTATGCTTTCAAAGGGAACAACAATTACAATTTGCTTTCCTTTGCTAGAGGTAAAGTATTTGTTCTTTTCAGTTGAAATTTTCAATACCTGATTGACTACTTCAACTTTTATGAATGGTACTAAATTTTCTTCTCCTTTTACAGTTATATTTCCTTCTTTTCCTGCAACTAATTCTACATCAAAAATCCTGTAATTGCGATTTCATCATAAGAAGCGGTACTTCTATTTTCAGTAATAAATTTCCCGTTTCCTTTTATTTTTTGATTGGATGACCATTGTGCATAAGTCATAGTAGTCAGTAATAGCGAGCAACTAACAAATAATTTAATTGATTTTTTCATGATTAAAGTTTTAGAGTTATTGTTTTTTTAGGAGTGTTACATTTCCGTAATCTGATATTATAGTGATGTTGTTTACTCCTTTTTTCTTGTAGAAACCACTGTATTTTTTCAAGTTATTAGAGTCCTCTTTTGAATCTATTTCTAATTCATTGTCATGTTTAAAACTAGCATATTTTACAGATACATTAAAATCAAAAGCAAAATTAGCATCAAAACCAATGTTTAATCCTGTGTAACCCGCTGCAATAGCTATACTATTGGCTTTTGCACTAATAGTTCCAATAGTTACATTGCTGTATTTGGTCGACAGTTTTAAAGTATTGGATAGTTCACCAATTTTGAGCGTTAAATAATTGCCGCTTGCATCCAAGGATTTTACATTTTGAATTTTGATAGTTCCATATTTACTGCTGTATTTGATAGCATCGCTTTCTTGAATTTCGATATCAGTATAATCAGAAGTCAAGTCAAGTTTTATGACTTCTCCAATTTTTAGGTTCGAATATTTTGCAACGATGTTGGCATTTTTTAGATATGAAATAGTCGAGTTAGAGCAATATTCTACAAGTACATTATTAGAGTTTCCAGATAAACTACCTAATGCAATTTTACCATATTTACATTTAATTTCTGCCTCAGAAAACAAGTCTGAGGTAGTGATGTTCCCGTATTTATTATGCAATTTTACACTTCCATTTTTTGGAATTTTTAGGGTATAATTAATCTGAAAATTATTGTTTTTACCATTACTTTTATAACTGGAGTTTCCCAAAATTGTTTTTGCAGTAATCAATCCTTTCAGCGCAACGATATCAATATTAATATCGGTTAAGCGTTGGTTCACCCAATTTTCGTTGTCACCACTCACTTTTATTACAATATCCAATTCGGTTTTATCTTCGTCCCAAGTGCTTACAGAAATAGTACCGTATGAATTATCGATGTAAAGACCCGCATCCGAATTTACGAAATACGTTTTCTTGATTATTTTTTGTTTAGAATGAATGTAGTCAGCTTCATTTGAAAATCCTAAAAAGGGTATTAAAGCCAATAATAGGACTATTTTAAATTGTTTTTTCATCTGATATGGTTTTTAATTTTTCAGTGTTTTCGATATGTAACAGAACATTTTGTAAAAAAGAAATTCTCGTCTGAAGATTGCTAATCATTGCATAAATAATTTGTTTGCTCTCGCCATTGGTTTCTAATTCCTTAATTATTTTGGTATAATCACTATCTAAAGTTCTCATTTGCTGGAGTGCATCTGCAATTATTCTTTCATTTTCTGGAGACTTTTTTTCCTTAATTTTTTCTAATTCATTTTCTATTAAAATTGTAAAAATAGAATCGGTTTGTTTTGTTTCTTGTGATGCAAATCGCAAGTCTTCCATTTTTTTAGGTGTAGTATTGAAAATAGAAAGCCCTAGCATGATAATTATAGAAGCCGCGATACCAATAGAAACAAAGCGTTTCCAATTTGATTTTTCAGGCTTCAATTTTTTTAGAAATCGTTTTTCATGACTGGCTTCAAGGATTTCGATGTCCCATTCATTTTCATATTTTTCAAATAATTGATCCAGTTTTTTATTTTCCTTTTTCATATTTCCTCTAGTTTTTTACGTAAACAATCTTTGGCTCTACTTAGTGTAGTTCTGCAATTGGCATAACTAATATTTAGAATTTCGCCTATTTCTTCTTGATCATATCCTTCAATATAAAACAAGGTCAAAACCATTCTGTAATTGTATTTTAGTGTATTAATAGTCTCTAAAATTTGTTTTACTTTGAGTTCATTAAAATTTGAACTTTCTATTGAAGCGGTATCATTTTCTTCAATTTTATAAAGCGTAGTATCAAAATCTTCGGGTTTAAATTGATTGTTTTTTTTATAAAAATCAATACTACAGTTCACGATGATTCTTTTTAACCAAGCCCCAAAGACCACTTCTTTTTTGTAATCATTTATTTTAGTAAATGCTTTTAAAAAACCTTCCTGCATAACATCTTCTGCAAAATGTACATCTTTTACAATTCGATGCGAAACATTAAACATCGCTTTTGCGTAGCGATTGTAAACCTCGCATTGTGCTTTTTGATTTTTTTGCTGGCAAAGCACAATTAATTTTTCGATGGTGTAGTTGGTGAAACTCAAACAGTTTATTTTAGTTTATTGTAAGGACTTGTTATTTTCTCGTTTGTTACAGTTTTATAAAACTAATGTACATTTTTTCTTTTAACCTGTTTAAAATTGTTTTATTTGGTTGCTCTTGCTACAACCAAAAAAAGTTGTTTTGAATGGGATATAGCACAAAGTGATTGTGTTTTGGCACAGTGATTGACTATTTTAGAGTTTTGCAAATTATAAGAAGTAAACAATGATTTTATTTAAAAAGAATATTCTGAAACCTTATATTTGCTTAAAAGTTGCAATTTTTAATGACAAAAAGACTTAAATAATACTATGTCAAATCATAAAATACTTACTATTGACAATCTGTCACTTCAAGAATTTGATTCGGAAGCAGATTTAATTCCACTATTGACTCCTGAAGATGAGGAGGAAATGAACAACGAGGCTTTACCCGAATTATTGGCTATTTTACCGTTGCGAAATATGGTTTTATTTCCTGGTGTTGTTATTCCAATTACTGCAGGACGCGATAAATCAATCAAATTAATTAATGACGCCAATGCCGCTGGAAAAACAATTGGTGTCGTTGCACAAATTAACGAAGAAGACGAAGATCCAACTAAAAATGACATTCACCGCATAGGTACTGTTGCTCGAATTTTGCGAGTTTTAAAAATGCCTGATGGAAATATTACGGTTATTCTTCAGGGTAAAAAGCGATTCGAAATTGATACTGTTATTGAGGAACTACCATATCTAACAGCAAAAATTAAAGAGGTTCCTGAGAAAAGACCGAAAAAAAATGATACCGAGTTTTTGGCTATTTTGGATTCAGTTAAAGAGTTAGCCATTCAAATTATCAAAGAAAGTCCAAACATTCCTAGTGAGGCGACCTTTGCTATCAAAAATATCGAGAGCCAATCCTTCTTGATCAATTTTGTTACTTCTAACATGAATTTGTCTGTTAAAGAAAAACAAGACTTGTTGGCTATTAATGAGTTGAAAGGACGCGCTTTAGAGACGCTAAGATATATGAATATCGAGTTGCAAAAACTTGAATTAAAAAATGATATTCAGTCAAAAGTTCGTTTTGATTTAGATCAACAACAACGTGAATATTTCTTGCATCAGCAAATGAAAACCATTCAAGAAGAGCTAGGTGGTGTTTCCCAAGAGGAAGAAATGGACGAAATGCTACAAAAGTCTTTGACCAAAAAATGGGATGATAAAACTAAAAAGCATTTTGATAAAGAATTGTCAAAAATGCGTCGCATGAATCCGCAGGCTCCTGATTTTGGTATTCAAAGAAATTACCTAGAGTTGTTTCTAGATTTACCTTGGAACGAATACTCTAAAGATATTTTCGACTTAAAACGTGCGCAGAAAATTTTAGACAGAGATCATTTTGGACTGGAAGAAGTAAAGAAAAGAATGATTGAACATCTTGCAGTTTTAAAATTGCGTAACGATATGAAATCGCCAATTATTTGCTTAACAGGACCTCCAGGCGTTGGTAAAACTTCTATTGGTCGTTCTATTGCAGAAGCTTTAGGTAGAGAATATGTGCGTATTTCATTGGGTGGTTTGCGTGATGAATCAGAGATTCGTGGACACAGAAAAACCTACATTGGTGCAATGCCCGGACGAATTATTCAAAGCTTGAAAAAAGCAGGAACGTCAAATCCAGTTTTTGTTTTGGATGAAATTGATAAATTATCCAATAGCAATCAAGGCGATCCCTCTTCGGCTTTGCTAGAGGTTTTAGATCCGGAACAAAACAATTCTTTTTATGATAATTTCCTAGAAATGGGGTATGATTTGTCTAAAGTAATGTTTATTGCAACGTCTAATAATATGGCGGCCATTCAACCTGCTTTGCGAGACAGAATGGAAATTATCAAAATGTCAGGCTATACAATTGAAGAAAAGGTAGAAATTGCACGTCAGCATTTGTTTCCAAGACAATTAAAAGAACATGGTTTAACGACCAAGGATTTGACTATTGGAAAAAAACAATTAGAAAAAATTGTTGAAGGATATACTAGAGAATCTGGTGTTCGAGGTCTTGAAGCTAAAATTGCTCAAGTAATTCGTAATGCAGCTAAATCAGTTGCTATGGAAGAGGAGTACAATAAGAAAGTAACAGACGAGGATATTGTAAAAACACTTGGTGTTCCAAGATTAGAAAGAGATAAATACGAGAACAATGATGTTGCTGGAGTAGTTACAGGTTTGGCTTGGACATCAGTAGGCGGTGATATTTTGTTCATAGAATCATTGCTATCTCCAGGAAAAGGATCTATGACCATTACTGGAAATTTAGGAACAGTAATGAAAGAATCAGCAACAATAGCTTTGGAATATATTAAAGCGAATGCGAAGCTTTTAGGATTAGATTCCGAGATTCTTTCTAAATACAACATTCACTTGCACGTTCCAGAAGGCGCTACACCAAAAGACGGTCCAAGTGCTGGAATTGCCATGTTAACTTCATTAGTTTCTTTGTTTACACAAAAACGGGTGAAGAAAAACTTAGCCATGACAGGTGAAATCACGTTGCGTGGAAAAGTGTTGCCAGTTGGCGGAATTAAAGAGAAAATTCTTGCTGCGAAGAGAGCCAACATCAAAGAAATTATCTTGTGTCACGAAAATAAAAGTGATATCGATGAAATAAAATCGGAGTATCTTGATGGGCTTACGTTTCATTATGTAAAAGAAATGAGCGAAGTATTGCAATTTGCTTTAACCGATCAAAAGGTTAAAAATGCAAAAACGCTTTAGGAGAAAACTAAATTCCAACTTCTTAAATTCCAAATTCCAATACTGACTTTTAAGTTTTGGAATTTGGAATTTCTTTTTTTGATTTTTTTAAATTTATAATTTTATCTTCGCAATTGCGTTTTACCTCACACAAGTTGGACCTTAAAGCATGTTGAAAAAACTTTTATTATACCTTATAATCTTCATTTGCTCTGTGACTTACAGTCAAATAGGAGGCAAGTATACGTATCAGTTTTTAAACCTAGTAACTTCTCCTAGGCAAGCAGCGCTGGGCGGAAAAGTAATTACAATTTATGATAATGATGTCAATCAAGCTCATTTTAATCCTGCGACAATAAATCCTGAAATGGACAACCATTTGGCATTAAATTACGGAAGTTATTATAAGGAAGTAACTTATGGAACGGCATCGTATGCCTATACATACGACCGGCATTTGCAAACATTTCAAGCTGGAGTAAATTATGTAAATTATGGTAATTTTGAAGGCTACGATGAAAATGGTCAGGCTACATCAGGCTTTACAGGTAGTGAAATAGCGTTGTCTTTTGGGTATGCTTACAATATTCCGAATACCGACATTCATGTAGGAGCAAGTGCCAAATTAATTTCATCAACTTTAGAAAGTTATAATTCATTAGGAGGTGCTATAGATGTTGGAGCGCTTTTTATTGATGAAAAAAATGATGTCAATTGGGGTTTGGCAATTCGAAATATAGGAACTCAATTTTCTACTTACAATGGTGCTCGTGAAAAATTACCACTCGAGATAATTGCTGGAGTTTCGCAAGAACTAGAAAATGTACCTATTCGTTGGCATCTTACACTAGAAAACGTACAGCAATGGAATATTGCTTTTTCAAATCCAGCTAGAACTACTTCTTCATTTAATGGAGAATCAACCGAAGAGAAGGTTTCATTTGTGAATAATGCGTTGCGACATGTCATTGTAGGAGTGGAGCTTTTTCCCAAAAAAGCATTTAATTTGCGCTTGGGATATAATTTTCGAAGAGCTGAGGAATTGCGCTTGGAAGAGCAACGTAATTTTTCGGGGATTTCGCTAGGTTTCGGACTTAAATTGAATAAGTTAAAATTTAATTATTCGTATTCCAGATACACATTAGCTGGAAACACAAGTCTTTTTGGTTTAACCATTAACTTTCAAGAATAAGTGCTTAAATCAACCAATGGCAAGTCGAGTTGATTAATTATTAAAAATTAAATACATTATTTTGAAAAAAATTACCATTGCAATTGACGGTTTTTCCTCTACGGGAAAAAGTACGTTAGCCAAACAGATCGCAAATCAACTAGGATATATTTACGTTGATACCGGAGCAATGTACCGTGCAGTAACTTTATTTGCGATGCAAAACGGATACATAACTACCGATTTTTTTGACAAAGAAACCTTAATCAATAGTTTATCAAGTATAAAATTAAATTTCAAATTTAATCGTGATTTGGGTTTTGCTGAAATGTATTTGAATGAGGTTAGTGTTGAAACAGAAATTAGAACTATTGAAGTTTCTAGTTTTGTGAGCAAAATTGCAGAAGTTTCTGAAGTTCGTTCCAAACTAGTGGAGCAACAGAAAGAAATGGGTAAAAACAAAGGAATTGTAATGGACGGAAGAGATATTGGTACCGTAGTTTTTCCAGATGCGGAACTTAAAATATTTATGACTGCAAGCGCAAGTACCAGAGCACAAAGACGATATGATGAGTTGGTAGCCAAAGGTGACGCCGTAACATATGATGAAGTACTCAAAAATGTAGAAGAACGCGATTATATAGATACGCACCGTGAAGATTCACCATTGGTGATGGCGGCAGATGCAATTGAAATTGACAATTCATATTTGAGCCGTGAGGAACAATTCGCACAAGTTTTAGAATTGGTCAATGAAATCACTAAAACTATATAATTATTTGCAGATATCATTTTTAATGGTAGATTTACGCCTTGTAAATTTTTTAAAGTGAAAAAAACAATTCATCTCATGGGAATTAAAAATAGATTGATCATAATGAGTTTTCTCCAGTTTTTTGTTTGGGGAGCTTGGTTGATTACCATTGCAAATTATTGGTTTGGCACAAAAAGTTGGGACGGAACTCAATTTGGATTGGTTTTTGGAACTATGGGAATTGCATCTTTATTCATGCCAACATTAACTGGAATTATTGCAGATCGATGGATTAATGCTGAAAAATTATACGGAGTATTACACATTTTATATGCTGGGGTTTTATTCTATATTCCGCAAGTAGCTACTCCTGAAACCTTTATTTATATTATGCTTTTGGCAATGTGTTTTTATATGCCTACTATAGCTTTAAGCAATTCTATCTCCTACAATGCATTGAAATTAAATAATAAGGATGTAATCAAGAATTTTCCACCAATTAGGGTTTGGGGAACAATCGGTTTTATTGTAGCGATGTGGATCACAAATCTAACGGGGAATAAAGCGACTGAATATCAGTTTTACATTGCAGGTTTAGCCGCAGTTGTACTCGGGATTTATTCTTTCACATTACCCAAATGTAAACCACAACGATTGTCTAAAGAAAATGCTTCCATTATGGAAACATTAGGACTTGAGTCTTTTAAATTATTTGCTGATTATAAAATGGCTTTGTTCTTTATTTTTTCGATGTTCTTGGGAGGAGCGTTACAACTAACGAACGCTTATGGAGATGTTTTTTTGGATGAATTCAAGAATTTCCCCAAATATGCTGATTCCTTTGTTGTAGAATATTCGACGATTATCATGTCAATTTCTCAAATTTCAGAGACTTTATTTATTCTTGCGATTCCATTCTTCTTAAAGCGTTTTGGAATCAAACAAGTAATGTTGATTAGTATGTTGGCTTGGGTATTGCGTTTTGGATTGTTTGCTTACGGAAATCCAACAAGCGGATTATGGATGATTATTATGTCTTGTGTAGTTTATGGAATGGCATTTGATTTCTTTAATATTTCAGGATCCTTATTTGTTGAAACGAATACCGATCCAAAAAATCGTTCCTCAGCGCAAGGTTTGTTTATGATGATGACCAATGGTTTTGGTGCCGTTTTGGGAAGTTTTACTTCGGGATGGGCAATTGATAAATACTTTACTAAATCATTTAACAATACTACTGAGTTAGCTGGTTTTCTGGAAACTGAAACGACAAATTCAAAAATGGTAGAGTTTGTTACTGGTCAAGGTAATTCAATTGGAGCTGATGGATTGTTCAGCAAAGTAATTTTAATGAAGGACTGGCATACCATTTGGCTGGCTTTTGCTATTTACGCGTTAGTAATTGCAATTGCTTTTGCTGTTTTGTTCAAGCACAAACACAATCCTATAGATGTTGAAAATGTTAGTCATTAAGACTGGATTTAACTAAATTGAACTCGATATTTTTTATGAGATATCGGGTTTTTTTATGCTGAAAAACCAATTGAAGCTAAATAGCCCCGAGTGAAGTGGAAATCCTCCCGATTTTATCGGGAGATTGTAACGAAAAGCGGGAGTAATCGTCATAAAAACATCAAAAATGCTTGCTCCTGATTTTCAAACAATTATCGCTGCATAATTATTTTGCAATTTGATATAAATGTGTTACTTTTGCAGTCCTTTTGGTGAATAAGAGTTTCCTTAAGGGTTTAATTAGTTATACAAACAACTTCTGTTGTTTTCTAGCACATTAAGAAACTCGAGAGAATACAGAATACAAATTTTTAATCAGCATGTCTGAACAAGTAAAATCACAAGAAGAGTTTTTAGCAAATTTTAACTGGCACAATTTCGAAGAAGGTATTGATGCTGTTGATGAGAAAAACTTATTAGAATTCGAAGAACTAGTTTCAAAAACATTTATCGCTACTGATCAAGAAGAAGTGGTAGATGGTGTAGTTGTTAGAATTACAGATAGAGACGTTATCGTTGATATCAACGCAAAATCGGAAGGTGTTATTTCATTAAACGAATTCCGTTACAACCCAGCATTAAAAGTAGGTGATACTGTTGAAGTATTAATCGACATCCGTGAGGACAAAACTGGTCAACTGGTTTTATCTCACAGAAAAGCACGTACTATCAAATCATGGGATAGAGTTATTTCGGCTAACGAAACAGGAGAAATCGTTAATGGTTTTGTAAAATGCAGAACTAAAGGTGGTATGATCGTTGACGTTTTCGGAATTGAAGCGTTCTTACCAGGATCTCAAATTGATGTTAAGCCGATTAGAGATTACGATGTGTACGTAAACAAAATGATGGAATTTAAAGTTGTGAAAATTAACCACGAATTTAAAAACGTAGTTGTATCTCACAAAGCGCTTATTGAAGCGGATATCGAAATCCAGAAAAAAGAAATCATCGGTCAATTACAAAAAGGACAAGTATTAGAAGGTGTTGTTAAAAACATTACTTCTTATGGTGTCTTTATTGACTTAGGTGGAGTTGATGGATTGATTCACATTACTGACCTTTCTTGGTCTAGAATCAACCACCCATCTGAAGTTCTTGAATTAGATCAAAAATTAAATGTTGTAATCCTTGATTTCGATGACGAAAAAACAAGAATACAATTAGGATTGAAACAATTAAACGCTCATCCTTGGGATGCTCTAGATGCTAAATTAGCAATTGGAGACAAAGTAAAAGGTAAAGTAGTTGTAATCGCTGATTACGGTGCTTTCATCGAAGTTGCTGAAGGTGTTGAAGGTTTAAT
This sequence comes from Flavobacterium frigidum, assembly GCF_048286795.2. Classification (NCBI taxonomy): domain Bacteria; kingdom Pseudomonadati; phylum Bacteroidota; class Flavobacteriia; order Flavobacteriales; family Flavobacteriaceae; genus Flavobacterium; species Flavobacterium frigidum. The sequence goes on from NZ_JBLVPT020000010.1 coordinate 23,971, forward strand.
CCACGTTTCTGAAATGTCTTGGTCTACGCACTTGCGTTCTGCTCAAGATTTCGTAAAAGTTGGTGATGTTGTTGAAGCTGTTATCTTAACTTTAGATAGAGATGACCGTAAAATGTCATTAGGTATCAAACAATTGTCTCAAGATCCTTGGACTGATATCACTGCTAAATACCCAGTAGGTTCTAAGCACACAGGTATCGTTAGAAACTTTACAAACTTTGGAATTTTCGTAGAATTAGAAGAAGGAATTGATGGATTAATCTACATCTCTGACTTATCTTGGACTAAGAAAATCAAACACCCATCTGAATTTGTAAACGTTGGTGAAAAACTTGACGTTGTAGTATTAGAGTTGGATGTTGATGGACGTAAATTATCTTTAGGTCACAAACAAACTACTGCTAACCCTTGGGATCAGTACGAAGATTCATTCGCTGTAGGAACTATCCACAATGGTGAAATTTCTGAAATTGTTGACAAAGGAGCTACTGTAGAATTCGGAGATGATATCGTTGCTTTCATTCCAACTCGTCACCTTGAAAAAGAAGACGGAAAGAAATTGAAAAAAGGCGATACTGCTGATTTCAAAGTAATTGAATTCAACAAAGAATTCAAAAGAGTAGTTGCATCTCACACTGCTATCTTCCGTGAAGAAGAAGAGAAAAATGTGAAATCAGCTTCAGAAAACACATCATCTAACTCTTCTACAAATGCACCAGCTGCAACTTTAGGAGATAACAATGATATGTTAGCTGCATTGAAAGCTAAAATGGAAAAATCAGAGAAAAAATAATTCTCCGTTTTTTTATAAATAGAAAGTCCCACAGCAATGTGGGACTTTTTTTATGCGTTAATATTTCTAAGAGCTTTTTACTTCGTCAGTTCGCTATCGCTCGTGCCCTGCTATTCGCTACAATCTTTTTCGTTCTTAACTTGTTTCAGGATCCTGAAACAAGTTCAGGAAGAGAAAGGATTTACGCTGCTATCAGGGCTAGGAAAGGAGTTTTCAGTTGTCAACTATAGTAGATAGTCTTTAAATTTCTGAGATAAATAATTGTAACATACTTCTAGTTAGCGGCTAATAACTGAGATTCTTCAGGTGTAAAGTCGTAAATGATGCTATAGGTATCAATTTTAGCAATGGCCATTTCATCCAGAATATCAACTAGATTTTTATAGTTGCATTTTTTACTCGGTTTTATGATAACAATTGGTCCTCTTGAAGTATTACCGTAAAACTCTTGAATTGATTTCTTTTTATTGTGAAGTTCTTGACGAATTCCATTTTCGTCGTAGGATAGTGTTTTTGGTTTTTCAATCGGGTAGGATAAAAAGCCTTGATAGCTTATTAACTTGTCGTTGTTGTCTATTAAAATGGTTATCGTACGTATTTCTGTACCTGATCCACAAATTATTCTACCATCCCATTCAGGATTTTTATCGGGTAAACCCAAACCAATACCTTTAGGCTTTGCCAAATCAATAGTGACCATAAAAAACACTATCAAAAGAAATGACACACTAACCATAGCGGTTAAATCTACTCTAGACTCAAATTTTTTACTTCTAATTTTTTCAGGTAGGTTTTTCATAGCTTTAAAATTGATATTCTAAGGTATTAAAAATAGGTAACGGTTGTTAATAAAGTCCTAATTTTTTTTCGTATTTAATTTATAAAATACTGATTTTTAGCATTTTGAATTCAATATAGGTTTTTATTGTATTTTTTATTAAAACCATAATCATAAAAGGAGCGTAAATGACTTTATATAACTTATAAAAACAAATTTTATGAAAACTAGAAAATTTTTATCAATTGCATTTATGGCTTTAGTATTTGGAGCAACATCATACGCTCAAAAAACAGTAATGGTAGGCGGAGCAGCAATGTATCCCTCTAAAAATATTGTTGAAAATGCTGTAAATTCTAAAGATCATACTACGCTTGTTGCAGCAGTAACTGCAGCTGGTTTAGTAGAAACATTACAAAGTAAAGGACCATTCACCGTTTTTGCCCCAACAAATGCAGCGTTTGATAAATTACCAGCTGGTACTGTAGAAACAGTATTAAAACCAGAAAACTTAAAAACGTTACAAACTATCTTGACGTACCATGTTGTTGCAGGAAAAATGAATGCTTCAGATATTGCAAAAGCAATTAAAGCTGGAAAAGGAAAAGCAACATTAAATACAGTAAGTGGCGGAACCTTGGTAGCAATGATGCAAGGAAAAGATTTAATTATTACTGATGAGAACGGTGGAAAGTCTAAAGTTACAATTGCAGACGTAAACCAATCTAACGGAGTGATTCACGTGGTTGATACAGTTGTATTACCAAAACAATAAAAGTTGGTTTAAAGTTGATGTTTGATTAGTTTGAAAAGCCCTACACTTTTGTATAGGCTTTTTTATAGATCTAAATTTTTAATTTAGTTTAATGAAATTTAGCATTATTTTCTTATAAATAAACATTTTGTAAAAAAATGTTAAAAAAAAGTGTAATTTTGTTTAAACATTTTAAACATGAATAAAAAATTACCTTTCGATATTTATAAAATTTTTTATTTCTTCTTTTTTTTTGCAGCTACACATATTTCTTATAGTCAATGTAATGGAATAGCTGGTACTGACAATGTAGCATTAGATATTTGTGATATTACAAATGTATCTAGTAAAAGCATAGATCTTAATGCGCAACTAGGTTTGCATACATCTGGCGGAATTTGGAAAGATGAGGATAGATCTGGAGGACTAAATCGAACCACTGGGATTTTAAATGCTCAATTAATTCGCCGTAGCGGAACATATAGGTATTCCTACACAGTAACAAGTACATCAGGTTGCAGTGATACTGCTATCATAACGGTAAACATAGGCGGATATACGGGAGTTCCTGGTGCCAATTCCTCTATTTGCAATACAGAATCCGCTTATAATTTATTTGAAGCGTTTAATGGAGATTTTCTACCTCCACAAATAGGAGGTACTTGGGTAGGAAATACCACTAATCTTGGTTTATCAAATAATACCCTAAATACCACAAATTTAATTCCAGGTAGCACGTATGAATATACCTATTCTATACCAGCAATAGGCTCTTGTCCAGCTCCACCTGATGTAAAAATATTTGTAACTATTTATCGTTCTCCTATTGCTGGAATCCCCGATGAAGTAAAATTGTGTTCAAACGAGTTGAATTCTTATAGGAGTTATAATCTTTTTGATGGTCTTACAGGCGAGGATGCAGGTGGTTTATGGAAAGAGAATAGTACGGATGAACTAGACAATAATGATGATACCGATTCTATTATTGATATTCAAAACATTTACAATACACGTGGTCCCGGTTTGTATCGATTTACCTATACTGTTTTTTCAGATAATAATGTTTGTGACGATCAAACGTCTGTTTTATTTATTACTTTAGAAAAGCAACTGGATTATACAGGCGCCACTTTGCAAGTAAATGCTCCAATTTGTGAAAACGAATTAGCTTCCACCTCATTTACAGCATCAATTAGAGATGTAGTTAATATTCCTAATGGAGACTATACGGTAACCTATACCATTTCTGGTAATACCAATGTTTTTTCAACAACTAAAAACTTTACTAATAACGTTTTTACTTTTCCTTTAGCAGCAAGTAGTTTTAGCACATCTGGTAATTATACCGTTTCCATTTCAAATATAGTAAGTGAATCTTCATTAGGAATTTGTACTAATATACTTCCTACTATTTCTGGGGTAGTGCGAATAAATCCTATTCCGCAAATTAATAATGCTACTATTCAAATTGACCCTGTATGTCAATTAACAAATGCAAATGTAGTATTATCGGGACCATGGAATCTAACAGATGGGGATTATAGTATTGTGTATACTCTATCTGGAAGTAATAGTCTTGTTAATCAAACTATTGCAATTTCGGTAGTTGCAGGAGTTGCATCGTTCCAAATTCCTTCATCTCAAATTCCTAATGCGGGAACTACCAACTTTACAATTACCAGAATTACTAATTTGGCCACAAATTGTACCAATTCAGCGACTTTGTCTAAATCTTTCTTGGTTAAAGCCCTGCCTGATAGTAGTAATTTAATTGTAAGTATAAAGGAAGTTTGTGCAGGTCAGCCAGTTGTAGTGGAGCTCTCGGGATTAGGAGCTTTAACTGCAATTACAATTAATTATTCTTTATCTGGTGCAAATAATATTGGGGTTCAAATGGTTCCTTTAATGGTAAATGCTGGGCGGACAAGTTATACCATTCCTAGTTCATTTATCCCAAATTCAGGGATTTCATCATTTAACCTAATAAGTTTTTCAGATTCTAGTACAGGCTGTTCTGCTGCGATGAATACCAATACTAAAAATATCGTAATTAATGCCTTGCCAAATGTACCATCGACTAGTAATCAAGAATTTTGTAAAGTGCAAAATGCAACCATAGCTAATCTAGTACCTAATGGCTCTCAGTACAGGTGGTATAATTCTATAACGAGTACTACTGCACTGCCTGCCACAACGGTATTACAATCAGGAAATTATTATGTAAAAGAGGTAAATGCAACTACAGGGTGTGAATCTGGTTTGGCTCTAGCACAAGTTGTTATAAATGAATTGCAAACACCTGTACTACTTCAAAATGGAGAAAAATTTTGTGGGTTAGATCTGCCTACTATTCAAAGTTTATCCAATAATGTAACTTTAAATGGAACTGTAAAATGGTATGATGCTGCTACGGGAGGAAATTTGTTATCTAACACAGCATTACTGCGAGATAATGGAATTTATTATGGTTTTGATTCAACAAATGCAAACAGTTGTTTTTCAACAACTCCTTTACAAGTAACAGTTTCACTTACCAATTGTGATGCAACTCCAGAATTTTTTATATCTGATGGGTTTTCGCCCAATGGAGATGGCATAAACGATACTTTTTCTATTCCAGATATTGATTTTATTTATCCCAATTATGTATTAGAAATATTCAACAGATACGGAAGTCTCATGTATACGGCTAATAAAAACAAGCCAAGATGGGATGGTACTTCATCAGACTCCAAAACAAGTAGCAGCGGAAAAGCGCCTGAAGGAGTTTATTTTTATGTTATTCATTTCAATAAAGGAAGCATTTCCCCTAAGCAAGGACGTTTTTATTTGAATAGATAACAATCTTTTATTTTTTAAAAAATAGTACATGAAAAAGTTCATACTACTTTCAAGTCTTTTCTTGATAATTACAAAATTAACAGCACAACAAGACCCTCAATATACCCAATACATGTATAATATGAGTGTTTTGAATCCTGCTTATGCTACAGGCATAGAGTCTGATTTAAATTTGGGTGCCTTGTACAGATCCCAGTGGGTGGGCGCTGTGGGCGCGCCGAAAACATTGACATTATTTGCTCACATGCCAGTCAATAAAAAAGTAGAAGTAGGGTTTTCATTAATATCTGATGATATTGGTGGAGGAGTGAAAAAAGAGAATAATTTTTTTGCAGATTTTGCTTATTTGCTAGAGTTTAATAACAATCACAAAGTATCCTTTGGAGTAAAAGCAGGGTTTACCAATTTGCAAACTAATTTTGATGGCTTTGTTTTTGAAAGTGGTAATCTAGGAACAGATGATGCTTTTTCAGAAAACAGAAATGATATCATGCCAAATGTAGGTGTCGGAGCATTTTATTTTACAAACAATTATTATGTGGGTTTATCTGCCCCAAATTTATTAGCAACAAAACAATTTGAAAATAGGTCGGGTACCAATTCCTTTAGCAGAGAAAACACCCATGTTTTCCTAACAGCTGGATATGTATTTAAAGTATCAGAACAATTCAAATTTAAGCCAGCTCTTATGTCAAAATACGTTTCAGGTGCGCCAATATCTCTTGATGTCACTGCAAATGTTTTGTACAATGAAAAATTTGAGTTTGGAGCAGCATATCGACTTGGAGATTCTGTAAGTGCAATGATGAATGTAAAAGCTACGCCCAGTATTCGTGTTGGGTACGCTTATGATTACAACACCTCTAGCCTAGGAGAATTCAATTCGGGAACCCATGAGATTTTTGTATTGTTTAATTTTGATTTATCCAGTAGAGGATACGATAAATCTCCACGATTTTTCTAAGACATAAATTATGAAAAAAATATACTTGCTACTATTGGTATTTTCCATCCAATTATTACAGGCTCAAGACGACAATCTAAAAAGAGCTAACCGACTTTTTGAACGCACTTTTTACAATGAAGCAATTCCATTGTACAAATCAATTATTCAAGATAATACTTCGCAAATTGTACTTAAAAACCTTGCTGACTGCTACTATTATACCAATGATTTTAACACTGCTCAGTACTATTACAAACTTTTAATCACAAATTTTGGAAGTGAAATTGGAGATGAATATTATTTTAAATATTCACAAACTTTAAAAGCATCTGGGAAGTATAATGATGCTAGTGCTGTATTGCAAAAATATTATGCTTCCTTATCGGATAAAGACATTTTGATTCGATACCAAAAAGGGCTTCAAGTTCTTGAAAATGTTACTGCGATAGGTGAAAGATATCAAATTAAAAATCTAAAAATAAACACACCAAACACCGAGTTTGGAGGTTTTGTAACTAACGATACATTTGTTTTTGCTGGTGTCAAATCTAAAATGGGTATGTTTGATAAACGTTTCAAATGGAATGGAGAATCCTATCTTGATTTGATGACAATTCCGTTACGCAATGTAAACGCAGTGGACTCAATAGCCACTAGTTTTGACAGTAAAATAAATACAACTATGCATGAATCTAATGCTGTATTTACAAAAGATGGAAAAACCATGTTTTTCACCAGAAATAACTATAAAAAAGGCAGACGCGGAAAAAATAAAGATAAAGTTTCCAATTTACAGTTGTTCAGGGCTTCATGGAATAACGGAAAATGGACAAATATCATTTCTTTGCCTTTTAATAATGATAATTATTCAACGGAACATCCAGTATTAAGCATTGATGAAAAAACATTGTATTTTGCTTCAGACATGCCGGGAACACTCGGTTCATTTGATATTTTTTCTGTAGAAATTTACGGAGATACTTTTGGAGTACCTGTTAATCTTGGCAATTTGGTAAATACTGCTCGAAAAGAGCAATTTCCATTTGTTTCAAAAGACAACAAATTGTATTTTTCGTCAAATGGACATGAAGGGTATGGTGCATTAGATATATTTGTTTCGGCTTTGCAAAATGGAGTTCCTACACGAGCTGAAAATGTTGGGTTACCCATAAACTCAGGATATGATGATTTTGCTTTTTTTATCAATTCCGATACAAAGGAGGGTTTTTTCTCTTCTAACCGCTTAGGAGGTCAAGGAAGCGACGATATTTATTCTTTTACAGAGGAGAAACCATTGATTATTGAAGATTGTAAGCAGTATATAACCGGAATCATTACTGATATTGATACTAAATTACCATTAGATAATGTTGTGGTTCAATTACAAAACGCTGATGGTGAAATAGTACAACGCAGCATAACAACTAGCGAAGGTAAATTAAGTTTTGAAGTTTTATGTAAAGTCACTTATAAAATTACTGCAGAAAAGGACAATTATACTTCCGCATCCAAAAAAATAGTAATTAATGCTGAGCGCAAAAAAAACAATGATGCTTCCATGCAAATTAAATCAAATGAGGCCATTAAACGAGAGCAACAACTTGTTTTAGAGGAAGAAGAAAGAAATAGACTGACTGCTTTGGCTTTGCAACAAGAAAAAGAAAAAGTAGCTCAGGCTGAGAAAATAAAAAGCATTGCACTAACTGTAAAAAGAAATCAAGAATTAGTTGAAGCTAAAAAAATTGAAAAAGTTGCTACTATTTTAGCAAATGAAAAAGATGTTGTAAAAGATAGAGAACGCTTAATAATCAAGACTGATCCTATTTATTTTGATTATAATTTGTGGTACATCAGAAAAGACTCTAAAACTATCTTGAATAAAGTTGTTGCTTTGATGAAAAAATATCCAGAAATGATAGTGGAAATAGGTTCCCACACAGACAACAGAGGTAATGGAAATTTTAATAAAGATTTATCCCAAAAAAGAGCACAGGCTACTAGAGATTACTTTTTAGAGCAAGGAATTTCACCAAAACAAATTTTTGCAAAAGGCTACGGAGAATCAGTTCAAATTGTAAAATGTATTCCCGAAGAAAGCTGCACCGAGGAGGAGCATGAGCTCAACCGAAGAAGTGAATTTGTCATTAGAAGCTTGTAAATAAAAATCCCGATACTTTAATTTAGAGTATCGGGATTTTACTTTTAATGAAATAACTACCTCAAAACAGCACCAAGTTCTGTTTCAAAATTCGTTTGTAATTTGTTCATAATTTTATCAATTTGCACATCAGTCAGTGTTTTGGCACTGTCTTGGATTGTGAAACTCAAAGCATATGATTTTTTTCCTTCCGGAAGATTATTCCCTTCGTACACATCAAATAAATTGATGTCTTTTAAAAGCGTTTTTTCTGTTTGACGCGCAATTGTATAAATACTATCATACGTTACGGCTTGATCAATTAGTAGTGCTAAATCTCTTCGAACTTCTGGATATTTTGGAATCTCAGTATATTTTATTTTGGTAGCTATTAATTTTAAAATTAAATTCCAGTTAAAATCTGCAAAAAATACTTCTTGTTTGATTCCAAAATGTTTACCTATCGATTTTTTTACTACTCCTAATTCAACCACTATTTCCGTCCCAACACTAATTGCAATTCCCTCCGAGAAAACATCCGAAGTTACGGGCATGTTTTGTGTTTTTTGGATGCCAAGTCTAGATAGAATTCCATTTACATATCCTTTAAACATAAAAAAATCAGATGGCTTTTGTGCATTAGTCCAATTTTCCTGTGTTCTGTTACCAGATAGAAATAAAGTCAAATGTTTTTTCTCTTCATAACCTGCAAGATAATTGTGGTATGTTTTTCCAAATTCAAATAACTTCAAATCGGAGTTTTTACGATTGATATTATACGAGATCGCTTCAAGCCCAGAGAATAACAAAGATTGACGCATCGTAGCTAAATCAGCGCTTAAAGGATTTAACATGGTCACATTGTTTGCTGGATTTAAAGTCTCCGAAAGCGCTACATAAGAAGCCGATGTTAATGAATTTGCCATCATTTCATTGAAACCTTGAGAGTTCAATTGTGAGGCAATCACATTCTGTATTTTATAATCTTCATTTCGAGGTGACTTAGAAACTGTAGCATTCAATTTTTTAGAAAAATCAATGTTGTTGTATCCGTAAACTCGTAATAATTCTTCAATCACATCAATTTCTCTCTGAACGTCAACGCGATACGATGGAATAGTCAATCCTAATCCTGCATCAGAAACGCTATTGACTTTAATGTCCAGTGAAACTAATATTTTTTTAATGGTATCTTTTGGTAATTCTTGACCAATGATTTTGGCTACTTTACTAAAGTTCAAAAACACAGAAAAGTCTTGGATTTTCTTTGGGTATACATTGACTACATCTGACGTTATTTCTCCGCCAGCTACTTCTTGTATTAAAAGAGCAGCGCGTTTCAACGCATATTCCGTAATATTAGGATCAATTCCGCGTTCAAAACGGAACGAGGCATCAGTATTTAATTGATGTCTCTTTGCTGTTTTACGAATACTTACTGGGTTAAAGTAGGCGCTTTCTAAAAATATAGCATTGGTATTTTCTGAAACTCCTGATTTTTTACCACCAAAAACACCAGCAATGCACAAAGGTCCTTTTTCATCGCAAATCATTAAATCTTCCTCGTGAAGTGTCCTTTCAATGTCATCAAGTGTAGTAAATTTTGTACCTGCAGGTAGTGTTTGCACTACTATTTTACCATTAATTTTCGAAGCATCAAATGCATGCAGTGGTTGTCCCAATTCATGTAAAACATAATTTGTTACATCGACAATATTATTTTTTGGATTTAATCCAATGGCTTTAAGCCTGTTTTGCAACCAAGCTGGAGAAGGTTTTACTTCAATTCCTGAGATGGTAACCCCGCAATATCTCGGTGCAAGTTTAGGTTCTTTTAAGTCAATATCAATTTTGAGCGTTCTTTTGTCTACTCTAAAATTGCTAACAGAAGGTGTGATAAGCTCTACATTTACGCCATTTTGTAGCATCCCGGCTCTTAAATCTCTAGCAGTTCCTAAATGACTCATCGCATCGGCACGATTGGGTGTTAATCCAATTTCAAAAACTTCGTCATTTTCTATTTTAAAAACCGTTGCAGCAGGAGTTCCCGGTGCTAATGTTTCGTCCAAAATCATAATTCCGTCATGGCTTTCACCAAGGCCTAACTCATCTTCGGCACAGATCATTCCATGACTTTCTTGTCCACGAATTTTTCCTTTTTTTATTGTAAAAGCAGCACCAGTTGCATCGTATAAAATAGTTCCTATTGTTGCAACAGGTACTTTTTGTCCTGCAGCCACATTAGTAGCACCGCAAACAATTTGTACAGGAACACCATTTCCTATATCTACGGTAGTTATTTTTAGTCGGTCGGCGTCTGGATGCTGTATGCAAGTAAGTACATGTCCTACAACAATTCCTTCCAAGCCGCCTTTTACCGATTGGTATTTGTCAACAATTTCTACTTCCAGACCTAAATCAGTTAGTAAAGCTGCTGTTTCTTCCGATTTACAGTCTATTTTAATGAATTGTTTTAACCAGTTATAAGATATTTTCATCTGTCAATTTTAATGAGAGTACATCGTCAGTTCGACCTTAAGTCTCGGATGCAAATATAATTAATGTTTCTTGAGGTTCAAAGTGAGTAGAGAACAAAGTTTTAAAACCTTTTTAAAGCAGAATTAGGCAATTTTACAGCAATTCTTCCACATGTTTTTTGATGTTCTCAGCAATTTTATGAGTTGGTAAATCATTTTCATCGCTTCCAAAAGGATCTTCAATTTCCTCAGCAATTAACTCTAAACTTGCTAATACATAAAAAATAAACACCACAACCGGCACTACATAATAACCCAAATTAAAAGAATATCCAAAAGGCAATGTCATCACATAAAAGAAAATGAATTTTTTAAGAAAAGCGCTGTAAGAGTAGGGGATAGGCGTGTTTTTGATTCGTTCGCAAGCACCGCAAATATCAGTAAATGATTTTACTTCTTCGTTTAAAATAATCAGTTGATCGCCAGTTATTTTTTTGGAATCATACAAATCATTAATTTTTTGAAATAACATTTTTGCGACTTGATTGGGTTTGTGTTTGTGATGATCAATCTCTAAATCAACACCATCAAACAACTGCTGGCTTGTCTCTTCATCCTTTAAATGATTATGTAAAATGGAAGCATAACCGGGAATCATTTTTCGAAAGTATTTGCGATCTTTTTCGTCATGTAAAATTGCAGATAATTTAATGGCAAAATTACGGCTATTATTTACTAATGCACCCCACATTTTTCGTCCTTCCCACCATCGATCATAAGCGGTATTAGTTCTAAAAACGAGTAGAAGCGAGATCACGAAACCAAGCATTCCGTGCATGATGGTAATATTTTTCACATAACTAGTATCGGCTAACTTCCAATATTCAACTTCTAAATAACCAATAACTCCAGAGTAAACTCCAATAGCAAACATTATTGGCATCAATGTTCTAAACGTGTCCGCTTTGTGAAAACGAAAAATAAATGTAAACCAATCTTTTGTATTGTATGAAACCATTTAAGATACTTTTTTTAGCAAAAGTAAATTAAAAAATAAGATTTCCTGCCAACTCGCGAAGTGCAATTTCAGATAATTTCCCTTGGAATTGCGCATTACTGTAACGCACTTTGGCATTCACATAATTCAATTGTGCTGTCCTGAATTCTAAAGTTGTTATAGTCCCAATTCTGAATTTATCTAAAGTAATATTCAAATTTTGTTTGGCAATAGCTTCGTTTTTTTCTTCTAAAGCAATCAACTCTAAATTAGTCATATACGTTTGATACGAAGTTGCCAATTGCGTATTTAAAGCTAAACTTTGCTGGTCTATATTAAGTTTAGAGTTTTCAATTTGAATTTTAGCAATTTTTTCATTTCTATTTTGTGCAAAACCATCAAATAGATTTAATGAAGCACTAAAACCATAGTTCAAACCTCTAGATTGGGATTGTGCCACAAAACCAAGACTGGATTGACTTTCAGAAAAATTATAAGCGGTATTTACTCGAACAGTAGGGTAGCGTGCCGCTTTAATTTGCTTGAGTTCTAGTTCAGCTACTCTTTTATTAATAATCTGTGCTTCTAATTGGGGATTTTGTTTCTCGGCCAAAGCTTTTAGTTCAGGAAGTAGTAATAATGCATCTACTTCAAGTTCATTAATTACTTTAAAATCTGTAGCAACATCTCTGGCCATTAGCTGATTTAATAAAATTTTACTGTTAGCATACAATTCTTTTTGTCGCAACAATGCCACTTGATCTGTATTTAAATCGACTTGGGCATTCAAAACTTCAAGTTTGGAGGCTTTTCCAATAGTAAATCTGTTTTGTGCCAAGGTCAATCGCTGGTTTGAAATCACAATTGTTGTATCCAAAGCGGCTAATTGTTGTTGCTGTTGCACTAAATCGTAATAGGCAGCATTCACATCACTGATTCGCGTGATTACGGTTAATTTTAATTGCGCTTCACCCAGTTTTTTTAATTCCTTTAACTGATCTAGTCTGGCAAACATGCGCATTCCGTCAAAAACGGTCCAATCTAAACCTACACCATAGGTTAAACTATTATTTTTGGCATTATCTAATTCAGTTTTTGTTCCGTCCTGACGTATCTGGGAACTGTTTTGAATGCTGTTGTTATCCAGAACGGTTGCAGTAACTGTAGGCAACATTCCGGCATTTCCAATTGCCACATTTGTTTTTTCGATAGATAGCGTATTGGTAGCAATTTTTATTTCGTAATTGTTTTCCAAAGCAATTTTTACTGCATTTTCTAATGTCAAAATTTCTTGCGCATTCGATGTTACAACTCCAAATAAGAGAAAAGCAAAAGGCAACAATATTCGTTTAGTATGTTTCATAATTGTATTTATTTGCCTAGAAATATTAAAGTGAACTTTTAAAATTAAGCTTCATTTTTGGTATTTATGGCATCAACGTTTTATTCAAAATTATTTAACTTCTCTTTCGTATTCTTCGATATGATCAAATTCTGGATAGTGTTTTCTGGCTTTAGACCACATTAAATACATGGCTGGAATTACAAATAATGTTAAAACTAAAGAGAAAATAGTTCCACCTACAATTACAACTCCCATTCCGATTCTACTTGTAGAAGCAGCCCCAAGAGACATTGCAATAGGTAAAGCTCCCAATGAAATAGCCAAACTTGTCATTAGAATAGGTCGTAATCGCGCTTCCGAAGCTTCTAAAATTGCTTCTAGTTTAGGTTTACCTTGTTCTCGAAGCTGGTTAGCAAATTCGACAATTAAGATTCCGTTCTTGGTTACCAAACCTATAAGCATTACGGTTCCAATTTGGCTGAAAATATTCCAAGTTTGGTCGAACAACCATAGGGAGAATAATGCGCCAGCTACTGCCATAGGAACGGTCAAAATGATGATGAAAGGATCGATGAAGCTTTCAAATTGTGCTGCAAGAATTAAAAATATTAATACCAAAGCCAATCCAAAAGCAAAAGCGGTGTTTGAGCTACTTTCAACAAAATCTCGAGATTCTCCACCTAAATCTGTGGTAAAAGTATCGTCTAAAACTTTAGCCTTAATGTCGTTCATTGCATCAATTCCGTCACTTATACTTTTGCCTGGAGCAAGACCAGCAGAAATAGTTGCGGCCATATAGCGATTATTATGGTACAACTGTGGCGGATTACTTTTCTCTTCAATAGTCACTACGTTATCCATTTGAATGAGTTGTCCCATACTATTCTTGACATACATCGAGGTTAAATCCAATGGTTTCGAGCGGTCTTTTTGATCAAATTGCCCAATAACCTGATATTGCTTACCATTTTGCATAAAATAACCAAAACGTTGTCCGCTTAATGACAGTTGTAAGGTTTGCGCAATGTCAATAACTGAAATTCCTAAACTTTCGGCTTTTTCCCTGTCGATAGTAACATTTACCTCTGGTTTATTGAATTTTAAATTCACATCACTGATGGCAAATGTTTCATTTTTTGAAACTTCATCCATAAAAACTGGAATTTTTTCTTCTAGTTTTTTAAAGTTAGGTGCCTGAATAATATATTGAATTGGCAATCCACCTCGTCTGTTCACAGCGATAGTAGGTTGCTCAATTACAGAGGTTTTGGCATCGGGGTATTGTTTGGTCCATTTGGTCAATTTCTCCGCAATTTCTTTTTGAGATTCTTTTCTCTCATTGGGTTGTACCAAAGAAACTCGAATGAATCCGCTGTTTACAGAGGAAGATCCAAAACCAGGAGAGGTAATAACTAAAGCAACTTTCTTACCCGGAATGGAGTCATCTACCAACTGTGAAATTTCTTGCATGAATCGATCGGTGTATTCATAAGAAGAACCTTCGGGAGTAGACATTCGCAATACAAAACCACTACGATCATCATAGGGTGCCGTTTCTTTTTGTAAAAGATTGAAAAATAAATATATTAAACCAAAACATGCAATCAAAATAGGGAAACTCAACCATTTCTTTTTCATAAAACGACTTAATGAACTAGCGTATCCACTATTTAATTTTTGAAAATAAGGTTCTGTACGAATATAGAATTTAGATTTTTTTTGTTCGCCGCCTTTCATCAAATAAGCGTTCAACATAGGTGTTAATGTCAACGATACAAAAGCCGAAATTAATACTGCAGCGCCAATGACGACGCCAAATTCCCTAAACAATCGCCCGACAAATCCTTCGAGGAAAATCACGGGCAAAAACACCGCTGCTAATGTGATAGAAATCGAAATTACCGCAAAAAATATTTCATTAGATCCTTTTATAGCTGCCTCAATAGGCGACATCCCTTCTTCTACTTTTTTGAAAATATTCTCGGTGACTACAATTCCATCATCAACAACCAAGCCTGTTGCCAGAACGATTGCTAATAAAGTCAATACATTGATGGAGAAACCAAAAAGCCACATAATAAAGAAAGTAGCAATCAACGAAACAGGAATATCAATTAAAGGTCTAAACGCAATGGCCCAATCTCTAAAGAATAAATAGATAATTAAAATTACCAAAATAATTGAAATTCCCAGTGTTTCTGCAACTTCAATTACCGATTTTTTAACAAAAACGGTATTGTCAATGGCTATATTCAGTTTGATATCCTTGGGTAAATCCTTTTTTAAACGTGCAAACTCTTTGTAAAAAGCGGTAGAAATATCTAAATAATTAGCTCCAGGAAGCGGTACAATTGCAACTCCAACTAATGGCGTTCCAGATTGTGTCATTTTGGTTTCGGTGTTTTCTGGACCAAGACTTGCGTTTCCAACATCGCTAAAACGTACTACTTTTTCTCCTTCGGTACGAATAATGATGTTATTGAATTCTTCGGGAGTAGAAAGGTTTCCCACTGTTTTCACCGTTAACTCCGTATTATTTCCTGTTAGTTTACCTGATGGTAATTCTACATTTTGCTTGTTTAAAGCAGCTCTCACTTCAGAAACAGTGCAACCGTAGGAGGCCAGTTTCACAGGATCGATCCACAAACGCATGGCATATCGTTTTTGTCCCCAAATTTGGACTCCACTTACTCCCGGAATAGTTTCTAATCGTTGTGAAATTACATTTTCGGCATAATCACTTAATTCTAATGCGTTTCTAGTATCACTTTGAACCGTCATTGAAATGATGGCTTCACCATTGGCATCTGCCTTAGACACAACAGGTGGGGAATCAATATCTTGTGGAAGGTTTCGAACGGCTTGTGAGACTTTATCCCGCACATCATTAGCAGCTTCCTCTAAATCTTTATCCAGATTAAATTCGATAGTGATGTTGCTACTTCCTTGTGCACTCGATGAAGTAACGTTTCGAATACCATCGATAGAGTTGATTGCTTTTTCTAATGGTTCGGTGATTTGGGATTCAATGATATCTGAATTTGCACCAGCATATCGTGTGCTAATAGACACTTGAGCAGGATCAATAGATGGAAATTCTCGTACACCCAGAAAACTGTACCCAATTAATCCAAATAATACAATCGATAAATTGATTACAATGGTAAATACGGGTCTTCTAATACTTGTTGTGGATAAACTCATTTAGATTTTAGATTTTTGATTGCTGATTTTAGATTTTTAATGTTTTCGAAGAAATCTAATTTCTCAACTATTTAATTTTAACAGTAACCGGAGTTTCATTTTTTAAAGACATTACACCACTAGTAATGATGGTATCACCAGCTTTCAAACCAGAAAGCACTAAGATTGAAGCATCTGTTCGTGTTGCGGTTTCTATCATCACTTCTTTGGCTTGACCGTTACTAGAAATAAAAACTTTTTTACCATTTTGTACTGGGATTATAGCTTCTGTAGGAACTACAATGGCATCTTTAATGATGTCTAACGGTAATTCTACATCAGCAAATGTGCCTGGCAACAGTTTTCCGTTTTTGTTATCAGTAATGGCACGAACTTGTAATGTTCTGGTAGCTACAGCCACTTCAGGCTCAATAGCATACACTTTTGCAGTAAATTTTTCAGTAGATCCAGAAATGGTAAACGTGATATTGGTATTTGTTTTTACCTGAGTGGCATATTTTTCTGGAATTGAAAAAGTGATTTTCAATTTTCCAGTATTTACTAGTTTTGCTACTAATATGGCTGGTGTAATGTAGGTACCCGGTGAAATAGAACGCAAACCTATTCTTCCTGAAAATGGAGCTCTGACAGCTGTTTTGGCAATTTGTGCTCTAATCAACTGGCTTTGGGCTTGCGCCGATTTTAAATCAGCTCGTGCCAAATCATATTCTTCCTGACTGATGGCTTCTTTTTGTAATAATAATTTGGCTCTTCTTTCGTTTTCTGATGCCAATCCTTCTCTGGTGGAAGTTTGTCGCAATTGTGCTCTTAATTCTAAATCATTTACTTTAAAAAGCACCTGTCCTTTACTCACAGTACTGCCTTCTTGAAAATAAATAGCTTCTACAATTCCAGATACTTCACTGCGAATTTCTACTTGTTCATTGGCTTCAATAGAGCCAGAAAGTGATAAATTGTTATCAAATGTTTGTGGAGTTGCCACAATTCCTGTCACATTAATCGATTTCCCTTTTGCTTTTGGATCTTTTGAATCAGTATTTGCACTCTTGTTTTCGGTGATTCTATAGCCAATAAATCCAATAATTGCTATGGTTAACAAGGCGTAAACTATATGTTTAATTTTCATAAGTAAAAAGTAAAGTAGGTTAAGGTTTAAAAATTATGGTTAAAGCAAATTTAGTTGATACAAACGAAATTTGAGATTTTGTTAATCTATATTTAACGTTTGTACATACAAATATCAATACGCATTTTTCATTAGACCATTTCGAGGACAAAAGGTTTAACCGAGTATTAAAAAAAATATAGAAAACAGATTAAAAACTCAAATAGCCAAGTGGTATTACAGTATATTTTGCAGATGTATCAAATAGTAAATTCTAACTAATGTAATTCCAGATGTTTTTCTTTTTAGTCATTTCTATAAAAATAGAACGCAACGTTGCATGTTCTGGTTTTTGCATGCCTGAGTCTTCTTTGAGTAATTTCAAGGCATAGTTTCTGGCTAATGCCAAAGTATCTCTGTCCCGAACCAAATCTGCAATTTGAAGATTAAGCACACCACTTTGTTGGGTTCCCATTAGATCACCGGGACCACGTAGTTTTAAATCTACTTCGGCAATTTCGAAACCATCATTCGTTTGAACCATAGTTTCCATTCGGGTTTTGCTATCAGCACTCAATTTATGACTCGTCATCAAGATGCAATAACTTTGCTCCGCACCACGTCCTACGCGACCGCGAAGCTGATGCAACTGTGACAAACCAAAGCGTTCCGCACTTTCAATAATCATTACACTAGCATTTGGAACATTCACACCAACTTCAATAACGGTTGTAGCGACCATAATATTGGTTTTTCCTTCTGAAAAGCGTTTCATTTCGGCATCTTTGTCAGCAGGTTTCATCTTACCATGCAAAATAGATATGGAATACTGAGGCAGCGGAAAATCTCTTGAAATGCTTTCGTAACCGTCCATTAAATCCTTAAAATCCATTTTCTCCGATTCCTGAATCAACGGATAAACAATATAAATTTGGCGTCCCAAAGCGATTTCATCTCGTAAGAATTTCCAAACTTTTAATCTGTTGCTGTCAAAACGATGAACGGTCTGAATTGGTTTTCGTCCCGGAGGCAATTCATCAATTACTGAAATGTCTAGATCGCCATATAAACTCATCGCCAATGTTCGCGGAATAGGTGTGGCGGTCATTACCAAAACGTGTGGCGGAATTATTTCCCCTCCCTTGGAGGGGTCAGGGGTGGATTTCTTCCATAATTTTGACCGTTGTTCTACGCCAAAACGATGTTGTTCATCAATCACTGCCAGTCCTAAATTCTTGAATTTTACTTTGTCTTCCAATAAAGCATGCGTTCCGATGAGAATATGTAACGTACCGTTTTCCAGTTCTTCATGGATAATTCTGCGTTGTGCTATTTTTGTAGAACCCGTTAGAATTCTGATATTTATATTTAAAGTTTGAGCCAATTCAGACAATCCAATAAAATGCTGATTGGCAAGGATTTCCGTTGGTGCCATCAAACAGGCTTGAAAACCATTATCAAGTGCCAAAAGCATGCTCATAAAAGCCACAATTGTTTTCCCAGAACCTACATCGCCCTGAAGTAAACGGTTCATTTGGGCGTTGCTGCCCATGTCCGTTCGTATTTCTTTGATCACTCTTTTTTGAGCATTGGTCAATTGAAAAGGCAAATGATGCTGATAAAAATCATTGAAATTTTCGCCCACAGTTGCAAATGGATATCCCTTTATTTTGTGTTTTCGAATCCTGTTTTTCGTGATTAATTGCAACTGAATAAAGAACAATTCTTCGAATATTAGACGGAATTTGGCTTTTGCCAAAACTTCAGCGCTCGTAGGAAAATGAATGTTAAATAAAGCTACTTTCTTTGGAATCAACTTTAATTCTTGAAGTAAATAATCTGGCAGAGTTTCGGTGAACAACGCTTGCGTTTCCAGAAACAATTGTTGCATCAATTTATTAATAACTCGGTTTGAAATCCCGCGATTCGTTAAGGTTTCGGTCGAAGGATAAACGGGTTGCATCGCTGAGCGCAAACTTTGTTCGTGTTCGCTCATCAGTTCAATTTCAGGATGTGCCATGTTGAAAGTACTTGCAAAAGAGGTGCATTTCCCGAAAACTACACATATTTCATTCAGCTTTAAACTCTCCCGAATCCATTTGTGGCCTTGAAACCAAACGAGTTCCATTTGTCCCGTATCATCTACAAAAGTCGCCACCAATCGTTTTTGGTTTCTGCCAAATTCGACTGTTTTAATGTTGATAATTTTACCAATAATCTGAACTTCGGCAATGTTGTTCTGCAGTTCATTAATTTTGTAATACCGTGTGCGGTCAATGTATCTGTTTGGAAAAAAATTAACCAAATCCACATACTTATAAATCCCCAGTTCTTTCCGCAGCAAATCGCCCCGATTGGGACCAACGCCTTTCAAGTATTCGATGGGAGTGAGTAGGAGGTTTTGCATTTAGATATTGTTGGACACGTATAAAACCGATTTGCTAAAGCAGAAACGCGGATTGAAACGGATTTTTAATTTGATAGAGCGAAGATAGTTTTTTGTTTGGAAAATTGACAAAATAGGACGGGCAAAAATACTCTATGAAGTTTCATTCGCAGCTGGATTCGCAACGTGGTGCTTTCCTATCTGTTTAGGAGCCGTTCCAGCTATGCATAACAAGTTTTACGGCAAAACCTTTTACGAGCTTGTCTCAGTAGCTTTTTTTGATAGCGTTATCACAAGTCTAAAAAAATGGTTTTTGCTCACAAAGGCTTTTCATTGCTGTCAAGTCTAAAAGATATTTGCGTAAAAGTATACTTTGAATATCCCGCTGCTTGTTATTTTCAGAACCTTCTACAATCATACTCTTCAAAAGCAGATTCTTGTGCATTATTACTCAAATGTTAAATTAATATTAATTGCATACAATTAAATTGTGTACAATTTATTTAACTTATATCTTTGTATCATTAAAACTAAAACATGAAAAAGCTACAAATTTTAAGTCAGCAAGTTTGCTTTCCTATTTATGCTTTTGCAAAGGAAATTATCAACCAATACCGCCCTTTATTAGATGCGATTGAATTGACCTATCCCCAGTATTTAGTAATGCTAGTCTTGTGGGAATTTGAGTCGCAAACCGTAAATCAATTAGGCGAAAAATTAAAACTAGACAGTGGTACACTCACACCTTTGCTAAAACGTATGGAAGCAAAATTATTATTAACACGCACTAGAAGTAGCAGTGATGAGCGTATTGTAAACATTGCCTTGACGCAAAATGGTAAAGCTTTGCAAATAAAAGCATCAAATATCCCCACACAACTCATCGAAGCCATGAATGTAACAGTTGAGGAATTACAAGAGTTAAAAAACATTATTTCAAAAATTTCAAATAAAAATAATAAAAAATGAAAACAATATACAACACTAAAGCAACTGCTCTAGGAGGCAGAAATGGACAAGTAAAAAGCGAAAACGGAATTTTAGACTTGGCGGTTCAATATCCAAAGGCCTTAGGCGGAGCAAACGATGATTTTGCGAATCCCGAAATGTTATTCGCAGCAGGCTATGCCGCTTGTTTTGATAGTGCTCTAAATTTAGTAATCAAAAAAGAAAAAATCGAAACTGGTGAAACAAGCGTAAGCGCCACGATAGGAATTGGTCCAAATACAACTGGAGGATTTGCTCTCGAAGCTGCTTTGCACGCCAATATTCCGGGTGTGACACTAGAGATTGCTCAGGACTTAATAGAAAAAGCACATCAGGTTTGTCCTTATTCTAATGTTACAAGAGGAAATATGGAAGTGATATTAACAGTATCAAATGAAGAAGTTCAATACTAAAAAAAGATAAAAAAATGGCTTTAATAGAGGATTTAAATTGGAGACATGCTGTAAAAGCATATGATCCTACAAAAAAAGTAAGCAAGGACAAAATTGATAAGATTATCGAGGCGGCTCGTTTGGCACCAACTTCATCAGGATTGCAACCGTTTCAGGTTTTGGTTGTTGAAAATCAAGAGTTGAAAGAAAAATTAGTACCAGGTGCGCTTAATCCAGAGTGCATGCGCAATTGTTCTCATGTAATTATTTTTGCAGGATGGGATCGTTACACAGCAGAACGAATTGATAAAGTATACGATTTTACTACCACTGAGCGAGGATTGTCACAAGGTCGATTTAATAGTTATACCGATATGTTAAAGAAAATTTATTTGGGACAAGCAGCTGAAGAGAACTTTGTGCACATTGCCAGACAAACTTATATTGCATTAGGCTTGGCGTTGGCTCAAGCAGCAGAGCTAAAAGTTGATAGTACACCTGTTGAAGGATTTGAAAACAGTGTAGTAGATGACATACTAGAACTAGATAAATTAGGGCTAAAAAGTGTTTCTCTAATGTATGTTGGTTATGCTGATACTCCAAACGACTGGATTGCTCCAATGAAAAAAGTTAGAGTACCAACAGAAGAGTTTGTAGTAACATACAAGTAAAATTATGCATCAAGTTCAGTCATACAATACTATGGCTACTAACAAAAAGCCTAAATCAAAATCATATTTTGTTTTAGGTTTTTTGGTATTCACGCGATACCGAATGGGGTATTCTTTATGAATTAGTATATTTGGAATCGTTCATTTTAAATTCCGTGCGACATAAATTATCTTGCTAATAGCTCTTTATATATTGACTTTAGAGGTCTGCATTGGTCGAAATTAAAAGAAACTTCAATAAGGATAATAATTTAAATTCATGTTATAAAAAAGATGAAGCAATCATTATTTTATTTTTTTAATTTTTTCAATGTAACCAATAGTACAGTTTCGAGTCACAAAGCAGTTATTGATGATTTTACTAATAATCTGAACTTCGGCACTATTATTTTGCAGTTCATTAATCTTATAATACTGTGTGCAGTCAATGTATCTGCTTGGAAAAGAATTTACCAAATCCACATACTTATAAATCCCCAGTTCTTTACGCTGCAAATCGCCCCGATTGGGACCAACGCCTTTGAGGTATTCGATGGGAGTGAGTAGGAAGCTTTGAATTTAGATATTGTTGGACACGGATAACACGGATTTGCTAAAGCAAAAACGCGGATTGAGACAGGTTTTTAATTTGATAAAGCGAATATAGTTTTTTGTTTGGAAATTATAAAACTGTGGTTGATTCTAAAATGCTTTATTAAAAATGTAAAGTTAAAATTTAAGTAAATTGTGAAATTACTATCAAACACAATATCTTCGCAAAAATAAAAAGCTTAAACAATGACAACTCATCTCGCATTACTCCGTGGTATTAATGTTTCCGGTCACAGTATGATAAAAATGGACGCGCTAAAAACGACTTTGGAAGCCATTGGTTTTCAAAATGTGCAAACCTATATTCAATCCGGAAATGTTTTTGTAGATTCAGAGGAGGAAAATGCGGCTGCTGTTGGATTCAAAATTAAGCAGGAAATTTTTAAGGTATTTGGTCATGAAGTACCTGTTGTGGTTATTGGTTCCGCTGATTTAGAAGCATGTTTCAAGAACAATCCTTTCTTGAAGGAAAAGGAAATTGACACTAAAAAATTGTATGTAGCATTTATTTCTACTGCCCTTCAAAGTACCAGTATGAATGATTTGAAAATTAGCCAATTCAAACCAGACGAAGCCAGTATCGACGGCAATAAAATCTTTATAAAATATGCTGTTGGTGCCGGAAAAACTCGATTTGATCAAAAATATATAGAGAAAAAATTGAATGTAATAGCAACAATTCGCAATTGGAATACAGTCACGCAATTGCTAAAAATGTACGAGGAAAGATAATAAGGCTTTAGGTCTGGTTTAACCGATAATTTGCGTATTTTTTTTAATTGGGTTAACTCATTTTAAATTTGAGAATTAGCGTTATTTTTTTTTATAGTCAAAAGAACAATGTTTCAGAATCAATTTTTAACTTTAGAAAAAAATAATTATACTTTTACGCAACCTTTTGCAAGAAGTAGCATCTAAAAAGTAGGTTTAAAATCTGGTATATGAAAAAACTAATTATTCTTGTTGCTTTTTTTTCTTTTTTAAGTTCTTGTTCAAAGGGTGATGCTGTAAAAATAGATAGTACTGGTTATTACGGAAAATGGACTTTGGTCTCAATGTCGGGTTCTATTCCAAATTCTGAAACTACGGGCGCAGCAATGGAATGGCAGGAATTTTATTTGTTCAACACTAATGGAACATTTACAAAATCCAGAGAAAGAAATTCGGTTAAAACTTCCATTTCGGGAACCTACACGACAACAACTC
This sequence comes from Flavobacterium frigidum, assembly GCF_048286795.2. Classification (NCBI taxonomy): domain Bacteria; kingdom Pseudomonadati; phylum Bacteroidota; class Flavobacteriia; order Flavobacteriales; family Flavobacteriaceae; genus Flavobacterium; species Flavobacterium frigidum. Next base: position 47,581 of record NZ_JBLVPT020000010.1, read on the forward strand.
AATCTGACGGAACATCTTTTGAATTAACATATCCCAATGACAGCGAAATTATAGGCAGTTGTTACGGAAATCGTAAAGAAGGACTGTTTTTAGATGCCAATAATTCCTTGTCCAGTACATGGAGTTATTGCGATGGTCCCGTGTTAAAATATAAAAAGTAAATCATAAGTGGTTATTGAAAAGCATTTTCATAAAATTTAGTTTTGGTTAATTATAGAATGATAAAGCACTTTTGCTAAAGAGTAGTCTGAAGTTGAAAAACTTTTGATGCTCTTTTTCTATTTCTAGTCTAAAAGATAAGTGCTCCAGCAATAAAAGTTGAAGGATAAGTACAAAAAAAATTATATTTACTTACTGATTAATGCAAATACAACCTCGGGTTTAGGATGTAAAACCTCAAATATCTTGTGCTATGAATTTAAAACTTTCTTTTGTTTTTACGGTGTTTTTTGTTTGTGTTTCAATGGCGCAAAACGGAAATCCAAACGATTATTTATCGGCTCAGTTTCATAAAGAGCGAAGAGCGGCATTGCGTACCAAATTACCTCAAAATAGTGTTGTACTATTTTTTAGCAATCCCATTCGAAATCGAGCCAATGATGTAGACTTTATTTTTCACCAAGATCCTGATTTTTATTATTTGACAGGATATAAAGAACCAAATGCAGTTTTAGTACTCTTTTCGAACAATCAACAAAAAAGTGATGGAAAGTTTTACAACGAATTATTATATGTTCAGGAGAAAAATCCTAGAGCGGAGCAATGGACAGGAGTGCGTTTAGGAACGGAAGGCGCCAAAAAAGAGCTGGGTTTTGAAAATGTATTTAATGGATCAGCGTTTTTAAATTCGGGGATTGATTATGCCAGTTTTGATACTGTTTGCTTTAAGGAATTTGAAGAGGATACCCGAAATTTAAAAAATGATAAAGCGGATTTATACAAATTAATTGGAGCGTTTAAATCCCAAATCGGCTACAACGAAAAAGTAAAGTCTCAAATAGATTCGAATGTGCAAAAAGAACTTAATGGTAAAAAAAGCATTACTTCAAAAAAAGCAACAATAAATACCAAATCGATTTTGACGTACATGGCGAGTTTGCGTGAGAAAAAAACCAAAGAGGAGTTGGTTTTGTTAACAAAAGCGATTCGAATTTCGGCAATGGGACAACGTGAAATTATGAAAGCAATGCATCCGGGAATGTCTGAATCAGAAATCCAAGGTATTCACGAATTTGTATACAAAAAATACGGTAGCGAGTTTGAGGGATATCCTTCCATCGTAGGCGCAGGGAACAACGGTTGTGTGTTACATTACATTGAAAACAGCAAAATGAAAGTCGAAAACGAATTGGTTCTAATGGACCTAGGAGCTGAATATCATGGCTATACTGCTGATGTAACTCGAACCATTCCTGCTAACGGAAAATTTTCCATGGAGCAAAAACTAATTTATGATTTGGTTTACGAAGCTCAAGAAGCGGGAATTGCTGCCGCAAAAATTGGTAATAATTTTAATGCTCCTGATGCTGTAGCACGAAAAATAATAAGTGTTGGTTTAGTTAAACTAGGAATTGTTAAAAATGAAAACGAATCTCGAAAATACTTTCCGCACGGAACTTCGCATCACATTGGGTTAGATGTTCACGATTCAGGTTTGTATAATGCTTTTGAAGCCGATATGGTTGTGACAGTTGAGCCTGGAATTTACATACCAATTGGTAGTGATTGTGATAAAAAATGGTGGGGAATTGCGGTTCGAATCGAAGATGATATTCTGATTACTGCAAATGGCCCCGTAAATTTGTCGGCAGAAGCACCCAGAAAATCAGACGCTATTGAACAGCTTATGCAAGAAAAAAGTATGTTGGATGGATTTACGTTACCTTCTTTAGACTAAGAGTGTTAATTGTTTTTGTCAGTGAATAATTATGAATTTTTTTTATGTTGTTGATAATAATTTGAAACATCATAATATTGTTTGTTGAATGACAAAATAATAATGACAGCTTCCTATCGATTATTAAAGTTTCCATAAAATAAAAAGGGTATAAAATTTATGGATACTAAAATTTGTACTATTGTACTGTTATTTCCTTTTCGCATCATTATAATCGAACATTCCTTATGATGTAATACAGAAAATATCTAAAATTAAATTTTCAGAAATAAAGCACAAAAATACCCCAAAAATGATCAAACCTGAAAAATCCCTAAATGAAGAAGAAAGATTAAATCTACTTGAATCATATGCAATTTTGGATACTTTGCCTGAGGAGGAATATGATAATTTGACGATGATAGCTTCACAAATATGCAATACACCCATTGCTTTTATTAGTTTTATCGATACTGAAAGACAATGGTTTAAATCATTGATGGGTTTAAATATGACAGAAGTAGAGCGTGATTTGTCTATGTGTGGTCACGCCATAAATGATCCTTCAAATGTTATGGTTGTACCAGATACTAGAAATGATGTTCGGTTTTTTGACAATCCAGCAGTTACTGGTGAAGCTAACGTGGTTTTTTACGCTGGTGTACCACTCGTAAATGATAAGGGAATACCGCTAGGAACCTTGTGCGTAATAGATAACAAGCCCAAAACATTGACAGATGTCCAAATAGCTTCCTTAAAAGCATTGTCTCAACAAACGATGAAGTTATTAGAATTGCGACTGAATAAATTAAATCTAGAAAAAACTTTAGAATCGTTAGAAAAAACGAATACAGAGTTGGAACGTTTTGCGTACATAGCAGCTCATGATCTCAAATCACCATTGGCGAACATAAGTGGATTAAGTGACCTTTTAATTTCTGATTATAGTGATGCAATGAATCATGAAGTAAACGAAATTTTAAACTTGATTAAGAGTTCTTCAGACAAGTTGAAAGAAATGATCGATAGTTTGCTAACTTTCAGTAAATCAAATACAATTGAAAAAGTAAAAACTAGCCTACTAAATATTTCAGTTTTAGAGCATGAATTGAAACAACTTTTTGCTTTTAATACTGATGTTTCTATTGTTATCAATTCGAATGGTACTGCTTTAAATATTAACAAAACAGCTTTTGAACAGATGTTAATTAATCTAGTTTCAAACGCAATAAAATACAACGATAAAGAAAAAACGAATATAAAAATTGAAATTCTAGACAAAGAGAAATTCTATACCATCACCGTAATTGATAATGGACCTGGGATATTAAAGGAACACCAAGAATCTATTTTTGAGCTATTTGAGGTAGCAACGGCAACAGATAAATTTGGAGATCGCGGAACTGGCATTGGTTTAGCTACTGTTAAAAAGTTAGTTGAAGCGCTTCATGGCACTATCAAAGTTGAGTCGGAAATGGGTATAGGAACAAAATTTATTATGACACTTGCACACTAATAAAAATGCGCAATTAGTGTTGTTGCCTTCCATAAATTTTAGGTTCAGGAAGTGGTAGTAAATCACAATACCAAAATCCATAATCAAAAGCATCAGTTGCACTACTATCGCAAGCGGTATCTGAGGCGTCTTCTTTCTCGGGTTTTTCATATTTACGGTATACGACTTCTCCTATTTCGAAAGTTATTGGTTTTGAGAATATGGGCCCATCAAAAGTGAAAGTATGAAATTCGCCGTTTTCGCCACAAACATTAACATTTTCAGGTAAATCATTGATGAAATCTTGGTCGATAACGCGACCAACGAAGCTTTGATCTAAAAATCGTTCGTTGACACAAACCACAATCGTTTTAAATTCTAAACTAATAAATTCTTGAATGAGTTCGTGAGTTGGTATTTTCCATAGCGGAAAAATGCTTTCAAAACCTATTTCGGTTAATTTATCTTCACGGTATTTACGCAGATCTTCGAGGAAGATATCTCCAAAAATAGAATGCGTGACACCTTGTTTTTTTAGTTTGGCCAATGTTTCGCGCATTACATTTTCATAGACTTCCATCGTGGGCATTTCAGGAATTTGCATAATTTCAAGTGGTAATCCAATGCTTTCGGCCTGTTGTTGCAATAATTCCACTCGCACGCCATGCATCGAAATACGCTGATATTGCTCATTTACATTAGTCAGTAAACAGGCAATTTCAATTTCTGGATTTTGTAGGGTTTTGTATAAGGCGAGTGCCGAATCTTTTCCGCTGCTCCAATTAAATAAGGCTTTCTTTTTCAATGTAATTATCTTCTGATTATCTGGAGGTAAACTTACAAAATTAGTCGGATTAGTTTGGGAAACCTTTGTAACTTTGAGAATTGCAGCATTAAATGCCATGATAATGAAATACCTCTTCTTTTTTATTTCTACGTTCACATTTGCCCAACAAACCCAATTTGTTGATTTTAAATCGGTTCAGGGAAAAATTACCGTAAATTCAATTGAAAAAACAGTTTCAGGAGATGTTAATTATGATTTTGATGTTTTGAAATCTATTGACACGATTAAAATTGATGCACAAAATATGGAGTTTTCGGATTTGAAATTAGACGGAAAACCGATTAATTATATCAATACTCAAAAACAATTACAAATCATATTTCCGTTCAAAAAAGGAAAAAATAACCTGACTTTTCACTATTTGGCTAAGCCAAAACAAACCATGTATTTCGTTGGTTCAGAATCAAATGACAATGTTCAAATTTGGACGCAAGGACAAGGAAAATATACCAGTTATTGGTTTCCGAGTTTTGATGATGTGAATGAGAAAGTGATTTTTAATTTAAATGTAAAATATAATAAAGACTATCAGGTAATTTCGAATGGAATTTTGAAATTTAAATCTACAATTGATGGACTTTCGGTTTGGCAATACCAAATGCAAAAACCAATGAGTTCGTATTTATTGATGCTTGCCATCGGAAAATTTGAAAAAATCAGTCAAAAATCAAAATCAGGAATTTCCTTAGAAATGTATTTGGAACCAAAAGACGCAACTAAAGTTGAACCAACATATAGGGATTCAAAACGGATGTTTGATTTTTTAGAAAAGGAAATAGGAGTGAAGTTTCCTTGGGGAATTTATAAACAAGCGCCAGTTCGAGATTTCTTGTATGCCGGAATGGAAAACACATCGGCAACACTTTTCAACACGCGCTATGTGGTCGATTCTATAGGTTTTGAAGACAGAAGTTACACAAATGTCAATGCACATGAATTAGCACATCAGTGGTTTGGGAATTTAGTCACTGCCGAAAGCGGAAAACACCATTGGTTGCAGGAAGGTTTCGCTACCTATTATGCGTTGCTGGCCGAAAAGGAAATCTATGGTGAAGATCATTTTTATTCAAAATTATATGAGTCGGCTTCACAATTAAAATTTGCTTCTCAAACGGATACCATTCCAGTTTTGAATGCCAAAGCCAGTTCATTGACTTTCTATCAAAAAGGCGCATGGGCACTTTTTGTTTTACACGAAGAAATAGGAGATAAGGCATTTAAAAAAGCGGTATCAAACTATTTGAAAAAACATGCATTTCAGAATGTGAATACAGAGGTTTTCTTTATTGAAATCGAAAAAAAATCGAACTATGATTTGAATAATTTTAGTAAAGTATGGCTTGAATCTAGTGTTTTTAATACGCTACAAGCCAATAGGTTATTGCTTAAAAACAAAGCGATTCAGATTCTGTTTGAAGTTGATAAGTTAAAAAACAAATCGTTATCAGAGAAAAGAGATTTTCTTGAAAAAATAATGCAATCTGACGTTTATTTTTCGGTAAAAGAAGCGATTCTGAATCAATTGATAAATGAAAAATGGGAAGATAAAAAGAGTCTTTTTATTTTAGCTTTAGAAACTAAAAATGTGCAATTGCGCCAAACAGTTGTAGCAACATTGAATGAAATTCCGGAAAGTTTCAGAACGCAATATGAAACTTTATTAGACGATAAATCATATCAAACACAAGAACTGGCGCTGTATAATTTATGGAATAATTTTCCAGAGCAACGCAGTCAGTATTTGGATAAATCAAAAATTTGGATAGGTTTTAATGATTATAATTTAAGGACTATGTGGCTAACTTTAGCACTTTCGACACTAAATTATACGGATGACAGACAAGCTTTGGAAACCGAATTAATACACTATTCATCCATAAATTATGAAGCGAATACCAGACAAAATGCTTTAGAGAAATTAATCGCTTTCAAAATAATAAATGACGTTGTTTTGAAAAATCTCGTAAATGCTACTACGCATCACATGTGGCAATTCACTAAATTTGGTAGAGATAACTTAAGAAAATTATTGACAAACCCGGTAATGAGAGTTTCTTTGGAAAGAATAGTTCCTGATTTAGATGAAGCGGAACAATTTCAATTGAATCGATTATTGAAAGAATAAGTCATAAATCAACAGGGATTTAAAAACGCAAATTCACTAATTTCAATCGATAATTCTTTTAGAAATTAGTGAATTTGAGCATTTTTTATGGCTGTACAATGTTTTACCACATCATACTCACTTCATTTTTGATATAAGCTAAAGCAGCGTTGCTAGGCGATTGTTTTTCCATCAAATCGCTTAAAACTACTTCACGCAATTTATCAGCATTGTCAACACGATCACTCATATTCGCTTTTCTAATCATTTGGATTGTTGCATTTTTTGCTGTAACAATAATTGTCCAACATTCATCTGACATGTATATTTGTTGTGTTAAATTATGTTCAAATTCTTGTTCGACATGCGCAATTATCAGATTTTCATAATCGTTTTTATCGTTAGAAATTGGAGCAATCCGAATTAATAACTTAGTGGGATTAATGCGTTCCAAATACAGAGACATTCGTTCATATGCCTGTAAACGTAGTGGTAAGGCCTCTTTTTGAACCTCTTTTTGTAACAACCAGCGCCTTGTATTTTGCTGATCTTTGAAATAAGAGTTAAATAAATAGTAGGCTACGCCGCCCGTAATTATTGAAGGAAGCGTGTAAGCGAGAATTTCTATGATTTTTGTTGAATCCATTTTATTATAAAAATTATAGGCGCAAAAATATACTTTTTTAGGAACAAATCAATTTCTATTTACTAGCAATAAATCAAACTGAATAGTATTTTTGTCCCTTGTAATAGCACTATTTAAAATTGAATACCATAATGGAGACTTATGTTCTAGTTTTACTTTGTTTGGCTGCCTTTGCGGCAGGATTTATTGATGCTATTGTTGGCGGTGGAGGACTGATACAAACCCCCATGGGATTGATCTTATTACCTAATTTGCCTGTTTCAACAGTTATAGGAACCTTGAAAGTTCCTGCTTTTAGTGGGACATCTTTTGCAGCGTATCAGTATTTGAAAAAGGTAGATATGAACTGGAAACTATTGTCGATTATGATGCTTTTGGCCTTTCCATCGGCATTTTTAGGCTCTACTTTATTGACGTATGTGAGCAATGATTTCATGAAACCGTTATTACTGGTTGTTCTTTCTTTTTTAGTGATTTATACCTACGCCAAGAAAAATTTTGGGCAACACATTGAAAAAAATCATTCTCCAAGAACTCAAATTTGGAATGCGATTGCAATCAGTTTTGTTGTTGGTTTGTATGATGGGTTTATTGGTCCAGGAACGGGAAGCTTTTTGGTAGTGGCTTTTATAGCCATCATGGGATTCGATTTTTTACATGCTTCCGCAAATGCCAAAATGGTAAACTTATCGACTAATTTTGGCTCTATCTGCCTTTTTATATTGAAAGGTAAAATCATTTGGGCAATTGCTATTCCAATGGCTGCCAGTAATGCTCTTGGCGGTTGGATTGGCGCTAAACTGGCCATCAATAAAGGAAATAGTTTTATCCGAATTTTCTTTTTGGTCGTAGTTGTGGGGACTTTAATCCGTTTTGCATACGATGTATTTTTTAAAGATTAGCAACTTTGCTAATGGCTCTGTAGCAAGTGAATTTTTGGTTAAATCAGAACTCATTATGATTGTAATTTAAACCTGTTTCTAAATCTTAAATTCTTATTTTTGCATAATAAATTTTAAATTTTTCCATGCATAAATATATCGATCAACTTAACGAAGCCCAACGTGAACCTGTTCTTCAAAAAGACGGGCCAATGATTATCATCGCTGGTGCGGGCTCTGGGAAAACGCGTGTGTTGACTATTAGAATTGCTTATTTGATGAATCAAGGCGTTGATGCCTTTAATATTTTATCGCTTACGTTTACCAATAAAGCGGCACGGGAAATGAAAACCCGAATCTCCCAAATTGTAGGAGCAAGTGAGGCCAAAAACCTTTGGATGGGGACATTTCACTCGGTTTTTGCCAGAATTTTACGTTCCGAAGCCGATCATTTGGGTTATCCTTCGAATTTTACAATTTATGATTCCCAAGATTCATTGCGTTGTATCTCGGGCATTATCAAAGAAATGCAACTCGATCGTGATGTCTATAAACCAAAACAGGTTTTAAGCAGAATTTCCAGTTATAAAAATAGCTTGATTACCGTAAAAGCCTATTTTAATAATCCTGAATTACAAGAAGCGGATGCAATGGCTAAAAAGCCAAGATTAGGAGAAATTTATCAAAATTATGTTGATAAATGCTTTAAATCTGGTGCCATGGATTTTGATGATTTGTTGTTGAAAACCAATGAATTGTTGACTCGTTTTCCAGAAGTTTTAGCTAAATACCAAAACCGTTTTCGTTATATATTGGTCGATGAGTACCAAGATACGAACCACTCTCAATATTTGATTGTTCGTGCATTGTCTGATAAATTTCAGAATATTTGTGTGGTGGGTGATGATGCGCAAAGTATTTACGCTTTTCGAGGTGCGAATATCAATAACATTTTGAATTTTCAAAAAGATTATGATGGTGTGAAAACCTTTAGACTGGAACAAAATTACCGATCAACAAAAAATATTGTAGAAGCAGCAAATACCATTATCGATAAGAATAAGGTAAAGCTGGATAAAATAGTTTGGACTGCGAATGATTTTGGTCCAAAAATAAAAGTGCACCGCAGCATGACCGATGCCGAAGAAGGGCGTTTTGTAGCCAGTACGATTTTCGAACAAAAAATGCAGAACCAGCTTAGTAACGGCTCTTTTGCTATTTTATATCGTACCAATGCGCAATCCCGTGCTATGGAAGATGCACTTAGAAAAAGAGATATTCCGTATCGCATTTATGGTGGTTTGTCTTTTTATCAAAGGAAAGAAATCAAGGATGTATTGTGTTACTTGCGATTGGTTATCAATCCAAAAGATGAAGAAGCTTTGGTGCGTGTCATCAATTATCCGGCTCGTGGAATTGGAGATACAACAGTCGAAAAACTTACGATTGCTGCCAATCACTACAAACGTTCCATTTGGGAAGTGATGCAAAATATTGATAAAATTGACCTAAAACTGAATTCGGGAACCAAACAAAAATTGCAAGATTTTGTAACGATGATTCAGAGTTTTCAGGTTATTGATCAAAATCAAGATGCGTTTTATATCACCGATCATGTGGCCAAAAAAACAGGATTGGTTCAAGAATTAAAGAAGGATGCTACTCCGGAAGGAATGGCAAAAATTCAAAATATAGAAGAATTATTGAACGGTATCAAAGATTTTACCGAAGGTCAAAAAGAAATTGATGGTGCTCGAGGCGCCTTGTCTGAGTTTATGGAAGATGTGGCATTGGCTACAGATTTAGATAAAGACACTAGTGATGAAGACCGCGTGGCTTTAATGACGATTCACTTAGCAAAAGGATTGGAATTTCCTCATGTTTTTGTGGTGGGAATGGAAGAAGATTTGTTCCCGAGCGCAATGAGTATGAGTACAAGAAGTGAACTCGAAGAAGAGCGTCGTTTGTTCTATGTGGCTTTGACGCGTGCGGAGCATCAGGCGTATTTGACATATGCACAATCACGTTACCGTTGGGGCAAATTGACTGATAGCGAACCTTCGCGATTTATTGAGGAAATTGACGCACAGTATTTAGAATATCTAACGCCAGCCGAGTCCAATTACCGGTTTAAGCCAATGATTGATAGTGATATTTTTGGAGATGTGGACAAATCTAAATTGCGTCTGGCAAAACCGGCCAACGGAACGCCGCCGACCAAATATAGTTCAGATAATGAACCTAAAACTGAGATCAATATTCGTAAATTAAAACCTGTCAGTAGCAATGCACCATCTGGTAGTGCGAATTTGTTTGATAATAAATTGGTTGCCGGGAATGTTGTAATGCACGAACGATTTGGAAAAGGCGAAGTTTTAAACCTTGAAGGAGTGGGAGCAGATAAAAAAGCTGAAATCAAATTTGAAGTTGGTGGAATCAAAAAACTATTGTTACGCTTTGCGAAGCTGGATATTATTGGATAGTACCTAGTGGCCAGCTTCTTAGTGTTCAATGACAGTTTGAGTAAACTAAAATCAGATTACTGAAGTTTTAAAACAGGAAATCAAAAATCGTTAATTAAAAATCTTAAATCTGATGGCTCAATTTATAAAAATATACGAAAACAAACCCAACGAAGCCGCAATCGCAAAAGTGGTGAAGGTGCTCAAAGAGGGCGGTTTAGTGATCTATCCTACAGATACAGTTTATGGTTTGGGTTGTGACATTACCAATACCAAAGCGTTGGAACGCATTGCAAAGATTAAAGGGATAAAACTGGAAAAAGCTAATTTTTCCTTTATTTGTCACGATTTAAGCAATTTGTCAGATTATGTTCGGCAGATTGATACGCCAACTTTTAAATTGTTAAAAAGAGCTTTGCCTGGGCCGTACACCTTTATTTTACCTGGAAATAATAATTTACCAAAAGAATTTAAAAAGAAAACTACGGTGGGAATCAGGGTTCCAGAGAATGAGATTGCATTAGCAATTGTGAAGTTGCTAGGGAATCCAATAGTTTCTACTTCTATTCACGATGATGATGATGTGATTGAATATACCACTGATCCGGAGCTTATTTTTGAGAAATGGCAAAACCTTGTCGATATGGTTATTGATGGTGGTTATGGTGATAATATGGGCTCTACGATTATTGATTTATCTGGTGACGAGCCTATTGTAGTTAGAGAAGGTAAAGGAAGTTTGGATATTCTGTAAAATTTAAATATTTGGCAAAATATTTGCTTCTATTCTATAAATTTTTATATTTACTTAAAATTTACATTGCATTATTTTTAAAATAATAGCATGTTATTCTTAATTATATTTAATTGGTTGTTAAAGAACAATTGAGGATACATAAAAGCAGGTTTTACGACCTGCTTTTTTTGTTTATATATTGATCGATTTTAATTAGTTGTTTACTTTTAAAAAGAAATAGGCATAAAAAAACGCCTCAATTTTGAGGCGTTTAATTTTGTATATAAAGAAAAAATTATGGTCTTTGTTTTTTCATTTCTTTTTCAATCATGTCATAAAACTGATCGATTTTAGGTAAAACAACAATACGAGTTCTTCTGTTACGAGCTTTATTTTCAGGGGTATCATTAGCTACTAAAGGAATGTACGAACTTCTTCCTGCTGCAATTAATTGTTCTGGTTTAACACCTAATTGATTGGTTAATACACGAATGATAGAGGTAGAACGTTTTACACTTAAATCCCAGTTGTCTAATAAAATTCCAGTACCAATGTATGGAACATTATCAGTGTGGCCTTCAACCATACATTCAAAATCTGGTTTGTCATTAACAACTTTTGCTACTTTAGCCAAAACTCCTTTTGCTTTGTCAGTAACTTCATAACTTCCGCTTTTGAATAATAATTTATCAGCGATTGATATAAATACAACTCCCTTTTCTACATTTATTTCGATATCTGGATCAGAAATTCCTACAGCACTTTTTAAACTCGTCACTACAGCAAGTGTTACACTATCTTTTTTAGTTAAAGCATCCTGCATTCTGCTGATTTTTAAATCTTTCTCTTTGATAGATTCTAATGCTTTTTCAATATTTTCAGCTCCTTTTGTAGATAAGATCGTCATATCTTTAGAAGTGCTAATCAATCCTTGGTTTTGTTCTTTTAACAAAGACGCTGTTGCTGAAAGCGCTGCTTTTTCCTCTAAACAAGCATTTAATTTTACGGTAGCAGTGTTTAATAAGTCCTGAGTTTCTTTATTTCTAGCTTCTAATTCAGTATATTTCTTTTTAGAAACACACGAAGACAATAGCGCTAAAACGGATAAGGCAATTACTATTTTTTTCATAAATGGTATTGATTTAATTAAATGTTAAAAACAAATTTACTTTTTTATATTTATTTTGTTCTAAATAAATCGTTAAAAACAACGACTTTCCTAATAAAATAGATGAAAACGATACTTTTTATCCAATAGTATTTTTGTTCTTGAAATTTAGTTCTTTTTTTATAATGAACTAAAAAAAGTTTGTAAAACGAAAAATGAGCTTTTAATATTGCTACAAAATGTTTGAATTTTCCAGTCGCAAGAAATTGCATTCCTGCAATTCCATCTAGAACCATTCTGCCTAAAAGAACTGGATATAATTTATTTTGAGGAAGATTTTTTGTCAACATCAATAAGGAGTTTCTGAAATTCAAAAATGTTTTTTTTGGATTTCCTTGCTGCAAAGTTGCTCCGCCTACATGATACACTACTGATTCTGAAATGTATTTTATTTTATGCCCTTTATTTAATGCGCGCCAACACAAATCAATTTCTTCCTGATGTGCAAAAAATTCGTCATCAAAGCCTTTTAATTCATTAAAAACACTACTTCTAATAAAAAAACATGCGCCACTTGCCCAAAAAATCTCTATGTTGTCATTGTACTGGCCAAGGTCCTTTTCGATAGTGTCAAATATGCGACCACGACAATAAGGATAGCCAAATTTATCTATAAAACCTCCCGCAGCACCAGCATATTCAAAGTATTCTTTGTTTTTAAAATCCAATATTTTAGGCTGAATTATAGCCGTATTGTGTTCGATTAAAAAAGTTGTAAGTATGGGTTGCAACCAATTCTCTGTCACTTCAATATCAGAATTTACCAAAGCATAGAGTTCAGCATCGACTTGTTTTAATGCTTCGTTGTAACCGCTGGCAAAGCCCAGATTGCCTTTGTTTTCAATAATCCTAACGGATGGGAAATGTGCTTTAACATAAGCAATAGAAGTATCTGTTGAGGCATTATCCGCAACATAAATAACTGCATCTGGTGAATTTTTTACAACAGAGGGTAAAAATTGTTCTAGCAATAAAACTCCATTCCAATTCAGTATAACTACAGCTATTTTCATAACAATTTTTGATTATTCTATTTTATACGTTGGCAATTCATGTAGGAATTGATATTTTTCATTTTCAAAATCCATTTGGCAAAAGTAGTGATTCAAACCATTGGTTACCATCAAATATTGAGCATTCATCGTCATATTATAACGAGCAATTTGGTCAAAAGTAGCTTGTGCAATTTTTACTTCGGGCGCTTTGCATTCGATTAGAATAAAAATGGAACCATCAGAATTGAAAACGACGACATCGTACCTTTTGCGTAAGCCATTGACTTTTAAAACTTTCTCTAAGTTAATCAATGATTTTGGATATTTTTTTTCTTCCAATAAAAATCGTACAACATGTTGACGAACCCATTCTTCGGGAGTAAGAATGATAAATTTTTTCCTGATTTCATCAAAAATAGAGACTTTATTTTCGCTATTTTTGAATCGAAAAGTATAGGTAGAAAAATTTAATTGCTGCATAAAGCAAAAATATAAAATAGTTTGAAGTTTCAGGTTTAAAGTTTCAAGTTTTACAACATAGAGACGGAGTACTGCAACTAAATACTGAACATTTTAAAAATGGACGAGGTTTTAAAAATTGTAAATGACATTAAAAACGGGAACATCAAACCAATTTATTTTTTGATGGGCGAAGAACCGTATTATATCGATAAATTATCTTATTTTATTGAAGAAAAAGTTTTGACCGAAGAAGAAAAAGGTTTTAATCAAACTGTTTTATACGGCCGAGACGTTTCTATAGAAGATATTATTTCGACAGCCAAACGCTACCCGATGATGGCAGAACGTCAAGTGGTCATTGTTAAGGAGGCACAAGATTTAATCCGAACAATCGACAAATTAGAAAGCTATGCCGAAAACCCTATGGCAACTACGGTTTTGGTATTTTGCTATAAATACAAAACGCTTGATAAACGTAAAAAAATAACTAAATTACTAGCGAAAAATGGCGTAGTTTTCGAAAGTAAAAAATTATATGACAATCAAGTTGGCGACTGGATTAAGCGCGTTTTGGCAGGCAAGAAATATGAGATTGAACCCAAGGCTAATGCAATGTTAGTTGAATTTCTGGGAACCGATTTGAGTAAAATAAATAATGAACTAGAAAAGCTACAAATTATTTTGCCAGTAGGAAGTACTATAACTCCCAAACATATTGAAGAAAATATTGGTTTCAGCAAAGATTTTAACGTATTTGAATTGCGAAAAGCATTAGGCGAACGCAACCAGCTGAAGGCCTATACCATTGCGGATAACTTTGCTCAAAATCCAAAAGACAATCCAATGGTTGTGACCACGGGTTTAGTCTTTAGTTTCTTTATCCAATTGTTGAAATACCATGGTTTAAAGGATAAAAACCCAAAAAATGTAGCCTCAGTTTTAGGTATAAATCCGTTTTTTATGAAGGAATATGACGTAGCTCTAAAGAATTATCCCATGAAAAAAGTAAGCCAAATAGTGGGAGCCTTACGAGATATTGATGTAAAAAGTAAAGGTGTTGGAGCCAATGCCTTATCTCATTCAGATTTATTAAAAGAAATGCTTTATAAAATATTTAATTAAAGCGTAAAAAATCCCGATATTTGCATTTCTTAAAAAACAAAAATACCTCAATTATGGGAATGAATAAAAACACTATTTTAGGTTGGGCAACTTTAATAATGATTCTTATGGGATTACTATTAATAGGTTTAGGAGCTTTCCGTTACAGTGATGTTTCAGGATGGGGATTTGCCGCTGTAGGTGTTGGATTTTTAGCGAATGCTTGGGTATTTAGTTCACTTAAAGGAAGACTTTAATAGTTATTTTAAATAAATTTTAAATTAAAAAAGAAGATGGCAGACGATAAGAAAGTTATATTCTCAATGTCAAAATTGAGTAAAACCTATCAGGGAGCAGATAAACCAGTGCTGAAAAATATTTATTTGAGCTTCTTTTATGGAGCAAAAATTGGTATTTTGGGTCTAAATGGTTCTGGAAAATCTTCTTTATTGAAGATTATCGCGGGAGTTGATAAAAATTATCAAGGAGATGTAGTTTTTGCTCCAGGTTATAGTGTTGGATATTTAGAACAAGAACCGATTCTTGATGATAGTAAAACGGTTATTGAAATTGTAAGAGAAGGAGTTGCAGAAACTATGGCAGTTTTAGACGAATTCAATAAAATCAACGATAGTTTTGGTTTACCTGAAGTTTATGAAAATGCAGATAAGATGGAGCAATTGATGGATCGTCAAGCGCTTTTACAAGATAAAATTGATGCATTGGGTGCTTGGGAAATCGACACTAAACTAGAAATTGCCATGGATGCTTTGCGAACTCCAGAAGGCGACACTCCAATTAAGAATTTATCTGGTGGGGAACGTCGTCGTGTAGCATTATGTCGTTTGTTATTGCAACAACCAGATGTACTGTTGTTAGATGAGCCTACCAACCACTTGGATGCCGAAAGTGTATTGTGGTTAGAACAACATTTAGCACAATATGCTGGAACTGTAATTGCAGTAACGCATGATAGGTACTTTTTGGATAATGTGGCAGGTTGGATTTTAGAACTAGATAGAGGAGAAGGTATTCCTTGGAAAGGGAATTATTCGTCTTGGTTGGATCAAAAATCAAGCCGTATGGCACTGGAAGAAAAAGTAGCTTCGAAACGTAGAAAAAACTTAGAACGAGAGTTGGATTGGGTTCGCCAAGGGGCCAAAGGACGTCAGACGAAGCAAAAAGCACGTTTGCAGAACTACGATAAATTATTGAATGAAGACCAAAAACAACTGGATGAAAACTTAGAAATCTATATTCCAAATGGTCCGCGTTTAGGAACTAATGTTATTGAAGCCAAAAATGTTGCTAAAGCATTTGGGGATAAGTTACTGTATGATAATTTGAATTTCACCTTACCGCAAGCTGGAATTGTTGGGATTATTGGGCCAAATGGTGCTGGTAAATCAACAATTTTCAAAATGATAATGGGCGAGCAAAAACCAGATTCAGGTGAATTCTCCATTGGTGATACTGTAAAAATCGCTTATGTTGATCAAGCGCATTCTAATATTAATCCAGACAAGTCCATCTGGGAAAACTTTGCTGACGGTCAGGAATTAATAATGATGGGAGGAAAACAAGTAAATTCTAGAGCGTATTTGTCTCGATTTAATTTTGGTGGCGGAGAACAAAACAAGAAAGTTTCCATGCTTTCCGGTGGAGAACGCAACCGTTTGCACCTAGCAATGACTTTGAAAGAAGAAGGAAACGTACTTTTGCTGGATGAGCCTACGAATGATTTAGATATCAACACACTTCGTGCCTTAGAGGAAGGTTTAGAAAGTTTTGCAGGTTGTGCGGTAGTTATTTCTCACGACAGGTGGTTTTTGGACCGAATTTGCACGCACATTCTTGCTTTTGAAGGTAACTCTGAAGTGTATTGTTTTGAAGGTGGATTCTCTGAATACGAGGAAAATAAGAAAAAACGTTTGGGTGGAGATTTAACACCAAAACGATTGAAATACAGAAAATTAATCAGAAGTTAATTCTGCCAGATTATTTTTTAATAATTAGAGGATGTCCAATTTGGACATCCTTTTTTTTAGTTATTTTTTTGCTTTTTTATCGGAATTCATCATGATTAAAACCGAAATAATCAAGCCAATGATTACTAAACCGAATACCACAAGCATTATAAAGGTTCCATTGTCCCAGAAGAAAAGTGTAGTGTCTTTCATGATATATTTGTTTTAAGTTTGAACAAAAATACTATCCTTATACATGAAAAGGTATGATAATTATCATGTATGAATTATTCTAAGAACTTTGCATTTAATTCCTTTGTTGGGATCATACAACTTTCCCTTTTGCCAAACCATTTGTAGCGATTTTTTGCAATATAGTCATATACAAAATTGCTAATTGAAGTTGGTAATACCGAAAAAATGGAAGCCAAATAAAAAAAGCCTCCTAGTTTTTTTGCGATTTCAAAGGCCGCTTCTGATTTATAATAGTAAGCCAAACCTGGTTCAAAGAGGATTATACTATCCGTTTTTTGAGTGTCTATTCCTAAATGTTTGATAATTTCTTGACCTAAATCAGATTGTATGGCTACGAATCTAAAAATATCATTGGTATCGTGTTTAATGATGAATTGAACTGCGGAATCACACAGATTGCAAACACCATCAAAGAGGATAATTTTTTTGTCTTTAGGAATATTGCGCATTTTTCTTGTTTAGTTTATCATTATGAGAATCGTACGCCATCGTATTAGGTTGCTCAACTTGTTTCCTGCTAGTGCGATTGCTTCGTTCCTAGCAATGACTTATGTTAGTCTATAGGAGAGTTATTCCGTCATTATATCTTTAATTTCTTCAAATAAATCTTTCCAAGTTGGGTTTATAGAACGAATTAAAGTATTTTTTGTTTCTCTTGAACCTGCTTTTATTTGTTTCTCTCTAGCTATAGCATCACCAATCCATTGAAATTGCTCATAATAAACTAATACATTCACATTATAACGGGCAGAAAATGAAGTAGGATGTCTTTTTTCTTTGTGCTCCAAAATTCTTTGAGGTAGATTAGAAGTGACGCCTGTATAAACTACGGTTTGGTATTTATTAGTGATGATATAGATAAATCCAGGTTTCATGTTTTTTTATTTGAATTTGTCATTACGAGGAACGAAGCAATCGCATTAAGTTGATCAACTTGTATCCTAAAATAGTACGATTGCTTCGTTCCTCGCAATGACATTAGCCTATTTTTTCCCGGCTTCCACGAATTCTAATGCTTCCAGACTTACTTTTGAAGTGAATACACCATAATTTACGGTTGCTTTATTTTTTTCGATACTGTCAATTGTTCCTACCGCTTTTCCATCAAACATGCGCACACGGTCACCAATTTTTAAAACTGGCTTAGGTTTTTCAACAACAACTTTTAACTTTTTCTCTTTCTTTTCCTGTCTAATTTCCTCCACCTGTACAGTTACCTCTTGAATAACCTCTTTTTTCTTTTCAATAAGTGCTTTGGTTTCTTTGGTCGAAGCTTTTTTGCGTTTTGAATTTTCGATTTCAATAATTCTCATAAATTCGCCAAGCAGTTCTTTTTTATTTTTATTATTGAAATATTTCTCTGAAATGTCTTCAATTTTTTGACCTATGTAAATTGTTTTCTGATTGCTATCGTACAATTCTTGATAACTCTCTAGTTTTTGCTTGATTTTTACATTAATAGTTTCCAGTTTCTTGCCTTCTTCACGTGCTTTGGTCTCTTCCTCTTTAAGTGTTTGGGACGTTTTTTCCATTTTTGAACGTTCTTTTTGGAGCGTAGCAATTGTTTTATCAAAACGTACTTTACCGACTTCAATTTTCTTTTTTGCTCTGTTGATTAAGCTAAAGGGGATTCCGTTTTTTAAAGCCACCTCAAAGGTGAAGGAACTTCCTGCTTGACCCAAGGCCAATTTGTACATGGGTTCTAATGTTTTTTCATCAAAAAGCATATTGGCATTAGTCGCAAAAGGCAATTCGTTAGCCAGAATTTTTAGATTAGAATAATGTGTGGTAATGATTCCAAAAGCTTCTCGATGGTAGAATTCTTCCAGAAAAATTTCAGCTAGTGCACCTCCTAATTCAGGATCAGAACCTGTACCAAATTCATCAATTAAAAACATAGTTTTACTATTGCACTTTTTCAAGAAATAGTTCATGTTCTTTAATCGGTAACTGTATGTACTTAAGTGATTTTCAATAGATTGATTGTCACCAATATCTGTTAGAATTCTATCAAAAAGAAATGTTTCACTGCGCTCATGAACGGGAATTAACATCCCGGATTGTAACATTAATTGTAGTAAACCCACCGTTTTAAGTGAAATTGTTTTACCACCCGCGTTAGGACCAGAAATAACTATGATTCTGTTTTCTTGATCTAGCTCAATAGTCTGCGGATGTGTAATTTCGTTTTTTTGTTTGTTGTTCAAATACAAAATAGGATGGTACGCTTCTCTAAAATAAAGTCTGCGTTCCTCAGTTATTGTTGGTAAAATACCATTGATTCTATTAGCATATTTTGCCTTGGCAGCAATAACATCAATATCACTCAAGAAATCCTGATATTGAATTAGTAAATTTAAATAGGGCCGAATTTGATTTGATAATAATTTCAATATCCGATTGATTTCCTCTTTTTCCTCATACTCTAAATTGCTTAATTCTCTAGAATATTGCAAAGTGGCTTCGGGTTCGATGTAGGCAATACTTCCGGTTTTTGAGCTACCCATTATAGAACCTTTGACTTTGCGACGGTACATGGCTAAAACTGCCAAAACTCTTCTGTTTTGTACAAAACTTTCTCTAATATCATCTAGATATCCTAAAGAATTGTAATGTGTCAATGCGGTTCCAAAGCTCTGATTTACCTTGCCACGAATAGCGTTCATTCCTCTTCGAATGTTTAATAAATCTGGAGATGCATTGTCTTTTATTTCACCGTATTTATCCACCACATCGTCGACCATGATAATTATGTCCTTAGTAAGCTCAACTTGGTTTGCCCTCAAGTTTAAATTAGGATAGTAATCTTCAAATTTTCTTAAAAAAGTTAATAGAAAATTTACAGTGGAAGAGATTGTAGCTATTTTTCTGAAACTGTTTACTTCCAGAAAACTGTCTTCAATGGCAAGGAATTTTATCTCATGCGTAATGGCATCAAAACCGTGATTGGGAATGGCATTATTATTTTGGAAAGACGAAACATATTCTGAGGTTTGCAACAAAGCGCGCATCAAGGAATCTTTATCTTTGAAAGGAGTTATTTCTAAAGCTTTTTCCTTTCCAATGTCTGTATTACAGATGGTTGATATGGTTTCGAGTACAGTTGGAAATTGTAAATCTTGTAATGTTTTTTCGGTAATGGATATCATCTAGGTGTAGAATTCATTTTAAAACAAAAATAGTTAATAGCTACGACTATTTAACAGTTCTTCACAAAGTTTTAAATAATGTTTATTGTCGTTTGTACGATATAAAAATTGATTTGAAACGTATATTTGCATAACAAAACGTATTTATGCAAATCAATCTCATTCCCACTTGGCAAACTATTTTATTGGATGAAATCAAAAAAACCTATTTTCAGGAATTGATGGAATCCGTTGATGAGGAATATAAAAACCATACGTGTTATCCTCCGAAAGAATTGATTTTTAATGCGTTGAACTTTTGCAGTTTCAAAGATATAAAGGTTGTTATTATTGGTCAAGATCCCTATCATGGCAAAGGAGAAGCAAATGGTTTGTGTTTCTCTGTGAATGACGGAATTCGAATTCCGCCATCTTTGCGAAATATTTTCCGGGAGATGAGCGATGATTTAGGTGCTATTCTAATGCCTACTTCTGGAAATATAGAGGCTTGGGCTAAGCAGGGCGTTTTATTGTTAAATGCTTCCTTGACGGTAATAGAAGATACTGCTAACAGCCACAAACACTTAAAGTGGAATCTTTTTACGGATGCTGTGATTCAGAAAATATCAGAGGAGAAGGAGCATGTTGTGTTTTTGCTGTGGGGAGGTTTTGCCCATAAAAAGGGACTTAAAATTGACCGAAACAAACATTTGGTTTTAGAATCGGGACATCCTTCGCCATTAAGCGCCAATCAAGGAAAGTGGTTTGGCAATAAACATTTTAGTCAGACCAACGCGTATTTAGCACACCATAAAAAGAAAACGATAGACTGGATTGAAAAAATCTAGCAAAAGTAATTTCCTAATCCTATACTACTTTGCGTGACTGATGGCAGTGGAGCTCTTTTATGAAAGGCCTTTTTGGCCTCGAATAAAAAGCGGGAACGAACACAGCAGGGCCTGAAGCTTTTGCGGAGGTGCACGCCCAAATGTGCATTAAAAAAAGTGAATTATATTCTAATACTATTCGAATTAGAATATTTATTTTTTAATAATTTCCTCTAAAACGGCTTTATCGGAATAATTAATAACTTTTAAAGTTACCTCTTGGTTTTTGATTGTTTTACCCTCAATGATGTATAATTTACCTTTTTTTAATTCGATATTACTGTTGTCAAAATCTACATCACCAAATTGAAGGGTATTTTTTATATCAGCAGTATCAATCCATTTTTCAGCCAAGATTATGGAAGCTTTATCGGAGTAATAGAAGGGTTTGTTTCTTAAATCATTTAAAACTCTTGCATTGGGAAAATAGTTGCAGCGGGTATCTTTACCGCTGAAAACTAAGGCTACAAAAAACAAACCGATAACCAAACCTACCAAATAATAGGCAAAACGATGTATGAATTTCATGAATTAAATTTTTTGCAAAGGTAGCTGAAAGTTTTCTTAAAAAACAATTAAATTAATGTCGTTGTTAGGCAAGTCGAACCAATCACCTATGGCGCTATTGGTCAAGATTCCGTGGTACATGTAGACCCCATTTTTTAATCCTTTGTCGCAACGAATCGCACTTTCGATACCACCATCTGCAGCTATTTGCAACAAATAAGGCGTTATGATATTGCTGATGGACAAGGAGGCAGTTTTAGAATAACGAGAGGGAATATTGGGTACACAATAGTGTAAAACATTACTTTTTATAAACGTAGGTTTTTCGTGAGACGTTACTTCTGAAGTTTCAAAACAACCACCAGTATCGATGCTTACATCTACAATTACGGCACCGTTTTTCATGTTTTCGACCATAGTTTCAGTAACAACAACAGGGCAACGGTCTTTTCCTCGCATGGCTCCAATTGCCACATCACATCGTCTCAAGGCTTTTAACAAGGCTTTTGGTTGTATTGTGGAAGTAAAAATTCGTTGGTTCAAATTATTTTGTAATCGGCGTAATTTTGTGATGGAATTATCGAATACCTTGACATTTGCACCTAAACCTATGGCAGTTTTAGCGGCAAATTCGCCTACTGTTCCTGCCCCAATTATAACAACATCAGTAGGAGGCACTCCTGTTATGTTACCAAATAAAAGTCCTTTACCAAATTCATTCGTAATCATTAACTCAGCTGCAATAAGTATGGACGCAGTTCCCGCAATTTCAGATAAGGATTTTACTGCAGGATAGGTTCCACCTTCATCTTTGATGTATTCGAAAGCAAGAGCGGTAATTTTCTTTTTGGTCAACGCTTCAAAATAGGTTTTTTTTCTGGTTTTTAATTGTATAGCAGACACAACAATGGTTTGCGGGTTCATCAACTCAATTTCGGCTAAAGTTGGTGGCTCAACTTTTAGAATCATCGGACAACTGAATACTTTTTTAGTATCACTGGTCACTTCAGCACCTGCATCACAATATTCCTTATCAGTATAACTAGAATTGAGACCAGCTCCAGCTTCAATCATTACCCGATGACCGTGGTAGGTCAGCGAGTTTACAGCATCTGGCGTCAGGCAAATACGGCGTTCTTGGTAACTAGTTTCTTTTGGAATACCAATGAAAAGTTCACTTTTTTGTCTTGCAACTTCCAGTTTTTCTTCTTGAGGTAAAAGCTGTTGTTTGGTAAATGGCGTTATAGTAATTGACATTGCTGTTGATAAATTAAGGGTACAATTTACGCAAAAAGTTTTAAAAATTTTGCAACTTTAATTTTGTTGAATTGATTTCAAGTTTAGTGTATTTCACCGGATGGTTCGCTCCATTTTGATATCAGCTCTTTCATATATACCCTCTTCCAAGGGAATTTCAACAAAACCAAATTTTTCATACAAATGTATTGCGGATACCAACTTTCTGTTGGAATATAAAATCAGTTTGTCCCATTTTTTTTCTTGGGCAAATGATATACAATGGTTTAGCATTTTTGTTCCAATTCCTAATCCTTGCACACCATCAGTAACAGCCATTTTACTTAATTCAAAGGTCGAATCGTCCATTTTTATAAGAGAAACTGTACCAATAATGGCATTATTATGTTTGGCATAAAAAATAAATCCCCCTTTGTCAATAATTTGCCCTTGTGGATCCGAAAGCACAATTTCATCTTTGGGTTCTACTTTGAAATATTTGGTAAGCCATTCTAAGTTTAAGATTTTTATAGGAGCTACTAATTCATCTGAAAAAGGAATGATTTCTACAGTAAGATCTGCGTTCATGATTAAATTTTTATTTTAGTGTTAAAGAACGTGTTCCGTCCGGAAGTAATGAGATCGTAATAACCGAATGAACTTCAGGAATTAAATTGGGAATTTTCTCTGCCCATTCTATAAAACACCAATTTCCAGAATACAAATAATCATCAACACCCATATCTAAAGCCTCTTCTTCTTTGTTTAATCTGTAAAAATCAAAATGATATACTAATGTATTATTATCCGCCTCATATTCGTTGACCAAAGAAAAAGTCGGACTGCTTGTGGCGCCAGTTACCCCCAGTGTTAGGCACAATTGCTTGATTAATGTGGTTTTACCCACGCCCATTTCTCCATGAAAAAGAATTATTTTATTAGGCTTTTCGGCTATGATTTTTTGCGCAACTTCTTCGAGTTGGTCAATAGAAAAAGTGATATTCATTCTGATAAAATTGTTTAATGTTCTTGACATACACTAAAAACTGATACTGACTACTTTTTTTACTTTGGATTAAAAACTAAAAACGGAATAATCATTTCTTCTAATGATATTCCACCGTGCTGGTATGTATTTTTATAATAACTCACATAATGATTGTAGTTGTTCACGTAGGCTAAAAACAAATCATTTTTTGCAAAAATATAAGAACTACTCATATTAATGGTAGGCAAGCCAATATTTTTTGGTTCTTTTACAGCATAGACATCTTTGTGTTCATACGTTAAACTGCGACCTGTTTTGTACCGTAAATTTAAGCTTGTGTTTTTATCACCCACAACTTTCGATGGATTTTTTACATTGATGGTTCCGTGATCAGTGGTCAAAATCAATTTGAAACCCATTTTTTGAGCTTGCTGTATAATTTCTAATAAAGGTGAATTCTTGAACCAACTTAACGTTAACGAGCGATATGCCTTGTCATCGGAGGCTAACTCTTTCACTACATCCATTTCAGTTTTAGCGTGAGAGAGCATATCAACAAAGTTATACACAACAGTTACTAAGTCATTATCTTTTAAGGCTTTGAAGCTTTCGGCTAATTTTTTACCACCAGCAAGACTTGTTATTTTAAAATAGTCCTCCTTAAGATCTAATCCCAACCGTTTCAATTGAGCGGTCAAAAATTCTGCTTCAAAAAGGTTTTTACCTCCTTCTTCGGGATCGTTTTTCCAATACTGAGGGAACTGTTTTTCCATTTCCAAGGGCGTTAAACCCGAGAAGATAGCGTTTCGCGCATATTGTGTCGCCGTAGGAAGAATAGAATAGTAGGGCACTTCTTTCTCTAATTTATAGTAATTTCCTACTACACTTTCAAAAGTTTTCCATTGGTCATAGCGAAGATTATCAATTACAACAAATAAAATAGGCTTGTCTTTTTTCTTGAGTTCTGGAAGCACTAATTCTTTGAACAACGTGTGCGATTGAACTGGTTTATCCGCTTTTGGAGCATACCAATCCTCATAATTGCGTTCGATGAATTTTCCAAATTGTGAATTGGCTTCTGTTTTTTGAGATTCTAAAATTTCAACCATACCTTGATCGTCAATATTCTCTAATTCCAATTCCCAAAAAATCAGTTTTTTATACAATTCTATCCAGTCTTCATAGGAATTTACCATTGCCATTTCCATGGTGATTTTTCTAAATTCCTTTTGATAATCCAGCGTTGTTTTTTGAGAAATCAATCGGGAATGATCCAAGTTTTTTTTCAAACTCAATAAAATTTGATTCGGATTCACAGGTTTGATTAAATAATCTGCAATTTTAGAACCTATGGCTTCCTCCATAATATATTCTTCCTCACTTTTGGTGATCATAATCATAGGAACCGTAGATTTTTTTTCTTTCATGTCTGAAAGTGTTTCCAAACCACTCATTCCAGGCATGTTTTCATCTAAAAAAACAATATCAAAATTATTTTCTTCAAATATTGTGATGGCATCAAGTCCATTATTACAAGTGGTTACCTCGTAATTTTTCTTTTCTAGAAATAATATATGTGGTTTCAAAAGGTCGATTTCATCATCTACCCAAAGTATTTTTATTTTATTCATAAGATGCATTTACAAGTGTTCAGTTGAACGATATTAAAGTGCCAAATTACATTTTTTTGCAACTGTATTCTGCTAATATTTTGATAATTTTTGACAAAATACAGGACACTAACACTGAACTCAAGTTCTATTTTATTATTTTTTTTATAATTCTAAGACTTTTTTAAATCGTAGTTCATTTGAAAAATTGAATTTTTAAAATCAAATAAAACGGTGGTATTTTTTTTGAAAATACTTAGAAATATACTGTAAAAGGATCGTTTTAATATGACTTCACTGAAATAAGTAGTTTGCACGAGAGTTTGTAATTTATAGTATTAGCTTTATTTTTTAATAAATTTGACTGTTTAGCAAGGAACTTAGATCTAGAAACTATTTATTATTTTTAACGCTGTAATTAATAGGTTATATGTAGTTGTTTGATGATTTTATAATAACTGAACAAAATAAACTAGAATGAATGAAAAAAATACTTTGAAAGAGCTTGCTAAATTATTTTTAAAACTAGGAATAATAGGTTTTGGTGGTCCTGCAGTACATATTGCGATGATGCAGAAGGAAGTCGTCGTTAGGAAAAAATGGATGAGCGAACAGCATTTTTTAGATTTAGTGGGTGCTACTAATTTAATTCCTGGACCAAATAGTACTGAAATGGCGATTCATATTGGTCAGGAAAGAGCAGGATGGAAAGGATTAATTGTGGCTGGCATGTGTTTTATTTTGCCTGCGGTTTTAATAACTGGATGTTTTGCTTGGTTGTACAAAGAATACGGGCAACTTCCAGAAATTAAACCTCTTTTGTATGGCATTCAGCCCGCAATTATTGCTATAATAATCATGGCCATTTTACCGCTAGCTACGAAGTCCCTAAAAACAGTTGAATTAAGGATCTTGGGATTGGTAGCACTAATTTTGGCACTTTTAAATTTCAATCAAATTTATATTTTATTTGGCGCAGGTATTTTTGCTGTACTAACTGCAACTACTAGAAAAAATAATGTCTATGGTTTCGCTGTTTTGCCACTTTTGTTATTTCAATTTTCTAAAACAACGGTTGCCACGGTTACCAATTTGAATTTGTTTTTGGTGTTTTTGAAGATTGGCGCCATACTATACGGAAGTGGTTATGTATTATTTGCCTTCTTAGATGCAGAACTTGTTGCAAAAGGCTTATTATCTAGAGCTACTTTAATAGATGCGATTGCGGTAGGGCAGTTTACGCCAGGACCTGTTTTTTCATCAGTCACTTTTATTGGATATCAATTAAACGGGGTTTTGGGAGCACTTGTTTCTACAATTGGAATATTTTTGCCTTCATTTTTATTTGTTGCCTTATTAAATCCGTTGGTAAAAAAAATGAGGAATTCAATTCCGTTTTCTACTTTTCTTGATGCAGTAAATGTAGCTTCGGTAGCGTTAATTATTGCGATCTGTTTTCAGATGAGTTACGCTGTAATAGCAGATTGGCGAACCATTTTAATTGCTTTGATCAGTTTTACGGTAGCTTTTTATTATACAAAAATAAACAGTGCTATTCTAGTATTGGGTGGCTCATTAATGGGCTATTTGTTAACTTTTATTGGATAGTAAATTAAGGCAATTTGGTACGTTTCTATTTTTGAAATGGAATTTACTTATATTTGTTGACCTTAAAAAAATAACGTATTGTGAGTCAAATTAATAAGCTTAAAATATTTAATGATCCTATCTACGGGTTTATTACCATTCCTAATGCATTAATCTACGATTTGATTCAGCACCCGTACTTTCAACGTTTGCGCAGAATTTCTCAAATGGGGTTGTCCTATTTAGTGTATCCAGGTGCCAATCATACTCGTTTTCATCACGCTTTAGGGTGCATGCATTTGATGCAAAAAGCAGTTGACGTATTGCGTTTTAAAGGAGTTTTATTGTCTACAGAAGAAGAAAACGCTTTATACATTGCTATTTTATTGCACGATATCGGGCATGGACCTTTTTCACATGCCATGGAAAAAAGCATTGTTGAAGATGTGCATCATGAAGAAATTTCATTGTTGTTTATGAACCAATTGAATGTTGAATTTGACGGAAAGTTAAGTTTAGCGATTCAGGTTTTTAAAGGAGAATACAACAGAAAGTTCATGTTGCAGTTGATTTCAAGTCAATTGGATATGGATCGAATGGATTATTTGAAACGGGATAGTTTTTACTCGGGCGTAGCAGAAGGTAATGTAAATTCAGAGCGACTGATTCAAATGATGAATGTGGTTGATGACTATCTGGTCATTGAAGAAAAAGGAATTTACTCCGTAGAAAAATTCTTAATGTCTCGACGCTTGATGTATTGGCAAGCCTATTTACACAAAACGAGTTTAGTGGCAGAGTTAATTTTGATGAAAATCTTAAAACGCGCCAAAGAATTAACATTAAAAGGAGTTCCACTTCCTTGCAGTGAACCTTTATTGTTTTTCTTGCAAAACAAAGTTACCATCGATACTTTTGATGCTGAAACTCTAGATTTATTTGCTCAATTAGATGATTTTGATATCATTGGAGCATTAAAATCATGGCAAAAACAGGATGATTTTATTTTGTCATCATTAAGTAAAATGATTGTCAATCGCGATTTATTAAAAATAAAGCTTACCAGTGAAAAAGTAGCAATAGAGGAATTACAGCCCTTGAAAGAGCGTTTCGCATTAGAAAATAATATTTCCTTACTAGAAACTAATTATTTTATATTTAAAGGAAAAATAAAAAATCAAGCCTACAGCAAAGAGGCGGAACCCATACGGATTTTGAAAAAAGACTGCACGATAGAAGATGTAATAGAATCCTCTGATCAGCTGAATTTAAAATCATTATCCAAATTGGTGACCAAGTATTACATCTGTTTCCCAAAACAACTGTTATAAAAACACCATTTAAAATCTATTTTTTATATTTTTGTCACAATGAAATTTACAGCAGAACAAATAGCAGGGATTTTAGAAGGTGAAGTTATTGGGAATCCCATGGCAGAAGTTTTTAGATTGTCAAAAATTGAAGAAGGTACAGATGGCTCACTTACTTTTTTATCAAACCCTAAATACTTAAATTATATTTATTCAACAAAAGCTTCAGTAACCATTGTAAATGAGACTTTTGAACCTGAATTGCCTTTGACGACTACTTTGATAAAAGTACAAGATGCTTATACGGCATTCTCAAAATTATTGGAGTTTTACAATCAAGTAAAATTAAATAAAAGCGGAATAGAGCAACCTTCTTTTCTTTCGCTAAGTGCAAAATATGGAGATAATTTATACCTTGGGAGTTTTAGCTATGTAGGTAATAACGTTATCTTGGGTGACAATGTAAAAATATACCCTAATTGTTTTATTGGAGATAATGTAGTCATTGGCGACAATGCATTGTTGTTTGCTGGAGCAAAAATTTACTCAGAAACTATTATAGGTAACAATTGCACGATTCATTCTGGGGCTATTATCGGTTCAGATGGCTTTGGTTTTGCACCAAATCCTGATGGAACGTACACTAAAATACCTCAAATTGGGAATGTAATTATTGAAGATAATGTAGATATCGGTTCTTGTACGACGATTGATAGAGCAACAATGGGTTCTACAATTATCAGAAAAGGAGTAAAGCTTGACAACCAAATCCAGATTGCTCATAATGTCGAAATTGGAGAAAACACAGTTATTGCAGCTCAAACTGGAGTTGCAGGTTCAACTAAAATTGGTAAAAACGGCTTAATTGGTGGGCAAGTTGGAATTTCGGGACATTTAACCATCGGGAATAATGTTCGAATTCAGGCACAATCTGGTGTGGGACGAAATATAAAAGATAATGAAATAGTGCAGGGGAGCCCTACATTTGGATACAATGATTTTAGCAAATCATACGTTCATTTTAAGAATTTGCCTAAAATTGTTGCAGAAATAGAAGAATTAAAAAAACAAATATTAAACCAAAAAAATGGAAACAATGGTTAAACAGAAGACCATCAGAAAAGAAATTTCACTTACTGGGGTTGGATTGCACACGGGGAAAGAAGTAAAAATGACTTTTAAACCTGCTCCAGTAAATAATGGTTTTACTTTTGTTCGAGTTGATCTTGAAGGACAACCTATTATTGAAGCAGATGCTAATTATGTGGTTAATACGCAAAGAGGGACCAATCTAGAAAAACTAGGAGTGAAAATTCAAACTCCAGAACATGTTTTGGCAGCACTTATTGGTTGTGATTTAGATAATGTAATCATAGAATTGAATGCTTCTGAACTTCCTATTATGGATGGTTCATCCAAATATTTTGTTGAAGCTCTTGAAAAAGCTGAAATCGAAGAGCAAAATGCCAAAAGAAATATTTATGTGGTGAAAGAAGTTATTTCATTCACAGATGAAGCTTCAGGAAGTGAGATCTTAGTCATGCCAAACGATCATTATTCAGTAACTGCAATGGTAGATTTTGGAACTAAAATACTAGGTACGCAAAATGCAACGATGAAAAGTATTGCTGATTTTAAAACCGAAATATCAGAGTCTAGAACCTTCAGTTTTTTACATGAATTAGAATCATTATTAGAAAATGGTTTGATAAAAGGTGGTGATTTAAACAATGCTATAGTATATGTTGATAAAGAGATTTCTGCTGCTACAATGGAGAGTTTAAAAGTAGCTTTTGGAAAAGATGAAATTACCGTAAAACCAAACGGGATTTTAGACAACCTTACTTTACATTATCCAAACGAAGCAGCAAGACATAAATTATTGGATGTTGTAGGTGATCTAGCTTTAATTGGAACAAGAATTCAAGGAAAAGTAATTGCTAATAAGCCAGGACATTTTGTAAATACACAGTTTGCAAAGAAAATGGCTAAAATCATCAAAATAGAACAACGAAATTATGTTCCTGTTTACGATTTGCATTTAGAACCGTTGATGGATATTCATAAAATCATGGCCGTTCTTCCGCACAGACCACCGTTTTTATTGATTGATAGAATCATTGAAATGTCAGAAAGTCATGTCGTTGGAATGAAAAATGTTACCATGAATGAGAATTTCTTTGTCGGACATTTTCCTGAAGCTCCAGTAATGCCAGGGGTCTTAATTGTTGAAGCAATGGCACAAACAGGTGGAATTCTGGTATTAAGTACAGTTCCAGATCCAGAAAATTATTTAACTTATTTTATGAAAATAGATAATGTTAAGTTCAAACATAAAGTTTTACCAGGAGATACCTTAATATTTAAGTGTGATTTAATTACACCAATTAGACGAGGAATTTGTCACATGCAAGCCAATGCTTACGCCAATGGAAAACTAGTTGCTGAGGCAGAATTAATGGCACAAATTGCAAAAAAACAATAATTTTTTTGTTGATTTGATTAATCGTTCATTCGGTTAATCGATGATACAGTTAAACGATTAAATAAATTATATGAATCAACCACTAGCCTATGTGCATCCAGGTGCCAAAATTGCTAAAAATGTTGTCATTGAGCCTTTTACAACTATTCATAACAATGTTATCATTGGTGATGGAACTTGGATTGGTTCAAATGTAACCATAATGGAAGGCGCAAGAATAGGAAAAAATTGTAATATATTCCCTGGTGCTGTTATTTCGGCAGTTCCTCAGGATTTAAAATTTGGTGGAGAAGATTCTTTAGCAATAATTGGTGACAATTGTACAATACGTGAGTGCGTGACCATCAATAGGGGAACAATTGCCTCTGGCCAAACAACTTTGGGTAAAAATTGCTTGGTAATGGCAACCGCACATATTGCTCACGATTGCCACATTGGTGATAATGCAATAATTGTGAATGGAGTAGCGCTCGCAGGACATGTTACTGTGGGTAAATATGCAGTTATTGGCGGTTTAGCAGCCATTCATCAATTTATTCATATTGGCGATCACGCGATGATTTCTGGTGGATCTTTGGTACGAAAAGATGTTCCACCATTTACAAAAGCAGCAAAAGAGCCTTTGTCCTATGTTGGAATAAATTCTGTTGGTTTAAGAAGACGCGGTTTCACAACTGAAAAAATTAGAGAGATTCAGGATATCTATAGAATATTATATCAAAAAAATTACAATACCACTCAAGCTTTAGGAATCATCGAAGCTGAAATGGAAGCGACACCCGAAAGAGATGAAATCATCGATTTTATTAGAAATTCATCGCGTGGAGTGATGAAAGGATATTCTGGGAACTATTAATCCCCACCCCAGCCCTCCCCGAAGGGAAGGGAGTGTAAACGTGACTATATTGTAAAAAAATATAATGTAGTATAAAATGTAAAATATAATAAAAATAAATAAGTAACTAATTTCCAGTCTTAGCTCCCTCCCCTTCGGGGAGGGTCGGGGTGGAAAAAATAAACAAAAATAATAATGGCATCTACATCAGATATTAAAAACGGATTGTGTATTAAATACAACAACGATATTTACAAAATCATTGAATTTCTTCACGTTAAACCAGGGAAAGGTCCTGCTTTTGTTAGAACAAAACTTAGAAGTTTGACTAACGGAAAAGTATTGGACAACACTTTTTCTGCAGGGCATAAAATCGAAGAAGTTAGAGTAGAAAATCATAAATTTCAGTTTTTATATCCAGAAGGAAATGAGTTTCATTTTATGAATACTGAGACTTTCGAACAAATAACTTTGAACAAAAACATCTTGGATTCACCAGATTTATTAAAAGAAGGAGAAAATGTAATGGTCAGTATCAATACAGAGACTGATTTACCACTTTCTGTGGATATGCCAGCATCTGTTATTCTTGAAGTGACTTATGCAGAGCCTGGTATCAAAGGGAATACAGCTACAAACGCAACTAAATCGGCAACTGTTGAAACTGGAGCAACTGTAAATGTGCCTTTATTTATTAACGAAGGTGATAAAATTAAAATTGATACTGCATCAGGTTCCTATATGGAGCGTGTTAAGGAGTAAATTATTTAATAAATAGAAAATGTGTTAATTTAAATCATTATCACATTTTTTATTTATACATTTCTTATTTTTCTAGTTATATTTATGAAATTCCCAAAAGCGTATACTTTAAAACAAATTGCTACTATTATCAACTGTGAATATGTTGGTGATACTGATTTTCCTATTACGGGAATGAATGAGATACATGTTGTTGAATCTGGCGATATTGTTTTTGTTGATCATCCCAAGTATTATGACAAAGCATTAAACTCAGCAGCAACTATTGTTTTAATCAATAAAAATGTAGCTTGTCCCGAAGGGAAAGCATTATTGATTTCTGAGGATCCTTTTAGAGATTTTAATAAATTGACAAATTATTTCAAGCCATTTCAATTCTCGAATGTTTCAATAGCTACTTCAGCTTCAATAGGTGAAGGAACTGTAATACAGCCAAATACTTTTATTGGAAATCATGTGGTGATTGGTAAAAATTGTTTGATTCATTCTAATGTTTCCATTTATGATCATACCATTATTGGTGATAATGTGATTATTCATGCTGGAACAATTTTAGGTGCAGATGCCTTTTACTATAAAAAACGCGCTGAAGGATATGACCAATTACTTTCTGGTGGAAGAGTTATTATCAAAGATAATGTGGGGATAGGAGCCCTTTGTACAATTGACAAAGGTGTAACTGGTGACACCACGATTGGTGAAGGTACTAAAATTGACAATCAAGTACATGTAGGTCACGATACAGTTATTGGAAAAAAATGTTTGATAGCTTCACAAACCGGAATTGCAGGTTGTGTCATTATCGAAGACGAAGTAACCATTTGGGGACAAGTAGGAACCACAAGTGGAATAACGATAGGAGCAAAGGCAGTTATTCTAGGTCAAACGGGAGTTACAAAATCAGTAGAGGGTGGAAAATCTTATTTCGGAACTCCAATTGAAGAATCTAGAGAAAAACTGAAACAACTGGCAAATATCAAGAAAATACCAGAAATTTTAAACAAATTAAAGTAATATGTCTGCTAAAGAAATCGTTCAGAAATTTTACAAATCAGATGCTCTAATTGATAGTGAAATCATTAAGGATTTTTTGCATCCTGAAGTAGTCGTGGAATGGAATAGTAGTAAAGGATTGATTCAATTGAATTATGATTCTTTATTAAATCTTTCTAATGATTTGAGCAAAGCGTACGTGCGTTCTAAAGTTAGAATAAGTCATATTGTTAGTGAAAATGATCGTATTTCGGTACGATATTCTCATTTTGTAAAAACGATTGAGAATCCGCGAGAAGAAATGTTATTGGCTCACTTTATGGTGATTTGGGAAATAAAAGACAACAAACTATTTCGAGGGTATCAAATGAGTCAATTATCCTAATTTAGTATTAAAAAACTGAATACTGAATACGGATTACTGATTACTATTTTATACTTTTGCAAAACAATTTTAAAAACTACCTAAAAAATATATCATGAGTGTTTTAGTTAATAAAGATTCCAAAATAATTGTTCAAGGTTTTACAGGAAGCGAAGGAACTTTCCATGCTTCTCAAATGATTGAGTACGGAACTAACGTTGTTGGTGGTGTAACTCCAGGAAAAGGGGGAACTACTCACTTAGATAGACCCGTTTTTAACACTGTAAAAGATGCTGTAGAACAAGCCGGAGCTGATACAACTATCATTTTTGTTCCACCTGCTTTTGCTGCGGATGCCATTATGGAAGCTGCAGATGCTGGAATTAAAGTAATTATTGCAATTACTGAAGGAATTCCGGTTGCTGACATGATAAAAGCAAATAGTTATGTTAAAGAAAGAAATGCACGTTTAATAGGTCCAAACTGTCCGGGAATCATTACACCAGGTGAAGCTAAAGTTGGTATCATGCCAGGTTTTGTTTTCAAAAAAGGAACTGTAGGGATTGTTTCTAAATCAGGAACATTAACGTACGAAGCAGCTGACCAAGTGGTGAAACAAGGTTTAGGAATCACTACAGCAATTGGAATTGGTGGAGACCCAATTATTGGAACAACAACAAAAGAAGCTGTTGAATTGTTAATGAATGATCCAGAAACGGAATGTATTGTAATGATAGGTGAAATTGGTGGACAATTAGAGGCTGATGCTGCTCATTGGATTAAAGCGGATGGAAACCGTAAGCCAGTAGTAGGTTTCATCGCCGGAGTTACTGCTCCTCCGGGGCGTACCATGGGGCATGCAGGTGCAATCGTTGGTGGATCTGACGACACAGCCGAAGCTAAAAAAGAAATCATGAGAGCTTGTGGGATTCACGTAGTAGATTCTCCAGCTGAAATTGGTAAAAAAGTAAAAGAAGTTTTAGGATAATCTAAGCTTTTTCTAAATAGTATTAAAGCCTCACAATTTGTGAGGCTTTTTTATGATAAATAGAATTAAAAAAAATACCTTTGCACTTTATTAAATATAGCATTTTCTTTAGTTGTTATCCTAATAAAACAAATACAAACGAATGGTTTCTAATGAACCTCACGATTTTGTGGGGTATTTTTTTGTGGCAGCCAATTCAAATAAAAATAAAATAATATGTACAAAGAGTTAAAAAAATTCAAAGTTACCAATCAGTTTTCATTTACTACAGAAGATAGTTTAGCAGAAGTTTGCAACGCGTCAGAAGGTTCTGGTGTATTTTTAGTGTATTCAGTAGGTGATGAAAAAGAGCTAATTATGGTTGGTTCTACTGGAACTGTTCAAAATAATGGAACTTTGAAAATTAAAAATGGTGGACTGAAGGATAAAATCGTAGAAGGACACCAATTTGCGAAAACGGGAAGAAAATATTCTTGGCCAGCACAAATGAAAATAGAGGATATTAGTACCCTTGAAGTAGTTTGGTATGAGACATTCAATGATAAAACTAAAGTAATCCCAACATTCGTAGAAGGACAAGTTTTACAAAACTTCCTTGATGAAAATGGAAGATTACCAAGGTGGAATGTAGCTTTCTAAGTAGTTAGTTACTGTTTTTCAATATTTTATATATTAACGCTATCAGTTTTGATAGCGTTTTTTTTAGTTATTCTTATTTTTAATATAATTATTTGATTTATTCGTAAATAATTAATTAATTTTGCACCCGTTATCACGAATCCTTCAATAGGATAGCAACCTGCAACAACAAGCAAGGTGCTAAAACGATAAGCCATATCTTTTGGAAAAAATGTTGTTTTTACATTACCATCTACAGGTTTGTTTTTCGTTATAACACTTAATTTAAAATTATTTTTATGACAAAATTTACTAAAGAATCTGGGAATCCTTTTGCATTGATTCCGCTATTTGTTTTTATTTTTACGTTTTTAGGAGCTGGAATCATTTTGAATGATTTTTATGCTTTTCCTTCGCCCGTAGCAGTTCTAATTGGAATAATAGCTGCATTTTTATTGTATAAATCATCTACAAACGAAAAAATTGATACTCTAATTGCTGGTTGTGGTGATAGTAAAATCATAACTATGTGTTTGATTTATTTATTAGCTGGTTCATTTGCAGTGGTAAGTAAAGCAATGGGCGGTGTTGATGCGGTAGTGAATCTTGGCATCAATACAATCGATGTTGCTTACTTTCCGTTGGGGATTTTCTTGATCGCTTCCTTTTTATCTACTGCTACGGGAACATCAGTTGGAGCCATTGTTGCTATTGGACCTATCGCAGTTTCGCTTGCAGATAAAAGCGGAGCCTCTTTGCCCTTAATTTCAGGAGCTTTATTAGGCGGGTCTATGCTAGGGGATAATTTATCGATGATTTCAGATACGACGATTGAAGCCACACAATCGCTGGGATGTGATTTGAAAGATAAATTTAAGATCAATTTGTTTATTGCTTTTCCAGCGGCACTATTAACTATTTTAGTATTTTTCTATTTAGGATTAAATTCTGATATTGTTGCTGTAGCTATTGCAAGAACTGATTTTTCATGGATTGCAATTGTGCCCTATATTGTTGTAATCGTTCTAGCGGTGGTGGGTATCAACGTTTTTTATACTTTAATTATAGGAACACTTTTAGCAGGGATAATTGGTTATCTGGGCGGTTTATTTACTATAATGGAATTTACTCAAAAGTGTTATGAGGGATTTACAAGCATGACTGATATTTTTTTACTTTCTATGCTTACAGGTGGTTTAGCCGCATTAGTAGAAAAGGCGGGAGGAATCACGTATTTACTGGTACAAATTAAAAAATTAATCAAAAGTAAAAAATCAGCTCAACTAGGAATTGGTACCTTAGTGGGTTTTGCTAATTTAGCTATTGCTAATAATACGGTTTCTATTGTAATCACAGGACCAATTGCCAAAGAAATTAATGATGAATATGACCTTAACCCAAGAAAAACAGCCACAATTTTAGATATTTTTTCTTGCGTTATACAAGGCGTTCTACCTTATGGAGCGCAAGTATTACTGATATTAAGTTACGCTAATGGTAAATTGAATTTCTTTGACTTGATTGGTAATGCTTGGTATCATTTATTTTTGTTTGTTTTTACCCTGATTGCCATTTACAGTTCGTTTTGGGATAAGCTAGTAGGGCGTTATTTTCATGTATAAAGTAATTTTATGACGCTTAATGAAAGTGAAATTTTTTTTAAAAAAGGAAATAGTATATATTTGGCAAGTCGCTTATAGCCCTGATAGCAATGAAAATCCTTTTCTATTTTTTCTTTAAAAATAGAAAAGATTGTAATGGATAGCAGGAATAGCTTCAAATAAAAAATAAACTAATTTTTGAATATGAAATTACTAGAAGGAAAGGTTGCCATTATTACTGGTGCAAGTCGTGGAATAGGAAAAGGAATTGCAGAAGTTTTTGCTCAACATGGTGCAAATGTTGCTTTTACATACAGTTCATCAGTAGAATCTGCGGAAGCTTTAGAAAAAGAATTGAATGCTTTAGGTATTAAAGCCAAAGGATATCAATCTAATGCTGCTGATTTTAATGAAGCACAAACTTTTGTAGATGCCGTTTTAGCTGAATTTGGAACTGTTGATATACTTATCAATAACGCCGGAATTACTAAAGATAACTTGTTGATGCGCATGTCTGAAGAAGATTTTGACAACGTCATGGATGTAAATCTAAAATCGGTTTTTAATATGACTAAAGCCATTCAGCGCACGTTTTTAAAGCAACGTTCGGGTTCTATTATTAATATGAGTTCTGTTGTAGGAGTAAAAGGAAATGCTGGACAAACGAATTATGCTGCTTCAAAAGCGGGCGTTATTGGTTTTTCAAAATCAGTGGCTTTAGAATTAGGATCTCGTAATATTCGTTGTAATGTAATTGCACCAGGATTTATAGAAACGGAAATGACGGCTAAATTAAACGAAGATGTGGTAAAAGGATGGAGAGAGGGAATTCCATTAAAACGCGGTGGAACCACCGAAGATGTTGCTAATGCTTGTTTGTTTTTTGCATCGGATATGAGTGCGTATGTAACCGGACAAGTGATGAATGTGTGTGGTGGAATGCTTACTTAAAATAATTATAAATTATAAATGATGAATTATAAATGATGACAATTTAAAATTTAAAATTCATCATTTAAAATAAAATAAGAATGACAACAAACACTTTACTATTATTATTTATTTCTGTATTAATAGCAGGCAGTTTGTCGTATTTTCAATACATTTATAAGGCCAAAAACAAATCGAAAATCGGTTGGTTTTTGGCTTTTTTACGTTTTTTATCCATTTTTGGTATTTTATTGTTGTTAATAAATCCAATACTGACCAAAAACACACTAGAAACTGTAAAAACACCTTTGCCTATAATTGTAGACAATTCAAGTTCTATTGCGTTTCTCAAAGCCAATGAAAATGTACTGGAATTACATGAAAAAATAGAATCAAATTTAGATTTACAAGATAAATTTGACGTACAAACGTATCAATTCTCCGATGATTTTGAACCCGCAGAAAATTTTGATTTTAAGGGAACTCAAACCAATATAGATCTTGTTGCCAAAAATTTAAAAAGTATCTACAAGAATACGAGTTATCCGATAGTTTTAATTTCAGATGGGAATCAAACTTCGGGAAATGATTATGTATACAGTTTTGATGCAATAAATAAAGTATATCCCTTAATTGTAGGCGATACAACAACTTTTTTTGATTTAAAAATCAATCAGCTCAATGTAAACAAATACGCTTTTTACAAGAATAAATTCCCGGTAGAAGCCTTTTTACACTATTCGGGAACTAAAAACACAACGGCTGATTTTATAATATCTCAGGGGAATTCCGTTTTAAGCAAACAATCATTTGCCTTTTCACCATCAAAAAAAACGGCAACTGTACAGGTAGTTTTACCGGCTGATAAAATAGGAGTACAGGTTTTTAAAGCTACTATTTCATCCACAGTAAAAGAAAAAAACACCTATAATAACACCAAAAATTTCGCTGTTGAAATACTTGACCAAAAGACAAATATTGCTATTATATCTACTATAAATCATCCTGATTTAGGAGCACTAAAAAGAGCTATTGAATCTAATGTACAGCGTAAAGTAACTATTTTTAAACCAGATGAAATCAAATCATTACAAGATTATAATGTTTTAATTTTATACCAGCCAACAACTGAATTTAAAACTATTTTTGATTCAAATAAAAGCGCTGGAATCAATACATTTATTATTACTGGAAACAATACTGATTTTAATTTTTTGAACCAACAGCAAAATGATTTAAGCTTTAAAATGAGTGGCCAAAAAGAAGATTATTTGTCTGTATTTAATGGACAGTTTAATTTGTTTGCAATTGATAATATTGGGTTTGAAAATTTACCCCCTTTACAAAATGCTTTTGGAACGATTACAACAAAAGGTTCTGTTTCAATTTTGCTTTCGTCTAAAATTAGAAATATCGATACGAATGCGCCATTATTGGCTTTTGCAGAAAATCAAGGTAAGCGAAACGCATATCTTTTTGGGGAAAACAGTTGGAAATGGAGATTGCAAACTCACATAAATAATCAATCTTTTGAAAAATATGATGCTTTCATGGATAAGATTATTCAGTTTCTAGCTTCGAATGCTACTAAAAAATCGCTAGTGGTAGAACACGAAAGCTTTTACAATTCAGGGGAAGCTATTGAAATTACAGCGCAATATTTTAATAAAAATTATGAGTTTGATGAAAAAGCCCGTTTGAATATTGCTGTAACCAATACTAAAACCAAGCAAACTAAAAATTACGATTTATTAAAAGGAAATAATGCTTATAAAGTTAATCTAGAAGGACTTAAAGCAGGTTCCTATGCGTTTACAGTAAAAGAATTAAATTCGAAAACTACTTATTCCAGTAGTTTTGAAATCCTAGCTTTTGATATCGAAAAGCAATTCGTTAATCCAGATGTAGAGAAATTGACTCAATTAGCTGCGCAAACACAAGGGAAAATTTATTTTCCAAATCAGGTTGATGCGCTAATAAAATCACTTTTAGAAAATGAGGACTACAAAGCTATTCAGAAGAATGTAATAACCAAAACGCCTTTGATAGATTGGATTTGGTTATTGATTCTAATTTTGATTGTTCTGGCAACCGAGTGGTTTGTTCGAAAATACAACGGTTTACTTTAATAAAATACAAAATGGATTTTAGACTAAAAGTATTTTATACTGTTGCCAATCGATTGAGCTTTACAAAGGCGTCTAACGAATTATTTATAACACAGCCCGCAGTTTCAAAGCACATTCAGGAATTAGAAGAATACTATAAAATCAAGTTGTTTAATAGAAACGGTTCTAAAATTACATTGACAGTTGCTGGAGACGTATTATTGAAACACGCCAAAAATATTTTTGAAGTCTATCGTGACATCGATTTTGATATGAATACCTTAATCAATCAACGTTCTGGGTTGTTGCGAATAGGTGCTAGTACGACAATCTCTCAGTATATAATTCCGCCACTTTTAGCCCGTTTTCATCAAAAACTACAAGACATAAAAGTGAGTTTACTAAATGGAAATACGGAACAAATAGAAAATGCTTTACTACAACAAGAAATTGAAATAGGAATTGTCGAAGGGCAATCTAAAAATAAATCTATTAAATATACCGAATTTTTAAAAGACGAATTAGTTTTAGTATGTAAGAGTTCCAACCCTTTAGTAAATCTAAACGAGATTACCCAAGAAGCGCTTAAAAAGATGCGTTTTTTAATGCGAGAACAAGGCTCTGGAACACTTGAAGTTATTGAATTTGCATTAAAACCATTTAATATTAAAGTATCTGAAATACAGATTGAAATGCAATTAGGCAGCACCGAAAGTATAAAATCCTATTTAATGAATTCTGAATGTGTGGCTTTTATATCGATTCATGCCATACAAAAAGAACTTCAAAACAATGAATTAGCAATATTAGACATTACAGATTTGACAATCGAACGTTTTTTCTATATCATAACTTTGCAAGGTAAAACAGATTCATTGTCAGATTTATTTATCCAAAACATTTCTAATTATTATAACTTAAAGTTATAACGGATTATAATTTGCGATTGGCTTAAATAGATTTTTCTGATGACCTTTGTTCGGTACTAATTCAACAACGTTACATTGGAAAAGCATCAAAAAGCAATTCAAGAAGAATCTTTTATTTTTTTTAGAGTAAACACCAAATTACAGCAATTCATTTTTGGTGTTTTGCTTTTTTTATGTGCATCATCTTTTGTGACTCCACCCATTGCTTTAGTTTTAGGTTTGCTTGTTGCCAATCTTTTTGGGCATCCTTATTTGCATCTCAATCATAAGGCAACGAATGTTTTATTGCAAATATCAGTTGTTGG
Source organism: Flavobacterium frigidum (assembly GCF_048286795.2). Lineage (NCBI taxonomy): Bacteria > Pseudomonadati > Bacteroidota > Flavobacteriia > Flavobacteriales > Flavobacteriaceae > Flavobacterium > Flavobacterium frigidum. The sequence goes on from NZ_JBLVPT020000010.1 coordinate 88,747, forward strand.
ATTGGGTTTTGGAATGAATGTAAATAGTGCTTTAGCTGCCGGAAAAGATGGTTTTTTGTTTACAATTGGTTCTATTTTGAGTACTATAATTTTTGGAACTTTTATTGGCAAATGGTTGAACATTGAAAAGAAAACTTCTCACTTGATTTCTTGTGGAACTGCCATTTGTGGGGGAAGTGCAATCGCAGCTATTGCTCCGGTAATCAAATCGAATGAAAAACAAACCTCTGTAGCTTTAGGAGTTATATTTATTCTGAATTTGGTAGCGCTGTTTTTATTTCCGGCAGTGGGTAATTATTTGGATTTATCTCAAAGAGAGTTCGGACTATGGTGTGCCATTGCTATTCATGACACGAGTTCTGTGGTTGGAGCAGCGAGTAAATTTGGCACCGAAGCCTTGCAAATAGCCACAACCGTAAAATTAGCCCGTGCCTTATGGATTATTCCTGTAGCATTGATTACGGCATTTATTTTTAAGAATAAATCTGGGAAGCTAAAAATTCCATACTTTATTGGATGGTTTATTTTGGCGATGATTGCTAATACTTATTGGCCAGAAATGGAGATTTTAGGCCCACACTTGGCTTCTGCTTCTAAGATAGGTTTGACAATAACTTTGTTTTTGATTGGTGCTGGACTAAATAGAAATGTATTGAAGTCAGTAGGATTAAAACCGCTTGCACAGGGCATTTTGCTTTGGACATTCATTGCAATTGCAACTTTGATTTCGATTATTTATTTAAAATAGTCTTTTTGACGAAAGGTTTTTCTTTTGATCACATAAAATTGCACTCGGATATAATCATACAAAAGGGCAAACAACAAAAAGGTTGCAGCGACAAAAAGTGTTTTCATTTGCAATAAATTAAAAAGAAAACCACCCGAAATACAACCAATAAAAAAGAAAATAATAATCGATAATCGGAGGTAAATATTGGTTTTTAGTTTTTTGTTTTCTTCGGATTTTTTATAAAAGAACAATTGCGACAGTTCTATTCCTAAATCAGTAAAAAGTCCTGTTAAATGGGTTGTACGGACGGTAGATTGAGAAATTTTTGTTACCAAAGAGTTTTGTATTCCCATCGCAAAAAGCATCGCAAAAGTAATCCATTTTCCCTCTGAACTAGACAATGATGATTGTACTCCGAAAATCCCAACCCCAATTAAAACAATTATTTCTAGTGCAATAGGAATCACATGAGATAAATTAGGATGTTTTCTCGAAATTAATTCTGCCAAAAAATTAGATGTAAAAGCACCAAACAAAAAGAAGACAGTGAATACAAAAAAGGGTATTGCGGCTGCATAATCTCGCTTCATGATTTCTTCGGCAAAATAGGCAAAATGTCCAGTAATATTTGTTGTTAATGTTTGTACCGATAAAACTCCCGTAACATTTACAATACCAGCTACAAAAGATAATAAAGTGGCTAAACGAAGATTGTGTATAAAAGTTCTGTTTTTTCCTTGATGTCTAAACATATTTATAAGTTTTCATTTTTAATTAACAGAATCTTAAAGCTAAATTTTTCGTATCACGATTTAATGAAATATATTTGTGGCTCAAAAAAATAAATTTAATGAAAAATTTTAGAGTTAAGCCTACATTTATTGCATTATCTGCAATTTGCATTACCTTTTTTCTTGTTTCTTGGGGGATAATAGGACATGAACGTATCAACAGAGCAGCTGTTATGGCATTGCCAAAACCTTTGCAGACTTTTTTTTACAATCACATCGATTTCATCACGCAAGAATCTACCGTTCCTGATTTGAGAAGAAATGTAATCAATGATAAAGCGGAACCACCACGTCATTATTTTGACATGGAAAATTATGGTGCAGTAGAAACTTTTCCTAAAACAATGGAAGAAGCTAAAGCAAAATATGACGAAAAGTTTTTAACTAAAAATGGAATCTTGCCGTGGCATATTCAAGATTTGATGGCGAAATTAACTAAAGCTTTCAAAGACAAAAGAAAAAACGAAATACTATTTATTGCGGGTGATTTAGGTCATTATATTGCAGATGGTCACATGCCTTTGCATACTTCTGACAATCATGATGGTCAAAACACCAATCAAAAAGGAATTCACTCTTTGTGGGAAAGTCGTTTGCCAGAGTTGTTTGCAAAGGATTACAAGTTTAACGTTCCACAAGGTGTTTATTTAGAAAATGTGGAGAAAGCTACTTGGGATCTGATTTTTTATACACACAGCTTAGTAGAGCCCTTACTTGCTATTGATAAAAAATTAAGAACCGCGACACCTGAAAACAAAATATTTGTTACCGATGCTGCTGGTGAAATTGTGAAAAATAAATACGGAGGAACCCTTTATTCCGATGAATATGCTAAACAATTGCATGCAGATATGAATGGTATGGTTGAAAAGCAAATGCGAAAAGCCATAACAGTCACCGCAAGTTTTTGGTACACGGCTTGGGTAAATGCTGGTAAACCTGATTTGAGTGGTTTAGATACTCCTGAATTAACTAAGAGAAACATTAAATTGTTAAAAAAAGACATGAAGACGTACTCTAAAGGAAATCTTTTTGGACTAACAAGCGATAAAGAATAAAGCTATAGTATTATTTAAAAAAAGCGGGCGAGACTAATGTTTCACCCGCTTTTTTTATGCTAATTTATTTTTTGGTATTTTTTATTCTTAAGCATATCTGATGCCGATTGGTAGTAGGAAATTGTTTCTTTCACTAGATCAGCTCTTTCTTTTTTTAGTGGAAGTTGATCGTAATAAATTTGAAAAATTGGAGCCACTTTTTGATCTGTTTTTAAACGCAACTCAAATTGTTTAACTCTCTGTTTTGGTGAAATAATGGTTAAAACATTATCTTTTATTAACCCTAAATCTTGATAGGTAGCAATCAAAGCTCTTGGTTTATAGTCTGCTTTAAGAACGTCTTGTCCATAAAATTTACTTTGGTAATCAAAATTTAAAAGACCAAATACCGTAGGCATAAAATCAATTTGTGACATTAAGTTAGTGTATTGCGCTGGTGCAATAAAACCAGGACTGTAAATCATGGCTGGAATACGATATTTATCAACCGGTAATTCTGTTTTTCCTGCACTTGATGCGCAATGATCAGCTAGAATTACAAAAATGGTGTTAGCAAACCAAGGCTCTTTTTGTGCCATTGCAAAAAATTTACGCATGGCATAATCCGTATACTTCACTCCACCATCACGAGATTTAGCATCGCCAGGAATGTCAATTTTACCGTTCGGGTAGGTAAAAGGTCTGTGATTACTTACTGTCATGATGTGATTGAAAAACGGTTGACCTGTTTTTGCTTCTTGATTCATAATTTTAATAGCCTTGTGATACATATCTTCGTCACAAACACCCCAAATATTTGAAAAAGTAATTTCTTTAGGTTCAAATGTTTTTTTATCTACAATATCATAGCCATTGCCTGTGAAAAAATCTTCCATATTGTCAAAAAAAGCATCGCCTCCGTACATGAATTTAACAGCATATCCCTTTTGCTTGAAAATGCTCGCTGTTGAAAATTTATTTTTATTGTCTTCGCGCTTTACAACACTTTCGCCTGCAGTAGGAGGAAAGCATAATGTTACGGCTTCAAGACCTCGCACGGTTCTATTTCCTGCTGCGTAAAGATTGGTGAAAACCAAACTTTTGGAAGCCAAACTATCTAAAAAGGGAGTAATAGCATTTTGATTACCATACATTTTCATGAATTCAGCACTGTAACTTTCAATCGTGATTAAAACTACATTTTTATGTTGTTCAGCAGCTACATTTTGGATGTCTCGCAAAGAGCTATTCTCTGTAATATTGGGAATTTGTTGCTTTAACTGAGAAAATGCTTCTTGAGCTGGTATCGTTTTGTAAAACTTGAAGTAGTCCAATTCGCTGTGCACGAACGCAAAATAGAATTTATAAATTCCGTTGGCTTGTAACTCATTCGCAAATACATTTCGCGAGTTTTCTTTCGTTGATAAATAAGGTAAGGCAAGCAATGCAAGGCCAAAAAGCAAGAGATAGATTCCTGATATTTTAATTTTTTGTATATAAGAAAGAATGTTTTCAATATAGTTTTTTGATTTTTGGACAATGAAATACGTAATGAATCCCGCTAATGCAAACAAAGCCGAAAACAATGGAATAACGGGATAAGATTCCATTATATTTCCAATTACCTCATTAGTATAAATTAAATAATTGACTGCAATAAAATTGTAACGTACACCAAATTCATTCCAGAAGAAGTATTCACTGATTCCATTTTGCAAAATGAGTAAAACATATAAAAGTATAACAAAAGAAAACAACCAAAACCGAATAGCATTTCGGTATTTCGGTAGAAAAAGTAAAAGGCCAAAAAGGATTGTTTTGATAGACAGAAAACCAATTGCAATTTTTGGTAATGCGCTACCATATTCGTTCAAGATCGTATTGCCGAAAGCTACGTAACAAAGAAGTGCCACAAAGAGCCCCAGAATTACATATCCATATGGGGAATAGTATTTAGCATTTGATATAAATAGAAGGTAAAGCCATAAAAATAAACTCAAGAGCACAAAAATTAAAACATCCGAAAGGAATCCAAAAATGAATACTGAAAAAGTCTCGAAAGCAGTAAAGGAGGTTTGCGTAATGGGATGAAAAAATAAAATGAACCGAACAATAAAACTAATACTGACAAATAACAATAGTAAATAATTGAAAGGCGACGTTATCTTATAAAGCTTCATATTTTATTTTTTATCGTAAAAGTAACTTTTATTAATGTATTATTATTTTAAGATTTGCTTAATGTTAGCAATAAGATTAATATTAACTTAAGAATGGCTGTTGGACAAACTAGTAACCAGTAAAATAAATAATTTTACAAAGAATTTAAAGGCGAGATAAACAGAAAAACACAGCAAGTTTTTATTCCTTTTCATGAAAGGACGCAGGTATTTTTTTAAGTTATTTCACTTAAGACGGTTGAAATCTGTCGTTTTTGGTAGCATTGATTCATAGATACTGTTTAATATGCTTCCTACTGACATTGCAAAGGTTGCATTTAAATGCATTGAGTAATAAAGCTTAATTTTACAAAAAAATAGAAGTGCACGTATTAATTGTAGAGGATGAGGCTGGGATTATTCAGTTTTTGAAACAAGGCTTAGAAGAAGAGGGCTACACCGTGAGCAGCGCTGCTGATGGGAGTATTGCTTTTGAGAAAATCCAAAAGCAAAACTTTGACCTTGTTTTATTAGATTGGATGTTGCCCAAAATGACAGGTTTAGAACTTTGTAAAGCCATACGATTAAAAAACAATACTACCCCAATTATTTTTTTGACTGCTAGAGATACGGTTCAAGAAACCATTGAAGGATTAAAAGCAGGAGCCAATGATTATATAAAAAAACCTTTTAGTTTTGATGAATTATTAGAACGTATTAAAGTTCATTTTAGGAATCAAGGTGAAGCTACAAACCTTACGCTGGGGAGTGTTACAATTGATATTGCAAAACATCGCGTCTTGGTGAATGAAACTGAAGTAGCTTTTACACAACGCGAATTTGAGCTTTTGACCTACTTAATTAAAAATAAAGGTAAAGTTTGCACCAGAACACAAATTATTGAGGATGTTTGGGACATTCATTTTGAGTACGATACGGGCGTTATTGATGTTTTTATGAATGCTATTCGTAAAAAATTGAATTTAAAAAATGAACAAGACAATATAAAAACTGTCCGAGGAGTAGGCTATATTGCTAATGATTAAATAAAAATGCAACAACTTTCATTTAAAAACAGAATTGCTCTCAATTATATTGTCACCACAGCTTTATTGATTGTAGCAGTTTTTTGTATTATATATTCTATTGTGAAATTTAGTGTGAACACTCATGTCAATACGGATATCAAAAGCGAGGCAGACAAGCATTTAACCGAAATCGAAATCGTTGGCAATACATTTCATTTGATTCACAAAGAGGAATGGAAGGAACGCGAACACAACACACTTGATGTGAATCCCGTTTTTATTCAGTTTATTGATCAAAATGGAAAACTTATCGAAAAGTCACCAAATCTTAAAAATAAGACTTTATCTTATGATCCTAAGCATGTTTCAAATGTACTTTATGACGATGTTCTAGCCAATAGTGCCATCAGGCAAATGCAAGTTCCCATTTACAATAAATCTAAAGTTATTGGTTATCTGATCGTTGCTATGTCACTTGAAGACTCTACAATGGTTCTTGATAATATATCTGAAGTATTGATTATTAGCTATCCCATAATTTTAATTGTACTCTTTTTTCTAGCTCGTTTTATTGCAGGTCGTTTTATAAAGCCCATTTCTTCAATTATAAAAACATCCAATGATATTACAAAAGACAACCTTACTTCGCGCATTGCGCTACCTCCACAGCAGGATGAATTGTACGTTTTGTCTCAAACAATAAATCATTTATTAGATCGTATTGAAACCACGGTGGAACGCGAAAAACAATTCACTTCAGATGCATCGCACGAATTAAGAACTCCTTTAACTGTAATTAAAGGTACGCTTGAAGTATTGATTAGAAAGCCCAGAGAGCATGCCGAATATGTAGAGAAAATAAACTTTTGTGTCAATGAAGTTAATCGTTTAAACAATTTAGTGGATCAATTGTTATTATTAGCTCGTTTTGAAAATCAAAAACAAACGCTAAAAACAGAAAAAGTATATTTAAATGCCTTATTTTTAGATACTATTTCTCGGTTTTCAGCAATCATTCAAAGCAAGAAAATTAATGTTAGCACCAGTTTTTCGGCGGAACATTACATAGAAACAGACGGGTATTTATTTTCGATAATAATTAATAATTTAATATCGAACGCTTTAAAATATTCTAATCAATACGGAAACTTAGTAATCGTATTGAAAGAAATTGATTCAATAATTGAATGTCATATTAGTGATACGGGCATCGGGATTGCAGCCGAAGATATTGACAAAATCTTTAATCAATTTTACCGATCCCAATCGAATAGTCATCCTGAAATTAAGGGCACCGGATTAGGACTTTCTATTGTAAAAAGATTCTGTACTTTACTCAACATTGATATTGCTATTACCAGTCAAGAAAACAAAGGAACAACCATTATTTTAAGATTATTTGAAGCACACCTTACGTAGTTCTTAAGGCAATATCTATCTTAAAACCTTACTTTTGGACTCTAATTAATTGCATCTGCTTAATTCTGAAATTATGCATTTACTATTTTACAAAAACCAACCAGATTATTTAATTTTCTTTAAAAAAAGGAACCGAATGCGTCTAGGTTTAGGATAGTACATCATTTAAAATAAAATCAAAAAAGGACTTATATTTGTTTTGTGAAATTTATAAAAAACATAGTAACTTTAATTATTTGCCTACAACTAACGATTCCTTTTGTTGTTGAGGATAGCTTACGATTTCCTATTTTGATTTCACATTTTATTAAGCACACTTATAATCAAAAAGATATTACTCTCATCCATTTCTTGGCGGATCATTATTTAGACAAACATCATGATGAGAAACACGACGACCATCAAGATTTACCTTTTCATAGTCATTCGGACTTTTCATTTAATCAAAATTTAGCAATAAACATAGAAATAAAACTATTCAAATTTATTCCGAATTATTATTTTAAAGAACCACAAAAAATAGCTTTTTTACAATATTATTTTTCTTCAAGAGTTTTACTATCTATTTGGAAACCACCAAAACAGTGTTAATTATTTATTGCTTCATTACAATTCATCTTCGTACATACTTTGATGAGTATTCGTATTACAGCATATTCTTTGAAAAATAATTAATATATATAAATTATGTTGAATAAAATCATTGAGTTTTCAATAAAAAATAAACTCATCATTGGTCTTTTTATTATTGCCCTTATTGGATACGGAAGTTATCAATTTACCAAATTACCAATCGATGCCGTTCCCGATATTACGGATAATCAAGTTCAAATTATCACATCAGCACCATCACTTGGTTCATCTGATATTGAACGACTGATTACGTTTCCAATAGAGCAAGCCAACAGTAATATTCCTGGACTGAAAGAAATTCGAAGTTTTTCTCGTTTCGGTTTATCAGTGATTACCATTGTTTTTAATGATGCTACTGATGTCTATTGGGCAAGACAACAAGTAACAGAACGATTAAGTGCGGTTAAAGACCAAATCCCCAAAGGTATTGGCGATCCATTTCTTGCACCAGTAACTACTGGACTAGGTGAAATTTACCAGTATGCTGTTCGAACCAAACCAGGTTACGAGAAAAAATACGATGTAACCGAATTGAGAACCATTCAGGATTGGATTGTTCGCCGTCAATTATTAAGCGTTGAAGGTGTTGCAGAGGTTAGCAGTTTCGGTGGGAAATTGAAACAATTTGAAATTGCCATTGACCCTAATAAATTGCAATCGTATAATATTTCAATTACGGATGTATTTACAGCATTAGAAAAAAACAATCAAAATACGGGCGGTGCTTATATCGAAAAAGGTCCTAAAGTGTTATACATCCGAAGCGAAGGATTGATTAATACTATCGAAAATATAAAAGACATTTCTGTTAAGAACACCAGTTGCGGAGGTCCTTTATTTATTGGGGATGTAGCTGATGTTAGAATTGGGAATGCTATCCGTTACGGAGCAATGACTTTTAATAAAAAAGGAGTGCAATCTGGCGAAGTTTCGGGTGCTGTAGTGATGATGTTAAAGGGCGCCAACAGTAATGTGGTTATCAAAAAAATTAAAGAACGTATTGAGCAAATCCAGAAAACCTTACCTGAAGGTGTTATTGTTGAACCATTTTTAGACCGAACAAAAATGGTGAATAATTCTATTTCAACAGTAGAAAAAAACTTATTGGAAGGAGCATTAATTGTACTTTTTGTTTTAATCTCCTTTTTGGGGAACCTGCGAGCCGGATTAATCGTTGCCTCAGTTATTCCTTTAGCTATGCTAATAGCAGTCATATTGATGAATATGTTTGGTGTTAGCGGTAATTTAATGAGTTTAGGAGCATTAGATTTTGGATTAATTGTAGATGGTGCCGTTATTATTGTAGAAGCTTGTTTGTTTAGTTTACACAGCAGAAAAACGTCTCAAATTACACAGCAAGAAATGGATAATACCGTATTGGAAACGTCAATAAAAATGCGTAATGTATCCGTATTTGGAGAGTTGATTATCTTGATAGTATACATTCCAATTTTTACTTTGCGAGGTATTGAAGGAAAAATGTTTTTGCCAATGGCACAAACCATTGCATTTGCATTATTTGGTGCTTTTGTATTGTCACTGACTTATGTTCCCATGATGACTGCTTTATTTTTGAATAAAAACATAACGCATAAAAAAACTTTTTCAGATAGAATGATGGAGAAATTAGAAAATTTCTACCAACCTCTTTTAAATAAAGCATTGGGAATTCCACGAACAATTATTGCTGCAACTTTGGGATTATTTGTTTTAGCACTGATTACACTTTCTTTTATGGGTGGTGAATTTATGCCATCATTAGAAGAAGGCGATTTTGCAGTTGAAACAAGGGTTTTACCTGGAAGTAATTTGCAAACTTCAATGACAGCCATTTCCCAAGGGGCAAAAATACTACTAGAAAAATTTCCCGAAGTAGAGAAAATTGTAGGCAAAACAGGAAGCAGCGAAGTACCTACAGATCCAATGCCTATAGATGCCAGCGATATGATGATCATTTTAAAGGACAAAAGCGAATGGACATCTGCCAAAACTTTTGATGAATTATCTGAAAAAATGGCAAAAGAACTAGAAGCCGTTCCCGGTGTTTCCTACGGTTTTCAATATCCGGTACAAATGCGTTTTAATGAGTTAATGACTGGCGCAAGGCAAGATGTTGTGTGTAAAATATTTGGAGAAAACTTAGATACACTGGCTTTATATGCCAATAAAGTAGGTAAAATTGTAAATACAGTCGAGGGTACATCTGACCTTTATATTGAAACTGTTACTGGAATGCCTCAAGTAGTAATTGACTACAATCGAGCGGCTATTGCGCAATACGGATTGAATATTCAGGATATCAATCGAATAGTAAATACCGCTTTTGCAGGACAAAGCACCGGTGTCGTATACGAAGGCGAAAAACGATTTGATTTAGTGGTTCGTTTAGAGGGCGAAAAACGTCAGGATTTGGCTGATGTTCAAAATTTATTAATTCCAACAGCAAATGGTTTGCAAATTCCGCTATCCCAATTGGCAAAAGTTGAAATTACCGAAGGTCCGAATCAAATACAAAGAGAAGACGCCAAACGTAGAATTGTGGTTGGTTTTAATGTTCGTGGCCGAGATGTACAAAGCATCGTAAAAGAACTACAAGGAAAAGTAGAGGCTAAGATTAAATTTCCTGCGGGCTACTATCCAACTTATGGTGGTGCTTTTGAAAACTTAAACGAAGCCAAAAACCGTTTGATGATTGCTGTTCCTGTTTCACTATTACTAATATTTATTTTGCTCTATTTTGCATTCAATTCCGTTAGACAAGGATTATTGATTTATTCCGCGATTCCACTTTCTGCAATTGGAGGTATTTTCTTTTTAGCGTTGCGTGGAATGCCGTTTAGCATCAGTGCAGGAGTCGGTTTTATAGCCTTATTTGGTGTAGCAGTTCTGAATGGCTTGGTATTAATTGCAGAATTTAATAGTATTCGAAAATCAGGCGAAACCGATTTAAAAGCGATTGTTTTACAAGGAACTAAAATACGTTTACGCCCAGTTTTAATGACCGCATTTGTAGCCTCATTAGGATTTTTGCCCATGGCATTAAGCAACGGTTCCGGAGCCGAAGTACAAAAACCATTGGCGACTGTTGTGATTGGAGGATTATTGGTGGCCACCTTCTTAACCTTATTTGTTTTACCAATTTTATATATCATGTTTGAAAAAGGAATTCAATTAAAACCGAAAAAGATGAAATCAATTACAACAATACTTGTATTGGGACTGTTTTTTTCTTTTCAAAACGCAGATGCTCAGGAAAAAATTTCAATTGAGAAAGCCATTGAAACTGCTATTTCAAACAATATAAAAATTAAAAACGCAAAACTAAATTCTGAATATTTGCAACAGATGACTAAGACAGGCTACGATATTTTCAATACAGGAATTATTGGCGAGTACGGTCAGTTTAACAGTAATGTTAATGATATAAAAATTGGTGTTTCGCAAACAATTAAGTTCCCAACAATTTACAAAAAGCAGAAACAACTGCTAATTGAAGAAGCAAAAACTGGCAAATGGAACGAAGCATTACAGAAAAAAGAATTAAGCAGACAAGTAAATACACTGTTTTATGAAATGATTTATCTCAAAGAAAAAGAAAAATTATTGCTGAAAAGTGATAGTATTTATGTTGAATTTTTAAGAAAATCAACGCTGCGTTTTGAGAAAGGAGAAAGCAATATATTAGAAAAAGCAACTGCCGAAAATCAATCAGGGCAAATAAAAATGCAACTTCTAGAATTACAAAGTGATTATAAAATGAAACAATTGCATTTCAAATATGTCCTGAACACCGATAAAGACTTTATCCCGGTTTCAGATACATTCAAAATGGATTTTGATGAAAATTTAGAAAAAAATGCTACCGACAATCAACCCAGTGTAAAATTATTTGAGCAAGAAGTAAATAGTAACAAAGCGCAAATTTTACTTGAAAAATCAAAAAAATTACCCGAATTAATAGGCGGTGTTTACTGGCAGACATTCAAAACACAAACGTCTTTTCAAGACGGCTATAATGGTGTATACGGACAATTTGGAGTGGCGCTACCGCTTTTCAATTCAAACATTAAAAACAGACAAAAAGCATTAGAAATCAACAGTCAAATTGCAGAAAATAATTTGACTAATGAAAAAATAAAGTTACAAAGTCAGTATAACGAATTCATTCAAGAAGCGAAAAAACACGAAGAAACTATTTCTTATTTCGAAAGTAAGGCGTTAAAGAATGTAGATTTGGTAACTAAAGCCGCTAATGATAAATTCATCAATGGTGACATCAATTATTTAGAATGGGTAATGCTGATCAATCAAAATACAGAAATTCAAAGTAACTATATTGAAACAGTTAGAAAATTCAATGAAACAATTCTTAAATTAGAAAATTTAATATCAAAATAAATGAAAAATACAGTCATTACTTTAATAGGGTTGTTTTTTCTGTACTCGTGTGGTAATAAAAAAACAGAAAACGATCCCGAAGCTTCGGGAGAAGCTACTCCTGCTACTGAAAACACAACAACACTTACTGATGCACAAATAAAAAATGCTGGTATTGAAACAGGGAAAATCGAGCAAAAACAGATTTCATCACTATTAAAATTAAATGGGAAAATAGATGTTCCACCTCAAAATTTAGTGTCTATAAGTGTTCCAATGGGAGGATATTTAAAATACACTAAACTTTTAGAGGGAATGTATGTGACCAAAGGACAAGTTTTATGCGTTGTTGAAGACCAACAATACATTCAATTGCAGGAAGATTACCTTTTGGCAAAAGCAAAAATTGGGTATGCTAAATCTGAATTCGAAAGACAAAAAGAACTCAATAGGAGCAAGGCCAGCAGCGATAAAGTATATCAACTTGCACAATCAGAATACAATTCACTATCGGTAATGGTGCAATCTTATGGAGAGAAATTAAAATTCGCAGGGATAAATCCAAATAAAGTATCGACAAAAACCATTTCAAAAAGTATCAATGTGTATTCACCAATAAGCGGTTACGTGTCTAAAGTAAACGTAAATATTGGAAAATATGTAACTCCAAGTGATATCTTGTTTGAAATTGTAAATCCCTCCGATATTCATTTGGCACTAACTGTATTCGAAAAAGATATTAATAAAATGGTTATCGGTCTATCCGTAGTTGCTTACACGAACACTGATCCGGAGAAAAAACATTATGGCAAAATCATTCTTATCGGAAAAGATTTTTCAGAAAACAAAAGCACAGAAATGCATTGCCATTTTACTAAATACGATAAAACACTATTGCCTGGAATGTATATGAATGCCGAAATTGAATTAAACAGCCAGCAATCAAATGTGTTGCCTTCAGAAGCTATTGTAAATTATGAAAACAAGAATTATATCTTTATTGACAGGGGAAACAAGCTCTTTGAAATGAAAGAAGTTACAACCGGAACATCAGAAAATGGATATGTGGTACTTGATTCGAATCAAGATTTAAATGACTTAAATATTGTTGTAAAAGGGTCTTATTCACTTTTGATGAAAATGAAAAATTTAGAGGAATAACTGTTATATTTATAATCTAAATGGAATAATTTTAAATGAAAATCTTTACATTAGTACAATGAATCATGCAAAAATAGTGATATGTAAAATTATTAATTTGAAAAAGTAAATAAGACAAAATGGACTTGAATAAACTTAAAGATCAGTTGCAAACAGAGGTTGATACCGCCTTTTTGTATGATAGTATTGCTGCCATTCAATCTGATGAAAATCTTTCGAGAGTATTACAAAGTTTGGGTGAAATCGAGAAGGGACATGCGAAACACATGTTAGATAAAGTTCATACAATGGAACCGAAGTTTAATATGCCTTTGCCCTCTAGTAGAGCAAAATTTCAATTGAAGTTGGGTAAAATTTTTGGATACAGCTCTATAATTAGTTCCTTATCTTCAATAGAAAAACAGTTTGCCGAAAACACGGTTCGAAACAAAATTAAAACGGGTGAAAAACCAACCGGTTTTGAACACAATCACCTAAATATTATTGAAGCTGTAAATAATAATACTGCTCTAAATGTTTCAGGTGGGCTGTTGTCTAAATTTGAAAGCAGGCATAAATCCGTAGGCGGAAATGCTTTGCGAGCGGCAGTTTTGGGTTCTAATGATGGATTGGTTTCTAATATGAGTTTGGTCATGGGAGTTGCAGGAGCAGCCGTTTCTAATGATACAATATTGTTGACCGGAATTGCAGGACTTTTGGCAGGTGCTATATCAATGGCATTAGGTGAATGGCTTTCGGTGCAAAGTTCTCGAGAATTAAACCAACGCCAAATTGATTTAGAAACAGAAGAATTGGAAGCTTCTCCCGAAGAAGAGAAAAAAGAACTGGTTTTATTGTATCAAGCCAAAGGAATGAATGCGGTCGAAGCACAAAAATTGGCAGATAAAGCTTTTGAAAATCCGCAAACTGCGATTGATGCCATTATCACTGAGGAATTAGGTATTGACAAAGAAGAATTAGGCGGATCAGCATGGGAAGCAGCAGCAGCATCGTTTGTACTTTTTGCCATTGGAGCGATTATTCCATTATATCCTTTTATGTTTTTAGAAGGAAAAGATGCTGTTTTACTAAGTGTCGGAAGCAGTGTTGTGGGGCTTTTTGGGATAGGAGCCGCTATCACTTTACTAACAGGAAAAAGTATTTTATTTTCTGGATTTAGACAGGTTTCTTTTGGATTGGTCGCCGCCGGAATTACGTATGGAATTGGCTCTTGGATAGGCGTTTCTTTGGCAGGATAATATTTTTCAAATTTAAATCAATACTAAATAATAACTAAAATTTTAAAATAATGAATGACGCACACGTACACCTATTTGTAAACCATTTCCCTATTTGTGGAACAATCCTTGGACTCGGAATTTTAATCGCTAGCTTAGTTCTCAAGAACAAATCCGTACAAAATACAGCTTATGTTTTATTTGTAATTGCAGCTATTTTTGGCTTTTTTAGTATGTTTACCGGCGAAGGAGCGGAGGAAATGGTGGAAGATTTCCCTGGAATAGGAAAAGCAATTATTCACGAACATGAGGAATTAGCAGAGAAATTAGCAATAGTATTGTATTTACTAGGCGCAATTTCTGTTTTAGGAATAATTCTAAATATAAAAAATCATGCCAAGGCTAAATTTATTTCTGTGGTAGCAGTTATTATTGCAATTCCAGCAGTTTATGTGTCCATATTGGTAGGAACTTCAGGAGGAGAAATTCGCCATACAGAAATTAGAGAAAATTATTTAAAGACGACGGGTAGTGCAGAGGAAACATCTCCAAGAAATTCTGAAATTAAAAGTGAAAACAATTAAAATTCACAATTTTTAAGAAATAAGTTATATTTAGAATTGGATTATAAATAATTAATCCTTTATCTTTGCATCAAATTCAAAAAGTATAAAATGTTTACAATACAATTACATCATCATCATTTTCATTATTGCTCTCAAGCGATGTGTTAATGGTATGCATGTAAATCATCATATTTAAAAACCCGTTTGAGTACATCAAACGGGTTTTTTATTACCTCAAATTGTACTCAAACATTATCATTCTAAAAAAAACAAAAAAATGAGTACATTAAAAATTGCAATTCAAAAATCAGGTCGTTTAAACGAAGATAGCATTCAAATTCTAAAAGATGCTGGTATCTCAATTGATAACGGAATAGACCAATTAAAAGCCGAAGCATCTAACTTTCCACTTGAAGTTCTCTATTTAAGAAATTCAGATATTCCACAATATTTAATGGACGGCGTAGTAGATATTGCCATCGTTGGTGATAATTTATTGGTTGAAAAAGGCGGAAATATTGAGGTTATTCAAAAATTAGGTTTTTCAAAATGCAAAGTATCTGTTGCTGTACCGAAAGCATTTGAGTACAACTCTGTAAAAGATCTTGACGGAATGCGCATAGCTACATCCTATCCTAAAACAGTATTGGATTTCTTTAATTCAAAAGGTGTTACGGTTGACATTCACCAAATTTCAGGTTCGGTAGAAATTGCCCCAAACATTGGGCTTGCTGATGCTATTGTAGATATTGTATCTAGCGGAAGTACCTTGTTTAAAAATAATTTAAAAGAAGTGGAAGTTATTTTTAAAAGTGAAGCAGTTTTGGCTGTTTCGCCAAAAGTAAGTCCCGAATCTCAAAAAATTATCGACACTTTAAAATTCAGAATCGAGTCGGTTTTAAGAGCTAGAAAATCAAAATACATTTTGATGAACGTTCCTAATGATAAGATTGAAGCAGTTGGTAAAATTTTACCTGTTTTAAGAAGTTTAACTGTGTTGCCATTGGCACAAAAAGGTTGGAGCAGTGTTCACTCTGTAATTGATAAAGATACTTTTTGGGACGTTATCGATCAATTAAAAGAGGCTGGAGCCGAGGGAATTTTAGTATGCCCAATTGAGAAAATGGTACTGTAAGAACTTTAGAGTATAACTTATTTTAGTAAAAATTCATTGCGAACTTTGCGAAAACCTTTGTGAACTTTGCGGTTAAAAACAATACAATGAACAAAATATACAAACCAAAACCAGAAACGTGGTTCAGTATTTTAGAAAGACCTACCAAAACGGTAGACGATATTGAAGCTACTGTAAAAGAAATTTTCAAGGAAGTTCAAAAAAAAGGGGATGAGGCTGTCGCCAAATATACGTCGCTTTTTGATGGAGTTGCAGTTGACACAATCGAAGTTTCAAAAGAGGAGATTGATGCTGCTATTGCAATTGTTTCAGATGAATTAAAAGCAGCGATTGCATTAGCAAAAGAAAATATAACCAAATTTCACACGGCTCAAAAAACAGAACGCGTTGCTGTTGAAACGATCGAAGGCGTAAATTGCTGGCAAGAGAAAAGACCGATTCAAAAAGTAGGTTTATACATTCCCGGAGGAACAGCGCCCTTGTTTTCAACGGTACTGATGCTTGCAGTTCCTGCTAAAATTGCAGGTTGTAAAGAGATTGTTTTATGCTCTCCACCAGATAAAAACGGAAACATAAATCCTGCTATCTTGTTTGCAGCAAATTTATGCGGAGTTACAAAGATCTTAAAGGTAGGAGGCATCCAAGCTATTGCAGGATTAACATTTGGTACAGAAACGATTCCTAAAGTATATAAAATATTTGGTCCAGGAAATCAATTTGTAACTGTAGCCAAACAATTGGCTACACAATTTGGCGTGGCAATCGATATGCCAGCAGGCCCGTCAGAATTATTGATTGTGGCTGATGATACTGCGGTTCCCGCTTTTGTAGCGTCGGATTTACTATCGCAAGCAGAACACGGAGCAGACAGTCAGGTTATTTTAGTTTCAACCTCTAAAAAACTGATTGACGCCGTTGAAGAGGAAATTCAACTTCAAATAGAGCTATTACCACGTAAAGAAATTGCTGAAAAAGCTATCGCTAACTCGAAATTAATTTTTGTAGAAAATGATACCATCGCTTTGGATTTAATAAACGAATACGGACCGGAACACTTTATCGTATGCACTGCCAACGATGATTTTTATATTGACGAAATTGAAAATGCAGGTTCTATTTTTATAGGAAATTATACACCGGAGAGCGCAGGTGATTATGCTTCGGGTACCAATCATACCTTACCAACCAATGGTTATGCTAAAAATTATAGCGGTGTTAATCTGGATAGTTTTACAAAAGCAATGACGTTCCAAAAAATTTCTGAGAAAGGGATTCTAAATATTGGTAAAGCTATAGAAATTATGGCTGAAGCCGAAGGTTTACAAGCACACAAAAATGCAGTTACATTACGATTAAAAGCAATTGAAGATGGAAAATAGTTTTGATATAAATAATTTGATTCGGGATAATGTAAAAAACATGAAACCCTATTCTTCTGCTAGAGACGAATTTGAGGATTTTGACACAGCCGAAATGATATTTTTGGATGCCAATGAAAATCCGTTTGAAAATGGCGTAAATAGATATCCAGATCCACAGCAAATAAATGTAAAAGCGGTTTTGGCAAAGCAAAAATTTGTCAAATCAAATCAGATTTTATTAGGTAACGGAAGCGACGAAGTACTAGATTTGCTTTTTAGAGCATTTTGCGAACCAAAAATAGATAATGTAATTACATTGCCACCAACGTACGGAATGTATGGTGTTTTGGCCAATTTGAACGCAGTAGAAAATAGAGAAGTACTTTTAACTAAAGATTTTCAGCCGGAGATTGAGAAAATCATGGAAGCGGTTGACATCAATACCAAAATGATTTTTTTATGTTCGCCAAATAACCCAACTGGAAATTCGTTTTCAGATGAGAGTGTAGCCTATCTTTTGCAAAACTTTAAAGGGTTGGTGGTTATTGATGAAGCTTATATTGATTTTTCTAAAAAAGACAGTTGGATCAATGAATTAGATGAATATCCTAATTTGATTATTACGCAAACGCTTTCAAAAGCATACGGTTTAGCTGGAATCCGCTTGGGAGTTTGTTACGGTTCTGCAACAGTAATTTCGGTTTTAAATAAAATAAAACCACCATACAATGTAAACGAACTCACGCAAAAAAGAGCTTTAGAACGATTAGATAATAAAGACAAAATAAAATCTGAAATAGAATCAATAATAGAGCAAAGAGAAGAATTACTTCAAGTATTACTTGATATAAAATTTGTTCAAAAAATATATCCTACAGAAGCTAATTTTATCTTAGTAAAAGTGGATGATGCTAATAAAAGATACGCTGAATTAATTGCAAAAGGAATTGTAATTCGGAATAGAACTACACAAGCACTTTGCGAAAATACTTTGCGCTTTACAGTAGGAACAGAACAAGAAAATAAAAAATTAATTGAGGTATTAAAACAACTTTAAACCTTAAACTTTAAACCTTTTTTAATGAAAAAAATACTTTTTATAGACCGTGATGGAACGATGGTTTTGGAACCGCATGACTACCAATTGGATAGTTTTGAGAAATTAGAATTTTATCCAAATGCTTTTCAATATTTAGGTAAAATTGCAAAAGAATTGGATTTTGAATTGGTTATGGTAACCAATCAAGATGGTTTAGGAACGGCTTCGCATCCCGAAGAGAATTTTTGGCCCGTACATAACTTGGTGATCAAAGCTTTTGAAAATGAAGGCGTTGTTTTTAGTGAAGTTTTAATTGATAAAACGTTCCCACATGAAAATGCTCCTACGCGCAAGCCAGCAACAGGATTACTGACTAAATACATTGATAATCCAGCATACGATTTGCAAAATTCATTCGTAATTGGAGACCGCATTACAGATGTGGAATTAGCAAAAAACCTTGGTGCAAAAGGGATTTTTATCAATACTGATGAAGCATTAGGTGGTGATGAAATAGCTTCAAAAAGAGAAGAATTGGACTCGGTTATAGCGCTACAAACTACAGATTGGAAAACGATTTACGAGTTTTTAAAATTAAAAGAACGTTCAGCAACCATTTCGAGAAAGACAAATGAAACTGATATTTACATCAATTTAAATCTTGATGGAACTGGGAAAAGTAAAATAGAAACAGGTATTGCGTTTTTTGATCACATGCTAGACCAAATTGCACGTCATGGACAAATGGACTTGGAAATCCTTGTAAAAGGTGATTTAGAAGTAGATGAACACCACACGATTGAAGATACAGCGATTGCACTTGGAGAAGTTTTTGCGAAAGCATTAGGAAATAAATTGGGGATAGAACGATATGGTTTTTGTTTACCAATGGACGATTGTTTAGCTCAAGTGGCTATCGATTTTGGAGGCAGAAATTGGCTGGTTTGGGAAACCGAATTCAAACGAGAAATGGTAGGTAAAATGCCAACCGAAATGTTTTTTCACTTCTTTAAATCGTTTTCAGATGGAGCCAAAGCCAATATCAACATAAAAGCTGAAGGTACCAATGAACATCACAAGATTGAAGCAATCTTTAAAGCTTTTGCAAAAGCGATAAAAGTAGCCTTGAAACGAGATACAGAGAAAATGATTTTACCAAGTACAAAAGGTATGCTTTAATAAGTCATAAAGTCAAAGGTCTTAAAGTCAAAAGTCCCTTAAAAGGGTTTTGCAAATGACTTTAGGACTTTCGACTTTCGACTTTAAGACTAAAAAAATGAAAATAGTAATTATAAACTACGGAGCCGGAAATATTCAAAG
Organism: Flavobacterium frigidum; assembly: GCF_048286795.2. Lineage (NCBI taxonomy): Bacteria > Pseudomonadati > Bacteroidota > Flavobacteriia > Flavobacteriales > Flavobacteriaceae > Flavobacterium > Flavobacterium frigidum. Next base: position 108,720 of record NZ_JBLVPT020000010.1, read on the forward strand.
CATCATGTTTGCCATAGAGCGTTTGGGTTTCACAGCAGTGCTTAGTGACGATTGGAAGGAAATCAAAGCAGCAGATAAAGTGATTTTTCCGGGCGTTGGTGAAGCAAGTTCTGCAATGAAAATGCTTATCGATAGTGGTCTTGATGTATTAATTCCTACTTTGAAACAACCTGTTTTAGGAATTTGTTTGGGTATGCAATTGATGTGTAACAAATCAGAAGAAGGAAATACTGCTGGTTTGGAAATTTTTGATGTAGATGTGGTTAAATTTACTCCAAAAGTGAAGGTGCCGCAAATGGGTTGGAATCAAATCTATAATTTGAAATCAGATTTGTTCAAAGGAATTTCTGAAAAAGAGTACATGTATTTGGTACATAGTTTTTATGCTTCAAATTGCCCCGATGCAATTGCAACCACAAATTATGAAGTAGAATATGCCTCAGCATTAAAGAAAAATAATTTTTACGGAACACAATTTCACCCTGAGAAAAGCGGTGATGTTGGCGAACAAATTTTAGCAAATTTTTTAAAACTTTAAGTTGAGACTTTTAGACTTTCGACTTTCAAACTTTAAGACTAATTATAATGAAAATAATACCAGCAATAGATATCATCGACGGGAAATGTGTCCGTTTGTCCAAAGGAGATTACAACACCAAAATTATATACAATGAAAATCCACTGGAAGTGGCGAAATCATTTGAAGCGCACGGAATTGAATATTTACATTTGGTTGATCTAGACGGAGCAAAATCAAGCCAAATTGTGAATTATAAAATATTGGAACAAATAGCAACACAAACAAGTCTAAAAATTGATTTTGGCGGCGGTTTAAAAGCTGATTCCGATTTAAAAATTGCGTTTGAAAGTGGTGCTAATCAAATCACTGGAGGAAGTATTGCGGTGAAAAATAGAGAATTATTCGGAAAATGGATTGCGGAGTATGGTGCGGATAAAATTATTTTAGGAGCAGATGCGAATAATGAAAAAGTAGCTGTTTCTGGATGGTTAGAAGATTCGAATGAAGATTTGATTCCTTTTATTCAAGACTATCAAAACAAAGGAATTCAATATGTAATTTGTACCGATATTGCCAAAGACGGCATGCTTGAAGGACCATCGTTTGATTTGTACGCTAAAATTTTGGCAGAAGCCAAAGGAATAAAACTTATTGCTTCAGGAGGAATTTCTACTTTTGATGAATTACCAAGACTAGCAGAATTGGGTTGCGAAGGAACAATCATTGGCAAAGCCATTTACGAAGGACGAATTTCATTGAAACAATTGGAAAATTATATATTAAGTATGAATTATTAAGTATTAATTATGAGTGAGGACGTAATAAGAATAAAAAGTTTTTCTTTTGCTATTAGAATTGTTAATTTATACAAAACCTTAATCAGCAGAAGCGAATATGTAATGAGTAAACAAATTTTACGTTCAGGTACTTCTGTAGGCGCAAACATCAGAGAAGCTAAAAATGCAGAAAGTAAAGCTGATTTTATTCATAAAATGGGTATTTCTCAAAAAGAAGCAGATGAAACTTTATATTGGTTAGAACTCTTACAAGCAACAAACTATATTTCAAATGAAGAATTTTTAAGTTTAAACAAAGACGGAGTAAAGTTTTGAAATTAATTAAAAGCATAATTATTACTTCTAAAAACAATATCAAAAAAACTTAATAATTAATCCTTACAACTTTATACTTAATTTAGATGTTAACAAAAAGAATAATCCCTTGTTTAGACATAAAAAACGGAAGAACCGTAAAAGGTGTCAATTTTGTAGATTTACGTGATGCAGGCGATCCGGTTGAATTGGCGAAAATATATTCGGATGAAGGAGCTGATGAATTGGTTTTTCTAGACATTTCGGCCACCGAAGAACGCAGGAAAACCTTAATTGATTTGGTTCGAAAAGTAGCTGCAACTATTAATATTCCATTTACAGTTGGTGGCGGAATTTCCTCTGTCAAAGACGTTGATGTTTTATTGCAAAATGGAGCTGATAAGGTTTCGATTAATTCATCGGCTGTTAAAAATCCGCAGTTGATTAATGATTTGGCACAAAAATTTGGAAGCCAATGTGTTGTAGTCGCTATCGATGCTAAGCAAATTGACGGTCAGTGGATTGTTCATTTAGTGGGCGGAAAAGTACCTACCGAACTGAATTTATTTGATTGGGCAAAAGAAGTGGAGCAACGTGGTGCAGGTGAAATACTATTCACCTCGATGGATAATGACGGAACTAAAAATGGTTTTGCTAATGAGGCTTTGGCCAAACTTTCGGAACTAGTTAATATTCCAATTATTGCTTCGGGTGGTGCGGGAAACATTCAGCATTTTGTAGATTCATTTATTGATGGAAAAGCCGATGCAGCCTTAGCAGCTAGTGTATTTCATTTTAAAGAAATTGAAATCAAAACATTAAAAGAAGCTCTTAAAAATAACAATATTGAAGTACGCATTTAAATAAAGGCATAAGTTTTAAGTATGAATTATTAATTATGAGTTATTAAGTATTGATTTGCTTATTTACCTTTTGACATTATACTTAATAATTAAGATTTACAACTTAAAATTTAATACTTACAACTTAATACTTAAAAAAAACATGAACATAAATTTCTCAAAAAATACAGACGGCTTAATTCCAGCCATTATACAAGACAGCGAGACCAAAGTCGTTTTGATGTTGGGGTACATGAACGAAGAAGCATATCTTAAAACTGTTGAAACACAAAAAGTAACTTTTTTTAGCCGTTCTAAGCAAAGACTTTGGACAAAAGGGGAGGAAAGCGGTAACTTTTTAAACTTGGTTGATATAAAAAATGACTGTGATGGTGACACTTTATTGATACTAGCAAAACCAGTTGGACCAACATGCCATACCGGTGCTGATACTTGCTGGCAAACAGAAAATAAAGCGGATTATGGGTTTATTTCACATTTAGAGCAAACTATCGAAACCCGGAGAGAAAAAGCTGATTCTGAAAAGAGTTATGTTGCTTCTTTATTTCAATTAGGAATTAATAAAATAGCCCAAAAAGTAGGTGAAGAAGCAATAGAAGTAGTAATTGAAGCCAAAGATGATAACGATGATTTGTTTTTGAGTGAAAGTGCTGATTTATTGTTTCACTATTTAATTTTATTACAAGCCAAAGGATTCAAAATGAATGATGTAGTGGATGTATTGAAAAGTCGTCAGAAATAAAAAACTTTTGTGTTTTGATTCTCAGCAAAAAACTGAAATTTTAAACGATAAAACAATTTATGAAACACTAAAGCCCAATAGCAAAATAAATTGCTGTTGGGCTTTTTTTAGTACTAATAAATAAAAAAAGTACATAGTTTTGGTTAAAATTATCTAATCCATGAAATGAAGATTACGTACCATAGTTTACAAACCATAATACCAATATGCGAATTAGAAGAGATTTATAAAAAAACAATAATTTTCAGCACATGAAAAAGTATCTAAAACCATTATTAATTGCATTTTTAATCTCTAATGGAATTCAAGCGCAAGGACTTCTAAACAAGTCCGAAAGTAATTTTACGCGTCAAGATTCTTTGAGAGGGAGTATTACAAAAGAAAGAGCTTGGTGGGATGTAAAAAGTTACTATCTTGATATAAAAGTAAATCCTGCAGACAGCACAATAACAGGCTCTAACACTATTCAATATAAAGTAGTACAACCGTATAATGTTATGCAAATTGACTTGCAAAACCCGATGTCAATTACCAAGGTTACGCAAGATGGTGTGGCTTTAAAATACAAAAGAGAAGGCAATGTATTTTTTATAACACTACTTTCAAAACAAGATGTAGGCGCCATAAAAGATATTAAAATTTTTTATAATGGAAAACCTAAAGTAGCTGTAAATCCGCCATGGGATGGAGGGATAACGTGGAAAAAAGACGCAAACGGAAAACTTTTTATTGCTTCTTCCTGTCAAGGATTGGGGGCAAGTGTATGGTGGCCCAATAAGGATCACATGTATGACGAAGTTGAAAACATGAAAATAAGTGTGAATGTTCCTGGTGACTTAACCAATGTATCTAACGGTCGCTTACAAAGTGTAAAAACCTTGAAAGACGGCACTAAAACCTATAATTGGTATGTATCTAATCCCATCAATAATTATGGAGTAAACATCAACATCGGTGATTATGTTTCGTTTTCAGAAAAATACAAAGGCGAAAAAGGCACTTTAGATTGTACGTATTATGTTCTCAGAGACAATTTGGCGAAAGCCAAAAAACATTTTCAAGATGTACCAAGGATGCTGAAAGCTTTTGAACATTGGTTTGGACCGTATCCATTCTATGAGGACAGTTACAAACTAGTGGAAGCACCGTATTTAGGAATGGAACATCAAAGTAGTGTTACCTACGGAAATAAATTTCAAAATGGTTATTTAGGACGCGATTTAAGCGGAACCGGTTGGGGATTGAAATTTGATTTTATCATTATTCATGAATCGGGACACGAGTGGTTTGCTAATAATATAACGTACAAAGATATTGCCGACATGTGGATTCATGAGAGTTTCACTAATTATTCTGAAAGTCTTTTTGTAGAATATTATTATGGGAAAGAAGCTGGATATACTTATGTTAGAGGTCTTAGAAATATAATTGATAATGACAAACCTATCATTGGTACATACGATGTAAACAATGAAGGTTCAGGAGATATGTACCCAAAAGGTGCAAACATGTTGCATACTATACGTCAAATTGTGAATAATGATGAAAAATGGAGAACAATATTGAGGGGTTTAAACAGTACTTTTTACCATCAAACGGTAACAACCAAGCAAATTGAGGATTATTTAAGCACGCAATCAGGAATTGATTTGTCAATGGTTTTTAATCAGTATTTGAGAGATACCAGAATACCAAAATTAGAATATGCTGTAAAGAATAACCAATTAAGTATTCGCTGGACAAATAGTGTCACAGGTTTTAATATGCCAGTAAAAGTGACTATAAATGGTAAAGAAGAATTGCTACAACCAGAAACAGCGTGGAAAACCATTCCAGTAACTAATGACAATCTAAAACTAATAGTAGATCCTAACTTTTATGTAGATAGTTTGAAAGTAACTGAATAATTTGAAATTACGGTATAAAAAAAGGGACACAACATGTATCCCTTTTTTTATGGTTGTACTATTGGTTTGACTTTTCAAACAATTGCACCTGACTTTTAAAACGCTCTATCAACATGCTCATCATTCGTTTGTTTAAATTAGAAGCATTTTTAATATATTCTAAATACTCATCGATGGTGAATAATGCGAGTACCATTCCCTTAAAAGCACTTCTAAATTTGCTGTCCTTTTGAATAGCATGTTCTATAAAAGCTAATTTTTTTTCGATCGTAAAGTTGTAAAAATCGACCTTACTTTTTGTGATGTAATGGCTGAATACAGCAAGAAATAAATCATTTTGTAATTTCAGAATAGGCCTTAAAACCTCATTTTGAAACGATTCTTCACTGGAAGATTGCTGGGTTACGGAGCCAATTGCTTGTCCTCGAAAATCTTTTAAAAACGTATCGCGTGTGTTCATTATTTTTTATTAAAAGTAAGAAAAAAAGAAATCAAAACTTAGGATTTAGTCTCTTTTGATTAAAAAAATTTGCTGTTTTGTAACCTTCAAAAATTTACCGTTACAATGCTTTTTATTTTGCTTTATCTATAGAAAATCACACATTGCAAAACAATAGCTCGAATAAAACTTATAAATAAAATGCAATCCAAAACAACACATTTTATTGCTTTAAGTCGGTATCCATACCCAATTCAAAAATCTCTAAATCAAAATAGCGGACCGAAGCAATGATATGATCGAAAATATCAGACATAATGTATTCATAATTTTCAAATCGTTTGTCATGTGAAAACGCATACACTTCAAGTGGAACACCGTGAGCCGTAGATTGCAACTGCCGACAAAGCATTAACATGTCTTTATTTAATTCGGGATAATGAAATAAATATTCGGTAATGTATTTTCTAAACAAGCCTAGATTAGTCAAATTCCGACCATTAATAGCGATAGATTTATCAATTTTATGAGTAGTATTGTATGTGTCTATTTCTAATTTTCGAGAATCAATATAATCCGAAATCAAGTGAATGTTTTTCAAATCTTTCAATTCATTTTCTTCTAAAAATCGAATGCTACTGGTTTTAATCAAAATATGTCTTTTGATTCGTCGCCCATCAGAATTCAGCATTCCACGCCAGTTTTGGAACGAATCTGAACTTAAACTATACGTCGGAATTGTAGTGGTGGTATTGTCAAAATTACGAACTTTTACAGTAGCTAAGTTGATTTCGATAACGTCTCCATCGGCACCAAATTTATCCATCGTAATCCAATCCCCAATGCGAACCATGTCATTTATTGACACCTGTACGCTCGACACAAATCCCAAAATGGTATCTCTAAAAATCAAGATAATAACTGCCGAAACTGCTCCCAGAATTGTCAAAAGTTCTTTTTGATTGATATCAAACAACTTCGAAATAATAACCGTAACCCCAACCGCCCAAAGCACAATCATGATAACCTGAATAAAACTGTCTATGGGTTTATCGCTGTAGCGAGGTTTTAGTTTTAAATAATCACGCAATGCATTAAAAATGGTACGAATGATCCATAAAACCAATAGCACAATATAAATACCAACAAGTTTCCCAAAAACACCCTCCCAATATTCAAATCGATCTAAAATTATAGGAACTGCTTTGTAAATAAAAAGCAACGGAATAAGGTAAGCGATATACTTTGCCGTTTTATTGGAAACCAGCAAATCATCAAACTTAGTTTTTGTTTTTTGTGCCACCACAGCCAGAATAGTAACCAATATAAAACGAAAAATAATATAGATAACATAAGCCAACGAATACAAAATGAGGCTATTGATCAGTAAGCTAAGATAGGAGGCACTGCTACTTCCTAATCCCCATTTTCTAAATATGGGATATAAAAAAGTAAATATTGTTTCGATGTAGTTATACATTTTGCAAATATTTTTTATCTACATAAAAAGTTCCAAAAGGAGGAATAGACGCGATACATATTATAAAATACTTTTTAAGATCCCACTTTTCACTAAATTTTAAAATGGTAGCCAAAACAATGTAAGCCGTAAACAAAACGCCATGAGCCATTCCTATTTGTTTTACATAAATGGGGTCGTTAAAAAAGTATTTCATTGGCATTGCAAAGAAAAATAATAACAAGGCAGATATTCCCTCTACGAGCGCCGTAACCTTAAAAATCTTAAGCATTTTCTGTTTTTTTGTGATTATCTACAAAATTAAGTATTATCATTGATTTTCGGTGCATGGATTCCTAAAGTAAATTACTTTTGTATTCTTAAACTTTGATAATGAGCAAACGCGATTTAAAAAAATATGTATCGGAATTAAACAAAGAACAACTCGAAGCACAAATCATCGAATTGTATGAGAAATTCAGTCCCGTAAAAGTCTATTATGATTTTGTCTTTAATCCAAAGGAAGAATCCCTTTTAAAGGAATGCAAACTCAAAATCTCATATGAATATTTCCCATTCAAGAAAACGGGAAGGCGAAGCCGACCCAAAATGAGGCGGTCTGTGGCTCAAAAATACATCAAACATTTCATCAGTTTGGGAGTAGATCCTTTTGTAATCGCTGATGTAATGCTGTATAATGTAGAGATCGCTCAAACCTTTGCTTCAGAGAATACCATCAAAAACGATTTGTTTTTCAAGAGTATGTTCAATTCTTTTGAACAAGCAGTTATTTTTTTAATTGCTAACGGAATTCTATCTGAATTTAAACCCCGATTAAAAGCCATTCACGAAGAAACACTAGTTCAAAAATGGTACAACGAGCCTGAATTCAATGCTGTTTTAGAGCGATTGGAATATTAAAGGTCTCAATCAAACAATTGTAAATTTAACCGTGTAGAAAAATTGATTCGAATTATTTTACAAAAAGGTATTTTGTTAACTCTAATATAAAAAAACAGAGTTAGGCCGAAAAATCATTACTAATTAAGCAATAAGAATAAAACATTGTCTCATTTCTTTTAACATATAAGTCACATAAGTTTAGGTTTTGTTTTGTTAGGCTAATATAACTTAGAGGATAATAAGGTCATTTAAGTTTTAATGCTTCTATGACTTATATCTTTAATAATTTTACTGTTTGTAGTTGGATTAGGCCAAATACTTAACTATTTTTCAGACCACGCTGCTACATAATTCAATTTTATTTAATCCTTCCCCTTTTTTTTTACTTAAAAGTGCCCGTTAAACTGTTTTTTAGGCGTATTTTTGCAAAAATCCAATAATAAGCAATGTCCCAAAACACGTTAGAAATAGAAATCGAAGACAAAAAAGAACTTTATGCGTACCAAAAAGGCGATATCGATGCCATCTTTGAACGCATAGACAATGCACCTCCACAACACCATTTGTTATACCAATTGCCTACTGGAGGCGGAAAAACAGTAGTGTTTTCTGAGATCGTTCGTCGGTATTTATCCCAACATGACAAAAAAGTAGTTGTTTTAACACACCGAATTGAGTTGTGCAAGCAAACTTCAAAAATGTTGAAGGGTTTTGATGTAAAAAACAAAATCATTAACAGTAAAGTAAAAGAACTTCCAGACCAAAACGATTATTCTTGTTTTGTAGCGATGGTAGAAACCTTGAAAAACCGAATCAACGATGAAAAACTACATTTAGACAATGTAGGTTTAGTAATCATCGATGAGGCACATTACAACTCTTTTAGAAAATTATTAAGCTCTTTTAAGAATGCCTTTATATTAGGAGTTACCGCAACGCCTTTGAGTTCGAATATCAAACTGCCGATGCACGAAAGCTATGACGAATTAATCGTAGGCGACACCATCAGTTCTTTAATCGATAACGGATTTTTGGCGAAAGCCGTTACCTATAGCTATGATGTAGGTTTGACTTCCTTAAAAGTAGGAATCAATGGAGATTACACCGTAAAATCGTCTGATGATTTGTACACCAATATGGCCATGCAGGAAAAATTATTGCATGCGTACACGGAAAAATCATTGGGCAAGAAAACCTTAATTTTCAATAATGGTATCAACACCTCTTTATACGTGTATGAAACGTTTAGAGAAGCCGGTTATGCTATTCGTCATTTAGACAACACCAGTAATAACGAGGAACGAAAAGATATTTTACACTGGTTCAAGCACACGCCAGATGCAATTTTAACATCAGTAGGGATTTTAACTACTGGTTTTGATGAGCCTACTGTAGAAACCATCATATTAAATAGAGCCACAAAATCATTAACGTTGTATTACCAAATGATTGGTCGTGGTTCCAGAAAATTACCCAATAAAGATACGTTTAGCGTTATAGATTTGGGGAACAATGCAGCCCGATTTGGCTTGTGGAGCGAACCCGTAAACTGGCAGCACATTTTTAAATCTCCAGAGTTTTACTTAGAGAATTTAAGGGATGATACAGAGATAGAATTGTATTTTAAATACAGTATGCCTCCAGAACTTCGTGCAAAATTCAGCAAAACCGAAGTCGTAACTTTTGATGTCGATGAAGAACACAAACTCATCATCAAACAAAATTTACGCTCCAAGGAAGTGTTAGATCGATCGCTGGAACAACACGCAGCCATGTGCGTAGACAATTCAGATACGTTGCAGGAAGCCAAAGCATTAGGAAAATTGCTAGAAGATGACATCGACTGTCGCATCAAGCGCTATTCTAAATGTTTGAGCCAATGTAGTAAAAATTACCGCGAGTGGCTTGTTGACGATTACAAATTGAAACTGGTATTGTTAACCGGGAAAAAATACCGCGAAAAAATCATGAATGAGCCAGATGAAGATTAATTTTTTCTTCTGGAGCTTATCCCGCTATTCGTTGCAATCTTTGTAGTCCTGAAAAAAATCAGGACTACAAAGGATTTTCACTGCTATCGGGGCTATAAAATCCCGTTACAACACCTATATCCTTTAAAATATAAAATCCAAAAAAATGCAAAACCAATTCTCTGATTTAGGAATTTCAGCTCCACTTGTACAAGCGCTTACCGAAATGAAAATTGTGATCCCAACAGAGATTCAGCAAAAAACCATTCCGCTATTGCTGTCCAACACTACAGATTTAGTGGGATTAGCCAAAACTGGAACCGGAAAAACAGCCGCTTTTGGATTGCCTATTTTACAATTAATAGATACGAATACTACTGCTGTTCAAGCCGTTATTTTGGTTCCTACTCGAGAACTAGGGCATCAAATTTTTAGAAATTTAGAGCAATTTGCTACATACATGGCAAATATTTCCATCGCAGCAACCTGCGGCGGAATTCCAATAAAACCACAAATCGAAAGACTTGCATTGCCTACGCACATTGTTGTAGCAACACCAGGACGTTTAATCGATTTGATTCAGCGCAAAGCCATCAACTTAAAAGAGACTAAATTCCTCGTGCTCGATGAAGCCGATGAAATGGTTACCATCCTAAAAGAAAGTTTAGATGAAATCATTGCCGAATTGCCCAAAGAGCACAAGACAATGCTGTTCTCTGCAACCATGCCGGGAACGATAAAACAATTGGTTCAAAATTACTTGCATAAAAATGCAGTAGAAGTGCGTGCCAACATGGAAACATTAGGAAATCAAGGCATCGATCACGAATATATTGTGGTAGATCCCATAGAAAAACTAGATGTTTTGATGCATTTCTTGAATTCTAAGGAAGGCGAACGCGGTATTATTTTTTGTAAAACCAAAGCAGCAGTAAATAAACTAGCCAAAAACTTAGCGATTAATCGCTTTTCATCGGGTGCACTGCATGGAAGTTTATCGCAAGGAATTCGGGATCGCATCATGGAGCAATTTCGTGAAGGACATATCAATATCTTAGTCGCAACTGATCTTGCTGCAAGAGGAATTGACGTTAAGGAAATTTCATATGTAGTCAATTACCATTTACCAGACGTGTATGAAGCTTATGTACACCGTAGCGGAAGAACCGCAAGGGCAGGAGCAAAGGGGCTTTCATTAACGGTCTTACAGCCGGAAGAAGTAGCAGAAATTGCCGACTTCGAAAAAGAATTAGGAATACAATTTACCCAATTCAACAAACCTACGGTTGCTAGCATCGAAGAAAACAACACGTTGTTATGGGCCAAACAAATATTCAAAACCAAACCCAACCACGAAGTAAATCCAGACTTAAAAAATAAAATAAAAACAGTTTTCCATCACTTGACTAAAGACGAATTGATCGAAAAACTAATAGCTAATTATGTACTTCAAAACAAAAACGAAGCTACAGAAAAACCAGTAAAAAGACAAAAAATGAAATAGTACTATTCTATTTTATAATGTAAAAACCATTGCAAGACTTGATAAAGTAAGGCAATGGTTTTTTTTGTTTCATATAATAGCTTGAATTCATGACTTATGGTAAACAAAACAGTTCTTGTTTTAGGAATAATTTCAATAAGTACAGTAGTGTTTAACATCGATACCATAAGTACGAAAAGTACGCAACAAATTAAAAGTCCGTTTTATGATTTATAAAATAAATATACTACATTTGAAAATAAATAAAACTGACTCTTGTCAGACAAAGCCACCCAATATTGGGGTGATAGGTCTGATTTTGTCAGACGTATATACAAGTTGGGCATAATATTACAGCAGAAATCGTAAAACAAGAAAATTTAAAATTTACTCACTTTATGGAATTACCGAAATTCAAATTTAGCCCAAACGCATATGAACTTAATGTTTTTGAAAAAATTGACGGAATTTGTTCTTGTTGTAACGAAAATAGAAATTTAAAATACACAGGTTCATTTTATAGCGAAAAAAAACCCGATTATATTTGTCCTTGGTGTATAGAAAATGGAAAAGTTGCTGAAATGTTTAATGGAGTATTTAATGATTACGATGGAATTGAAAATTATAAAAGTATTGATAAAGAACTACTATTAGAAGTAAGCAAACGTACACCGAGTTATATAAGTTGGCAACAAGAAGTTTGGCTAACTCATTGTAACGAACCTTGTAAATTAATTGATTATGCTGACACTAAAACTATTGAACCATTAATGGATCAATTAATTGATGATATTGAGAATAATGGCTATGAACCTGAAATGATTAAACAATACTTATCAAAAGACGGAAGTTTAGTGGGCTACTTGTTTCAATGTGTGAATTGTGGACAACATAGATTACATGTAGATTGCGATTAATAAAAATACTGCCACCATCAGCCGTTACACGAGATTTGGGCATAATATTACAGAACTACGGAGAAAATAAGACATTTTACAACAAAAAAATATGGGATTTTTAGACAAACTTTTTGAAAAGAAACAAACAGAAGACAATTCGCAAAATTTAGCAGAAACTGAAACTGTTCAATTAGAAAAAGGCGACACATTTATTTCGACAGGAGATAATTATGTATATAAAGTCATTAGACAATTAACCGAAGAACAAAGAGAAAGTGTTGACAAATCAACAATTTTACTTCGAGCAAGCCAACTATATATGCACTATTGGACTAAAAATTTAGTTTGTACGGACCTAAACGATCAAGAATGGCTAAATAAAGTTATGTTCTTTTGGAAAGCAGAAGAACCGTTTCCTAGAAAATCATTGCCCCCAGTATTTGAAACTTTCGAAATTAAAAACTTTCTTTTTGTTGGAGATACTTCAAACATTTCATTACAAGTTGCACAAGCAATGCCTTGGTTTGGAATGCCTGGACTTGGAGAGAAATGTGTTTGCGAAATAAATGGGCAAAAAATAACGATTCCTGAATTAAACAAACTTGGGATGGTTGAATATGTTGAACCCGTAGAACTCACAAATGACAATCTAGACATATTGACAAACAAAGAAGACTATTTTTTTCTAATCGACGAAAGAATTACTCCTTTTAAAAACGGAAATTTTTACCTAAAAGACAAACCGATTCCTATTGATGTTGCTTATAGTATTGGCGGAATTCATATAATAAAGAAAACTGAGTTAGAATAAAGATAATGCCAAAAATACTATGCCCAACACACGCTACAAGCAATTTGGGTATTAGGCTTAATTTGAAAATGGTTTTGTATTTGGATGATTTGGCAAATCCGAATAATGGGCTTAATTTAGTCCCAAACTGCTTGTAGCGCGGGAACGTCAGGCTGTGAAAAAACCTCTTTTTTCTAATATAATCTTCAAATTTCACGACTCTACAATTCAAATAAGGTCTTTTAAGAAGTCGCCTTTTTTAGGCTGCAAATTTAG
>NZ_JBLVPT020000011.1:0-115284 GCF_048286795.2 Flavobacterium frigidum
GCGGGGCTCACCTCTTCCCATACCGAACAGAGTAGTTAAGCCCGCCTGCGCAGATGGTACTGCAGTTATGTGGGAGAGTATGTCGTCGCCTTTCTTTGAAAAGCCTATCAGTAATGATAGGCTTTTTTGTATAATTTACTTTTTATAAGTATGGTAGCTTAGGGATCAATCCTAAAACCTGTGGGGACGTAAAAATTAAGCATAAATATTAGTTAGTCTAAAAAGGAAAAATTCTATATTTCTAACCCCTCTGAATTGAGATCTAAACGCTTTTATTTTAGCATTGAATGACTCTGCTGAAGCATTGGTACTTCTGTTATCAAAATAGTTTAATATGGTTTGGTAGTGATTTATTATGGATCTTGAGATTGTATTGAAAGATTTAAACCCTGATTGATTTACTTTTTCATGCCATCTGGCTAGCCTTGAAAGTCCAATAATTTTATCAGTTGTTTTTTCAAAAATATTTCTCAAATCTTGTGCTAAATTGTACGCTTTTTCAATATCTGGATATAATTCAAATAATATAGAGGCTCGTTCTACTTGGTTTTCGGACCATTTAGATTTGTTTTTATATAGAAGATAGCGGCTACGGGCTAGTAATTGTTTAAGTGTATCTCCATTAGATAGCACTTCCAATTCAAACTTTTTATTTCCTTTTTTAGCTTTTTCCATTGCTTCATTTTCCTGATCTATTGATTGCCAACGGTATTTGATTCTGATTTCTTGTAAAGCTTCCAAGGCTAGTTTTTGAACATGGAATCTGTCGGTAACCCGTGTAGCATTTGGAAAACATTTTTTAGCAACGAGTCCCATATTTGCAGCCATGTCTAGGGTAATCTCCGTGACTTGATTGCGCGCTTTGAGAGGGATTTTTTCAATTATAGCAGTTACAGTATCAGCTTTAGTTCCGGCAATCATAGCTACGATACTTCCTTTCTTTCCTTTGCCTGCTTTGTTGGTTAAGATAGTATAGAGTTCTCCATTCGAGAATGAAGTTTCATCAATCGATAAACGTTTGCCTAAGTTTTTTGGAAAAATAAGCCATTGTTTGGCGTGTGATAGTTGATCCCACGCTTTGAAATTACTTAAGAAATCTTTGTATTGATTTTGTAGGTTTTTGCCGCTAACGCCATAAAAAGAAGCAATCGCATTACAATCATTAGCCTTGGAATCTATTGATCTCTTTTAAAAAAAACGCGAACTCCTGTGTTACACGAGTTCCGTCTGCTACTAAAGTCCAATCTCTAAAAACTACTTGCCCAGTATCTTCGTTCAGCCATCTTCTGCGTATAATATGCAGATATACTTGATGACCTCGAATTGGAAAGTCTTGAACTGTTATCTCTTCAAAGAATCCTTTAGAGCTTAATTTGTTCTGTCGGTATTCTTTTGGAATCGAATTAATTTCCTTAAAGTGAAGATGAAGTATTTCTTCTGCTTTTTATAAGAAGTCAATTCAAAATAATCCACAACAATTTCAGGTAATAATAATTTGATTAGCTCACTAAAAGAATCTTGCATTTGTATCTATTTTTAAAATACAAATATCGAAATTTAATATTTCCCCACAGGTTTTAGACTTGATCCCTTCCAAGGCTAGTTTTTGAACATGAATTTAGCGAAGTGGTATCACGAATTCCAAAATTTCAATGAAAATTCAGGAGTAAATCGATAAGTAACCCGCGTAGCATTTGGAAAACATTTTTTAGCAATTAATCCCATATTTGCTCCCATGTCTAGAGTGATCTCTGTGACTTGATTGCGCGCTTTGAGAGGGGTTTTTTCAATTATAGCAGTTACAGTATCAGCTTTAGTTCCGGCAATTATAGCTACGACAGTTCCTTTCTTTCCTTGGCCTGCTTTGTTGGTTAAGATAGTATAGAGTTCTCCATTCGAGAATGAAGTTTCATCAATCGATAAACGTTTGCCTAAGTTTTTTGGAAAAATAAGCCATTGTTTGGCGTGTGATAGTTGATCCCACGTTTTGAAATCACTTAAGAAATCTTTGTATTGATGTTGTAGGTTTTTGCCGCTAACGCCATAAAAAGAAGCAATCGCAGTACAATCATTAGGCTTGGAATCTATTGATCTCTTTAAAAAAGACGCGAACTCCTGTGTTACACGAGTTCCGTCTGCTACTAATTCCCTATCTTTTTTGATTATTCTGCAGAAGTTTTATTGGTCCAACGAAGACGTTTAATATGCTAATAGATCTATTCACCCTGAAGAGGAAAATCCTATATTGTTATTTCATCTAATAAGCCTTAAGATATGAATGCTACAGCATCATAGTGCATTGGAGGTCGTTCATTCCCTTCGAAATACAAGCGAAGGTGTTCTTCGGTATTAACAGCAGTGACTATTTCAAAGTAATCTACAAGAAAATCAGGTAGTTTAAATTTTAATAAATCTATAGAAGTTATTTCTGTTTATTTATTTCGCAAAGTTCTTCTTATTTTTTATATAATTCCACCGCAGGTTTCGTTCCTGATCCTTAAAAGAAATGGTGTAAAAAAAACCTCGAAAATTTTCACTTCTGAGGCTAATAAGTACTGTAATTTTAAAATATAATTGGAATCATCCTTTTTCAAGATCAGACACTTTTAAGTACCGTGTTTTTGATAACGTATAATATAGTCTCAATTATCCGTGTATAGATTCTTGTTTGCCATAATTTGTGATAATCGAGGTTTCAAAATCAATCCACTCTTTCCAGCGTTTATCCACATCTACATTATCAGCATATTTTCGTGCAAAACCTAAAAAAGTGGTGTAATGTCCCGCTTCACTAATCATCAAATCACGATAAAACTTCGCTAACGTTTCATCTGTAATATTTTCAGATAATACTTTAAATCGTTCGCAACTTCTGGCTTCAATCATCGCTGAAAACAGCAAGCGTTCACATAAAGCGTCGTTTCTACTCCCATCCTTTTTCATGAATTTAAATAATTCATTCACATAATGATCTTTCCGTTCCCGCCCTAAGGCAAGTCCTTTGGTTTTTATCAAGTCGTGTACCATTTGCAAATGTTCTAATTCCTCTCTTGCAATAACCATTAATTCGGTCACTAATTCCTCTTTTTCTGAATTTTGCGTAATCAAACTTATGGCATTCGAAGCAGCTTTTTGTTCACACCACGCATGGTCAGTCAATATTTCTTCAATATTCGATTCTACTATGTTGACCCATCTTGGATCGGTAGCTAATTTTAATCCTAACATTTTAATGAAATTTATCTGAGCACAAAATTAGTGTTTTCTTCTTAAAATTCACTATCAAAAATAAGTGGGGCGTGTCACCAAAAAAATGGCAAAAGCAACTTTTTATGCAGCCATTTTTTGCTGTCAGGCTATTCGTTGCTAGTCCTCATTGCACTTTCGCTGCGCTGCATTGCAATTGTGGGCTTTTCACTGCTATCCTTCACGCAAACTAGTGTAAAATACAGCTACTTTTTTCAGTTGCATTTGCAATTCCAAACAGTTACAATTTCATTTTAAATAAGTACTTTGCAATACTAATTTTCAACACCCACAAAAGTGAAATCAGTATTAATTATTGGCTTTGTTTGGCCTGAACCCAACTCGTCTGCTGCGGGTGGCAGAATGATGCAATTGATTTCATTGTTTCAAAAACAAGGATTTACAATCACATTTGCTTCTCCTGCACAAGACAGTGATTTTATGGCCGATTTAAGTTTGTATAAGGTCAAGAAAGAAACAATAGCTTTAAATAGTTCTAGTTTTGATGTATTTGTAAAACAGCTTCAGCCTTCAATAGTCTTATTTGATCGTTTTATGATTGAAGAACAATTTGGTTGGCGCGTTGCCGAAAATTGTCCAAATGCAGTTCGCATTTTAGACACTGAGGATTTACACTGTTTGCGTCTTGCACGACAAAAAGCATACAAAGAAAAACGAGAATTTAAAACTGTAGATTTATTACATGAAGAGGTTGCAAAAAGAGAAATCGCTAGTATTTTACGCTGTGATTTGTCATTAATGATTTCCGAATATGAAATTGAATTGTTGACCAAAACATTCAAATTAGACAATTCCTTATTGCATTATGTACCACTTTTAGTAGACTCAGATGCTATACCTGTTTTGGTTAAGTTACCTTCGTTTGAAGAACGACAAGACTTTATTTTTATTGGAAATTTTCTTCATGAACCCAATTGGAATGCTGTACAATACCTCAAAGAAACTATTTGGCCATTGATTAAAAAACAAATTCCAGCTGCTGTTTGTTCTATTTATGGTGCGTATCCATCCCAAAAAGTATTGCAGTTACATAATGCCAAAGAATGTTTCTTGATACAGGGCCGTGCCATTAATGCACAGGAAGTTGTCAAAAAATCTCGAGTTGTACTGGCCCCTTTGCGTTTTGGTGCCGGAATAAAAGGCAAATTGCTCGAAGCTATGCAATGTGGAACACCAAGTATTACTACAGGTATTGGTGCAGAATCGATGCAAGGCTATTTACCTTGGAATGGATTTATTGCGGATGATCCCGATGTTTTCGCTAAGAAAGCTGTTCAATTATATCAGGATAAATCGTGTTGGCTTCAGGCGCAAAAAAACGGTTTAGCTATTATCGAACAACGGTATCTAGTTTCACTGTTTGAAACTGAATTTAAATTAATAATTGATTATCTACAATCGAATTTTCAACAACATCGGTTGAATAACTTTATGGGTGCGGTATTGCAACATCATACATTAAAAAGTACCAAATACATGTCCAAATGGATTGAGGAAAAAAATAAGAGCTAGCGTTCAGCAATTTCGAAATAGGGCAAATTGTTTTAATTTTTCTAGATTATTTTATGCTATAATAGCTATTGCTTCAATCTCAATTAGCCAATTTTTATTTCCCAGTATGATTACACCTACTAAGGTGCTTGCTGGGAAATCACAATCTCCAAGAAATTTGGTTCTTATTTTTCTAAAAATAGGTAAATCGATTTCCGGATTAAAATTTACGATGTACGTATTCATTTTTACCACATCTTTAAAAGTGGCGTTACAATTAGAAAGTTGTTTTTCTATGTTTTTAAAGCAAGCGATTGTTTGTGCTTCTAGGTTTTTTCCGTCCCCAATTTGGCCTGAAATATAAATTGTTTTACAAGTACCGGTTCTTACAACAACAGCTTGCGAAAAACCTTCATTTGGTTCTAGATATTGTTTTTCAATCATCTTTAAGTCTATTAAATCGTTAATGAAATCGTTATTATAACTGATAGCGTGCAATTAGTTTTTACATTATTATTGCTTTCTATTGCTCCAAGTTAGTGTTTATCTGGGCGAAAGCGCTTTTTAATTTTTTAATAGCGAAGTGAAATCATCAAGCAGAAAACAAATTTTCTTGAAAATACTTCTAGAAGCTATTCAATAATTGATTGTATTTCATTTATGTTAAAGTGCATGGTACTTTTTTGCATGAGGGATAGTAGCGGCATCCTTTTATGAAATGTAATGGAATAAAAGATATAGCGAATAGCCTGACCGCACTGCAACGCTAGTGGAAGTGGGGACATGCACCAATAAAAATCCCGTCAAGTTTATTAACAAGACGGGATTGTATTATGATAACCGGGCTATTACGCAAGCATGGTAACTGGGTTTTCTATAAATTGTTTCAATGTTTGTAAAAATTGAGCTCCAGTTGCTCCATCGATAGTACGGTGGTCGCAAGCAAGAGATAACATCATGGTATTTCCTACTACGATTTGGCCATTTTTAACGATTGGTTTCTCGACAATCGCACCTACAGATAGGATTGCAGAATTAGGTTGGTTAATAATCGAATTGAACTCTACTATACCAAACATTCCTAAATTAGAAACGGTAAACGTACTACCTTCCATTTCTGTAGGCAGTAGTTTTTTGTTTTTTGCTCTTCCGGCAAGATCTCGAACGCTGCCGCCAATTTGAGACAAACTCATCGCATCCGTGAATTTTAATACTGGAACTACTAAACCATCTTCAACAGCCACAGCAACACCAATATTGACGTGATGGTTGATGGTAATAGCATCTTCTTTCCATTGTGAATTGATTTTTGGATGTTTTTTCAAAGCCATTGCACAGGCCTTAATAACCATATCGTTAAAAGATACTTTTGTATCAGGTACGTTGTTAATAACAGCTCTCGCAGCCATGGCGTCATCCATAGTTACTTCGATCACTAAGTTGTAATGCGGTGCGGTGAACAATGATTCAGCCAAACGTTTTGCAATGATCTTGCGCATTTGGGAATTCTTAATTTCTTCCGTGAACACCTCTCCGTTTGGTACGAACACTTTTGGTGCAGCAGGTGCAACTACAGTTTCTGTTTTAGCAACTACTGGTGCATCAGCAGTTGGCTGAGCAACAGCTGGTGTAAAGTTTTCGATATCGCTTTTTACGATTCTACCATTTTCACCAGTACCCTTAACTTGATTCAACTGGATTCCTTTATCACTTGCAATTTTCTTTGCTAATGGCGAAGCCAAAATACGTTGTCCGTCAGCTACAGTTTCTTGAGCAATTGGCTCAATCGCGGCTGTTGTTGCAACTTCTTCTTTAACTTCTTCAGCAGGAGCAGTTGACGTTGCTCCGTCTGCTTTATAATTTGTAGCAATTCCAGCAACATCAGTTCCTGCGGGACCAATAATTGCTAAAAGACTATCAACAGGAGCAGTATTTCCTTCTTCAATACCTACATATAATAATGTTCCTGCATTGAAAGACTCAAACTCCATTGTTGCTTTATCAGTTTCAATTTCAGCGAGAATATCACCTTCGGCAACTGCGTCTCCTACTTTTTTCAACCAGGTTGCAACGGTTCCTTCGGTCATCGTGTCGCTTAAACGAGGCATCGTTATTACCACTACTCCTTTTGGTAAAGAAGTAGTCGCTGAAGTTGACTCTTTGGTAGTTTCTGGAACAGCTACTGCCTCTGACGTAGGTTTTGCTGTGTCTACAGCTGGAGTTGACTCTGTTGGTTTTCCTGAAAGTAATGCCGAAATATCCTCTCCTTCTTTTCCTATAATTGCTAGTAATGAGTCGACAGGAGCCGTTTCACCAGCTGGAATTCCTATATGTAAAAGTGTACCTTCATTGAAAGATTCAAATTCCATTGTTGCTTTATCGGTTTCAATTTCTGCAAGAATGTCTCCTTCGCTTACTTTATCGCCTACTTTTTTGAGCCAAGTTGCTACCGTTCCTTCCGTCATCGTATCGCTCAAACGAGGCATTGTAATTATTGTTGCCATAATTGATTTATAATTTATGAGGAATAAATGGATAGTTTTCTTGCTCGTATACTACGTCATACAATTGTTGAATAGGTGGATATTCTGATTCCTCAGCAAATGTTACACATTCTTCCACTAAGTCTTTAACTCGTTGATCAATCGTCTCAATTTCCTCTTCTGTAGCATATTTGTTATCCATAATTACATCTAAAACTTGTGTAATTGGATCTATTTTTTTGTATTCTTCTACTTCTTCTTTCGATCGATACAGTTGCGCATCTGACATAGAGTGTCCTCTATAGCGGTACGTTTTCATTTCTAGGAAAGTTGGTCCATCACCACGACGTGCTCTATCTATTGCTTCTGTCATTGCTTCAGCAACTTTTACAGGATTCATGCCGTCAACAGGTCCGCAAGGCATCTCGTAGCCTAAACCTAGTTTCCAGATATCGGTATGGTTAGCCGTTCTTTCTACTGATGTTCCCATCGCGTAACCATTGTTCTCCACTATAAAAACAACCGGAAGTTTCCATAACATAGCCATATTAAAAGCTTCGTGTAAAGAACCTTGACGTGCTGCGCCATCACCAAAATAAGTCATAGTCACACCACCAGTTTCAAAATATTTATCGGCAAAAGCTAATCCTGCACCCACTGGAATTTGTCCTCCTACAATTCCGTGACCGCCGTAAAAACGATGCTCTTTAGAAAAAATATGCATAGAACCACCCATACCTTTTGAAGTTCCGGTAACTTTTCCTAAAAGTTCTGCCATTACTCGTCTAGGATCAACGCCCATTCCTATAGGTTGAACGTGATTTCTATATGCAGTAATCATTTTATCCTTTGTCAAGTCCATGGCGTGTAAAGCACCCGCTAGTACCGCTTCTTGACCATTGTATAAATGTAAAAATCCTCTAACTTTTTGTTGGATGTATAATGCCGCAAGTTTGTCCTCAAACTTTCTCCAAAGCAACATGTCCTCATACCACTTTAAATATACTTCTTTTGTAACTTCTTTCATCTGAATTTTTCTTTTGCTAAAGTGTTATTGTATTATCAATTTGTACCTATAACGCAAAATAGTTTCCTCCCACAAGTTTGCGCCCCGAAGCGTCGGGTTGCAAAAATAAGATATTCCAAGTAAGAACTGAAATATAAAAGGTGATTTTTGGACTTTTTACAAGAATTTTTTATCGAACATAAAAGGCAATAAATTTTTTATGGAATCAGATTTATAAATATTTCCAATTTCTCCCATAAAATAAATCTCAATAGGTGTTTCTTGCTTGATTTCATACTCTGCAATAGATTGTCTGCAAGAACCACATGGCGGAATAGGAGTAGTAGTTTGGTTGGTATCCGAAGCTGCTGTGATTGCCATTTTCAAAATTTTTGCTGTTGGATAAATGGCACCTGCATGAAAAATTGCAACGCGTTCTGCGCAAAGTCCTGAAGGATAAGCTGCGTTTTCTTGGTTCGAACCCAAAACAATTTCACCATTATCTAAAAGGATTGCAACTCCAACTCTAAATTTAGAGTACGGAGCATAGGCATTTTTTCTGACTGCAACGGCTTGCAACATTAACTCTTGAATGTCAGTTGGTAAATCTGGTATCGCATCGAATGCTTTGAATTGCGTGATAATTGATAATTCTTTCATTATTTTTTTTGGAAAAAAAATCCAAATTTCATCTCGAATAATTGAGTTTGAAATTTGGATTGTTATTGGTGATTTACTTTAGTTTAATATTCGTTATATTTATCTCCAAAGTTGAAGGTCAACGAAAAACGAAGGGTGTTTTCTAATGGATTTTTTACTTTAGACGCTGAAAATAAATACGAAACATCTACTTTGACTACGTTGTATTTGAAACCTGCTCCAAGGGAGAAAAATTGTCGAGCACCTTTCACAGGACTTTCGTGAAAGTAACCCAAACGCATTGCAAAGGAATCTTGATATAAATATTCGGCTCCCACAGCATAGGTAACTTCTTTTAGCTCTTCGCTGAATCCATCGGGTGCATCGCCAAATGATTTGAAAACTCCTGAAGTCCATCCAATACCTCGGTAATCATTATTTGCTTTAGCAGTTCCATCATTAGCAGGTTCTCCAGGATCGAGGGTATCCCCATCTCCATTTAAATCAGTTGCTGGCTGAGGGACAGGAATTTGAGGTGTTGGAACTAATAATTTATTAAATTCAACATTCAAGGCTACCTTATTAAAATCGTCTAAAATAAAATCAAAACCAGTTCCTATTTTTAAATTTGCAGGAATGAAGTTATTGTTGAAATCATCATTGTCATAACTAATCTTTGGACCTAAATTTTGAATGTTAAATCCCGCTCTCCATCTTCCGTTAAATTCGTTATACGCTATTTCTTCAGACTGGTAAAAACCTGCCACATCAACTGCGAAGGTACTTGCAGACGAAGCGTCATTGCTATCGGATGCTACTTTTAAATTAGAATTAATGAATCTTCCTGCAATAGCCATCGAGAATTTCTCGCTCAATTTTAAGGAATAGGATCCGTCAATAGCAAATTCGTTAGGAGAGACTATTCTCGCTTCGTCAGTAGCATTTTCACGTAATTCAATTTCACCTAAACCAAAGTAACGGAGACTACCGGCAAAGGCACTTCTTTCATTCAATTTTTGGTAGTAAGTCACTTGTCCTAATGATATATCATTAACCAAGTCGGTTAAGTAAGGGGTGTAGCTTACGGAAAAACCCTTTGCATCAGTAGCAAAAGCATATTTGGCTGGATTCCATTGTTGAGAAAAAGCATCTGCCGAAGTTGCAATCCCAATATCAGCCATACCTGCAGCTCTAGCATCGGCGGCAACTAATAAAAAGGGAACACCAGGATTTATGACTCTATCTTGAGCTTTTGTAAGACAAGTTACAAATAAAAAGATAAAAAGTAACGTTAATTTTTTCATTATCAGCGGTGGTTTTTAGTAAACAAATATAGTATTTTATTAAAGTATTACAAGTTTTTCAAATTTTTCAATTTTTTTGTTCGTCAAAGTCGATTTAACAGTGAGTTTGTACACATAAACGCCTTTTCCTATTTTATCTCCAAAATCATCTTTCCCATCCCAAGTAATTTCTTTAGACAAAAAACCTTCTGTTGTGATGATTTGATTTTTAGTCCAAACTACCTTTCCAGTTATTGTCATTACTTGAACTTGAACCTCTAAAGGTTCGAAGGGTCTGTTGTGAGTAAACCAAAATTCAGTATAATTTACAAACGGATTTGGATAATTCAATACATGAGTCAATGTTATGGCATCATCGCCTACAACAATAAATTGAATCTCTGCACTAATTGGATTGTTGTAGACGTCCCATGCTTTGAATGTTATTGTATGCAGTCCGGGAGCTAAGTTTCTTAAAGGAAATCGAAGTGTTCCGTTTGTAAAGTCGTCTAATTTTGTTTGGTAATAATCATTTAATACAAATGGATTATTAACGTCTCCATCCAGAATGGCAACAATATCATGACCAATACCGCTTGCTGTATTGATCCCGTTTTCATCTTCGAGTAGCGCAACAAAAAACGGGGACTCATTTGTAATGCCACCAGAAACAAAAGTTTCATCATTCATGTATAACTTCACTCTTGGACTTATATTGTCTGCAATTGCATTTTCATTAATTCCACCTACTTTTATTGCACTGTCATATCCTGTTTCGTTCTGCAAGACCTGATTTTTTTTAGAATAAAAACTTATTCTGCCATTGGCTACCGGAATTCTAATGTCTCTAGGGACTACAAAACTAAATTCAAACTGGCTGTTGGTTACGGATGCGTTTCCTCGAAATATTGCTTCTCCTAAAACATTGAAAGTGATGGGCGGACTGTTGCCATCGTTATTATAGGTCGTTCTTGAAACTGTTTTGTCAAATATAGTTACGGCAACTTCTCCGTTGTAATTAGGGAGTAGATTATTGTTTTCGTCTGTTACCTCGCCTGTGAGTTTCATTTTTGCCAATGATTTAAAGTCATCAATAGTTTGGGTAACTGGAACATCATTTACTTTTGTCAATCTGATTTTAGGTTTTGGGATGGCAAGCATCAATGCCGGATCACCTATATAAAAAACAACATTGGTTGCTGAGTTTGGATTGCTATTTTTAGATATTCTAAGGGCCTCTGCAATAGATGTATATTGATTAGAATTATACGACAGTAGGTTTTTTGTAAAGGTATCATTGAAGTTTTCGGCACTAAATTGTCCAATGGAACGAATGGTTGTTATCATTGCTATCGCTCCTCCTTTTGGGTTCCAATACGTATATTCACCAGCGGTTGGCCTAAAAGGATTATCGAAACGCGAAAATTCACAAGTGATTGTTATAAACAAAGGGTATTTATACTGATTGCTCAAATTTTGCCCGTCTGATTTTTCCCAAATGCGCTCACTCGATAAACCATCCTCGCCACCATGACCTAAATAATTAAAAACTAAAGCTCCTTTTTCAAAAGCATTAAAAAAGTCGGTTCGCGCTTTTGGATATCGTGAACCTCCAGCAGATGCCTCTTGAACGTAAGAATCTAGCAGAATTTTGTTCACATTTAGAAATGGTTTTTGGGTAGCAATAGTATTAGCAAGTGCGTTTTGTCTGTTTTGTAAACTAGCGTCAACACTAATATCGGAATCGTCTGAAATTAACGCAAAATTATTTCTCCAGCTTCCGTAGGATTTTAGATCATAATATTCGAAAACTTTATTCACCATTTCTTCGGCCTGTCTAGCATCATTAACCAGCATCCTACCAACAGCGATGTCGATTCCTCCAAAAAAAGACACTATGTTTCCTTCGGAGGAATCCATTAGTCCAAAAAAATCATCGGATGCAAAAGACGATTCGCCAGATGAGTTACTGTTTAAGGCATGATAAATAGGTACAATATTAGTATTTCCTGAGATTCTATTTTTGAAATCATAGGAAGCGTCACCAAAAAGATTGATGTACTTTAATCTTTTTTCGGGAACAGAAGCGTTTTCATATATGTATTTTATACAATTTCGAATTGCTGCCACATCTTGTTTTCCTGATGAGAATTCCTGGTAGATTAGTTCTAACGGAATGACTTTTACATTTAAATTAGATTTCGTTCGATGAAAAGTGGCTAATTTTTCGGCTTGATTAACTAAAATAGCAGGTGCAATGATCGCATAATCGATATCTTGAAATTGGCCTTGTCCGTTTTTAAACAAGGTTCCTTTTAGGTTTTGATTTGAAATTTTTGGTCTGGGAACTTGAAGTGGTGTATAATAATCGGAAGGATCTAAAGCAATATATTTCCGCAGTTCTCCCAAGTTTGCTTTAAAAATTAATGAATTTTGATTAGAATTTTCAATTTTGGATGCATTGAAAATGTCAGTTACATCCCAAACTTGTGTGATATTAATAGCGTTAGAAATACTGTATGATGCAATGCCAGTACTAGAAGGCGATTGATCATATTGAAAATGAAATTGTTTCCCGTAGCCTTGCAATTTTCGCTTGGCAATTACCTGGATGTTGTCAAGGTATCCTTTGGAGCCAGGAACACCGTTGTTGTTGTATTTCAGTTTTATTTTTATATTTTCTGCACCGTTAAAACTTGTATTATTAGGGAGTGATCCTACATAAAAGGCTGTTTCAGAATTTGGATTCAAAGAAGGAAATGAAATGGTGCCTACTGCGTTTCCATTTGCAGCTACATTCATACTTGTGGGTGTAAATGCTGCTGAAGCGGCAGTCAACTTAAGTTTTACAGGCGAAGTTGTGTCGATGTTAGGGAAGTTAAAATCGAATTCTTGTTCCTCTTTAACTTCGAACGATTCGCCAAACCACTGGCGACCCAATCGTGCGATATTAGTAAGGTCGACTTCGTGAAATTGATGGTCGTCAAAATCGGTCACATTTAAAGTACTTCCTGCCGAAGGTTGAGTCATTGGAGCAATTCTTTTTCCATCGGTACCCTGAACTGTGATATAATAATAGGATTTGGTATCGTACAAATTAATGTTTGTCAAACTTTCCTGATTATAAACATCAACACCTTGAGCATAAAAAAGAATAAAATCCTCATTATTAAAAATTCCATCAGCTTCGCCACTGATTTGAATGGCGTTCTCGGTTGGGTCATTTGGATAAGGAATAGCATTAGATAAAGGAAGCATTCGTCCTCCATTTCCATATATTTTTAACTTCCGAGGATCTAATGTATTGACATCAATGCCTAATTGTTGTAAGAAACCTTTTGTGATTTTATAAACGCCTGATTTTTCTATATAAAATTGGAACCAATTGCCGTTTGCTAGAACAGAGTTAATAACACTATTTGTACTGGTGTTATTATTTGATTTTGAGAGTTTGGAATTATTACTCTCAATTTCATAGGAAAATGATTTGATTCGTTTGAATCCAAATTCGTCTTTAATTATTGGTGATAAATAAACAAAAGCTTCGTTAATGTCTCTTGAAATGTTAATTTTTAAAATTGCATTTGGTGTTTTAGGAATGTTTTCAGGAGCTAAGTCGCCCAGTTGCGCGGTTGTAATAGTCTCGTATGTTGAATTTGTGATTGTAACGGTACCCTCTGTAAAATTGATCGTTTCGTTTATTTTTAAGATGTAAAATAAAGCTTTCTGATCGGTATCATAATGAAAACTGTTTCCCGAGAAATAAGGGATAACTACTTTTGAGTCTCCAAAAGACATTTCTTTTTTATCCGTCCATTCAATGACAGCATTACCTTTAATTTGAGCTAAAGAAGCAAAAGGAATCAGGCTTAAATACGCCAAAAGTATTTTTCTCATCGTTTTTTTAACGTGATTAGTAGTCTGTTATTATTAATCAGTAAAAATAAATCATTTGATGGGATTTAAATAATAAATATTATAAATTTGCGTTATGATATACAATTTATTGTTAAAGTTAAATCAACAAAAATTTTCAAGAAGTATTGTGTTGATTAATGGTTAATTATTATATTGCATCACTTAAAATTATTACCTACTAAAAGAGTATGAAAGCAAACAAAATTATGGGCTTACGATTGATGGTATCGATCCTATTAGTAATTGGTTTTTCCAGTTGTAGTAAAAAGTCCAGCTCTAAAAATACCTCACGAGCAACCGGATGGAATATGGACAGCAAAAAAGCTGGTGCAAACAAAAAGCAACAAGCGGGACCAGGTTTGGTTTTTGTTGAAGGCGGTACATTTACCATGGGTAAAGTAGAAGATGATGTGATGCATGATTGGAATAATGCTCCTACGCAGCAGCACGTGCAGTCTTTTTACATGGATGAGACAGAAGTTACTAACTCTATGTATTTAGATTACCTAGATTGGTTGAAAAGTGTATACCCACCCACTGAAGAAAATTATAAAAACATATACGAAGGTGCCTCGCCTGATACGTTAGTTTGGAGAAATAGATTGGGCTACAATGAAACAATGACAAACAATTATTTAAGACACCCATCTTATGCTGAGTATCCTGTTGTTGGAGTAAATTGGATTCAAGCAGTTGAGTTTAGTAACTGGAGAACACAACGTGTAAATGAAGCGCTTTTAGAAAAAAATGGATATTTAAAAAAGAATGCAAAGACCCTAGATGTAACAGCTGATGCAAATTTTGATACCGAAACGTATTTAAGTTCTCCTACTTCTACTTACGGTGGAAATGAAGAAATCGTCCTTAAAGGAAAAAAAGGAGGAAAAAAAGCACCCAAACCAGGTAAAGATGGTAAGGTTGTGGAAGCAAAAAATGTGTATGCACAGCGTTCTTCTGGAGTTTTACTTCCTGAATATAGATTACCAACAGAAGCTGAATGGGAATATGCTGCTGCTGCAGATGTAGGACAAAGAGAGTATAACATTTACAAAGGGCAAAAAAAATACCCTTGGTCTGGTGGATATACACGTTCGGGTAAAAGACAAACTAAAGGAGATCAGTTAGCCAACTTTAAACAAGGTAATGGAGATTATGGTGGAATTGCTGGTTGGTCAGATGATGGTGCAGATATCACAAATGAAGTAAAAAAATACCCTGCAAATGATTTTGGATTGTATGACATGGCAGGTAATGTTGCTGAATGGGTTCAAGATGTTTACAGACCGATTATTGATAACGAAGCAAATGATTTTAATTATTTCAGAGGAAATCAGTATACCAAAAATAAAATTGGTGCCGATGGTAAAATTGAAATTGTTACTGCAGCCAACATGAAATTCGATACATTAAGTAATGGTAGAATTGTAGCGAGAAGATTCCCAGGTCAAATTGCTCAAGTTCTAGTTGATGAACAAGAAACATATTTGAGACAAAATTTCGATAAAAGCGATAATAGAGATTACAGAGACGGTGATAAACAATCTACCAGATATTATAATTTTGGTTCTTCGGAAGATGATACTGAAAAACAAAAAGATGAAAAAACCATGTACAATTCTCCTAAGCATAATGTAACAACAGATAGTTTAGGTAAAATGGTTCGAAAATATGATAAATCAAGCAAAAGAACAACTTTAATCAATGATGAAGTTAGAGTATACAAAGGGGGTTCTTGGAGAGATAGAGCGTATTGGTTAGATCCTGCACAAAGAAGGTATTTTCCTCAAGATATGGCAACTGATTATATTGGTTTTAGATGCGCAATGTCTAGAGTAGGACCTAAAGCAGACAGAAAAAAATCACCTCGAAATTAATTTTTTTATATCATAAAAATAAAAGCCCTTTGATTAGGGCTTTTATTTTTTTAAATCGTTTCAAATGGATATTAGTTACATTCATAGTTTATTTTTAAAATGTAAATCGGTTGTTATAGATACCCGAAAGATTGAATTAAACTCGCTATTTATTGCTATAAAAGGAGAGCGTTTTGATGCTAATACTTTTGCCCAAGAAGCTTTAGATAAAGGTGCTTCTTACGTTATAATCGACAATGCCACTTATTATATTGATGAAAGAACATTTCTAGTTGATGACGGTTTAATTGCATTGCAAAACTTGGCTAAATTCCACCGAAAATATTTAAATATACCAATAATCGCTCTCACAGGAAGTAACGGAAAA
Organism: Flavobacterium frigidum; assembly: GCF_048286795.2. Taxonomy (NCBI): domain Bacteria; kingdom Pseudomonadati; phylum Bacteroidota; class Flavobacteriia; order Flavobacteriales; family Flavobacteriaceae; genus Flavobacterium; species Flavobacterium frigidum. The sequence goes on from NZ_JBLVPT020000011.1 coordinate 16,329, forward strand.
ACAACAACCAAAGAACTTATTCAAGTTGTTCTTTCTAAAAAATTCAATACAAAAGCAACAGTTGGGAATTTAAACAATCATATTGGAGTTCCACTGACATTACTTTCATTCCATTCTGAAACTGAAATTGGGATTGTTGAAATGGGTGCAAATCACCAAAAAGAAATTGAGTTTTTATGCGAATTAGCACAGCCCGATTATGGTTATATAACTAATTTCGGAAAAGCTCATTTAGAGGGTTTCGGTGGTGTTGAAGGAGTAATTGCTGGAAAAAGTGAAATGTATAAATATCTTTCTTTCAACAAGAAACTTACTTTCATAAATTTAGAAGATCCCATTCAAGTTGAAAAATCAGGATCATTAAAAACATATACTTTTGGTGTTAATAAAATAGATGCCGATGTAAATATTACAGCAGTGCAAGCGAACCCATTCGTTGCTGTAGTCTATTCAGGGATTACTATTCAATCTCAATTAATTGGTTTGTATAACGCTAATAATATTAGCGCTGCATTAGCCATAGGGAAGTATTTTGAAGTTGAAAATGATGCTATTAAAGAGGCTCTAGAGAGTTTTGTGCCAGAAAACAATAGATCGCAAATAGTAAGGAAAGGATCCAATCAAATTATATTAGACGCTTACAATGCCAATCCTAGTAGTATGGCAGTAGCAATTGATAATTTTTTACAACTGGAAAGCAGCAGTAAAATACTAGTATTAGGCGATATGTTTGAGCTGGGAGAAGCAAGTAATCAAGAGCATAAATCTTTAGTAGAAATGCTTCTGAATGAAAATGAAGTCAAATGTTATTTTATTGGATCGGCGTTTTATAATAATAAACTTGAAAAAAGTAATTTTAAGTTTTACAAAACATTTGAAGACTTCACAATTGATTTAGCTACTAATGCGCTTATAGACAATACTATTCTCATCAAAGGATCGAGAGGAATGGCGCTAGAGCGAACTCTAGATTTTATACCCGGATAATTTTTTGTTTTTCACGGTACTTTAGAAAAATAAGAGGTACTGTGAAAACAGATTAATTATTTTTTGCATTATTTGAAGAAGTTGTCGCTACTAGATTGTAAATGATTTTAAATTTTAGTTGTTATTTTTATAACTCATTCCTTTTCAACAAATTTATTCTCAAATCAATATATTGCAGTTGAAGGTTATTTTTCAGCACCTCATATTCCGCAGTCAGCATTTGGTTTTTCACTGCAGAATATAGAATAGCTTCTACTTTTCCACTTATAAATTTAGCTTGTGTAGTAGCAAGAGAAGCTTTGGCATATTTTTGTTTCTCGATCAATTTATACTGCAGCTGCAAATAATTCTTTTTGTTTTTTTGTTCCAAACCAACTTGTTTGTCCAATTCTTGTTTTTGCTGTTCAATGGCCAGTTTTGTCTTTTCACTTTCTATTTTTGATGCGTCTATTTTTTTGTTATTTCTAAATCCATTAAAAATAGGAACATTCAACTGCATACCAACTTGTTGGCTTTTGTTGAGTTGTAATTGATCAAAAAAAGAATCCGTGTTTGTGTTTGTTTGGCTTAATGTTTTATAATAAAAAGTAGAGAAACCATAAAAGGCTGACAAGACCGGTAAATTGTTGGCTCTTTCTAAACCTATCGATTCCAAACTATTTTTATACTGAAGTTCGGCTCGTTTTATTTTCGGATTATTCGATTCACTTTCAAAATTTACCGCTGTTCTTTCGTTCATATAAGTTTCTAAAACCACTTCATCAGTTACAACATCTGTAACATTCATCAATTGGAATAATTGTGCTTTTTTCATGGCATACAATTGTTCTGTTTCCAAATTGCGGTTATCCTCCTCCGAAAAACTCAATTGCATATCATACAAATCGCTTTGAGGTTTACTCCCAATGGCAACTTCTTTGGTTACTCTATCCAAATTAAAATACGCTTGTTTCATTTGCTCTTTTTGAATTTTTAATAATTCCTGAGCATAAAGTGCTTGATAATAGCTTTCCAAAAGCTGCAATTTATATTCGTTTTCTATAACTTCCTTATCAGCTTTGGCCAATTCAATGTTGATTTTATCTTTTTTCGCATTTGCAAAAGCACCAAAATCAATAAGATTTGTTTTGGCGTTGAGATAAAAATCATCATTTTGAATATTTGAACTTACCCTTCCGTTTGAAGCAGGGTCAATAGTGGAACCAAAATTATAGCTTTGTTGTCCGTACAAATTAACAACAGGCAACATTCGGTTTAAAACAGAGTTTTGAGATTGCTGTGTTCTTTTTATTTCCAGCTGCCGAATTTTTATTTCGACATTATTATGCAAAGCCATATCCATGCATTTAGTAAGCGTCCAAGAATTTTCCTGAGCACTTACTAAAGCAAAAATTAAAAAAAAGACTAACGTAAAAATTAAATTCTTATTCATATTTTAAATATTTTAAAACATCCGTTTTAGTTGCTTGAAAGGCCTTTGAAAGCACTATCAAAAGTGTTAGAAATAACAAAATAATAAACCCAAATACAATGGAAATACTCTCATGTGAATCCTAAAGGCAAAATTTTCGAGCCATTTGTTCAATAAATAATACACAGGAAACAAAGCGATTAAATACCCGATTGTGCAATACAAAATATACTGTTTGGATAATTCTAATAACAAAATATTGGTTTCTGCACCCAAAGTTTTTCGGATGGCAATTTCTTTCAGTCGTCTTTGTATTGAATACGAAGCCAAGCCAAATAATCCAAAAAGCGCAATACTAATTACAACAACATTTAACAATGAAAAAAGATTCTTTTGCTTTACATATTTTTCATAGGTTCTAGCGTATTGTTTATCTACAAAATCGTATTTAAACGGATATTCGGTATCGACTTTATTCCATAATTTTTCAATATCGGCAATCGTATTTTCAATGTTATCTGCTTTTAGTTTTATATATACTTTATCTATGTATTGAGCACTACCAGTTGTTTTAAGATGATAAAAAACGATAGGAGGTACTTTTTCTTCAGGACTTAAAATATTAAAATCCTTAACAACTCCTATAATTCTTAAAATTTGATTATTGATTCTGACACTCTCACCAATTGGTTTTTTTAACTTCATTAATTGCACAGCAGTTTCGTTAAGTACAACTGAATTAATTGTGTCTGAAGCAATTTTTAAATCAAAATTTCTTCCGTTTGTTACCTTAACATTTAGCATTTCAAAAATCCCAAAATCTACAGGAATACCTCGCTCCTTGAAAAGTTCGTCATTATATATAACAGGAACTATAGCATTATTTGAGCCGTCAAATGAAATAAGACCAGTAGATATTGCATTGACTCCATTTATTTTGGATAATTCTTGTTTGATTGTACTGTATTTGTTATAAATGTGTTGTCCAGGATTTTGTACTTCATAGTCAGAGTTAGAAAAATTTAATGGTATAGTAATCACTTGGTCACCTTTAAAACCTAAATCTTTATGAGTTAAATAGTTGATTTGTTGATAGACAATATAAGAACCTACAATAAAAAAAGTGGCAACTGCATATTGAAAAATTAGCATTCCATTGCGCAGCCAAATTCCACTTTTACTTCTGCCAAAATTTCCTTTTAACACCTTTAAAGTTTCAAAATTAGCGACATAAACCGCTGGAAATATTCCTGCTAACAAAACGGAAATAATAAAAATGAGTACTAATTGAAGATAAAATTGACTCCCAATAATCTTTAAATTCTTGCTTAAAAAATCATTGTAATAAGGTAACGACAACTCCACAATCATTAAAGCCAATAAAATAGCAAACAAACATAGTAGTACACTTTCAAAAATAAACTGAATTACAATAGTACCTTTTGAAGCACCCACAACTTTACGTACACCTACTTCTTTGGCACGATTTACAGCATTGGCAGTAGCCAAATTGATATAATTTACAAGAGATAAAATGAGAATTAAAACGGACAATCCAGCCATAATTACTAAAAATTGATAATTCCCTCTGCCTTCTGGATAGCCATCTGTAATAGAATGTAATCTTGCTTTTGAAAGTGGCTCCATAACAACATTAAAGTATCCTATTTTTTTAGCCATTTCTTCTTGAGTAAAGCCTTCAAGTTTAGCTATTCTTCCAACAAAGCTTGTATTGTACTCTTTTTCAAGACTCTTTCTTGTAAGTTCAATTTTTGATGGGTCTTTGACTTTTACTACTAATTTTAATAAAAAAGGAGCTGTTACATTTGTTGTTGTCAATTCCTTCATTTTGTTTACTATAACATTTGGAGCAATTGATGAATTCCCAGGAATTTGATATACCGCACGAACTACAAACATGTGATTTAAACATTTTATTTGTTTTCCAATTGGATTTTCGTCCCCAAAAACGCGTTTAGCAATAAGGTCTGATATAGCGACACTAGAATCATCTTTTAATCCTGAAATAGCATCTCCGCTAATTATTTTGAAAGGGAAAAACGAAAAGAAATTGTTTTCAACATTAATGATTTTAGTTTCAACTATTTTCTTTCCATTGTAGATGATTTTATCCTTCTGATACCAACTATCAGCATACAATATACTTTCAACATTTGGGTCTTTGGCTAATAAAGGTTTTAAAAACAGAGAACATTCAGACCAAATAGGCATATCACTCAATTGTATCAAGACCTGATATACGTTGTCCTTCTCAGGATTCCACTCATCATAACTTTGTTCGTCGTTCCAATATAGTAAAGCGAAAATCAATCCTGCAATTCCTATGGCTAGTCCGAAAACATTGAGAAATGAAAATAGTTTGTTTTGTTTTAAATGATAGAGGAATATTTTTATATAGTTTGATAACATTATTTGGGTTTTGGTTAGTTATAAAAAGGGTCTAGTTTTTTTTGATTATTCGTATTTTAAATATTTTAAAACATCCATTCTGGTTACTTGAAAAGCTTTTGCCAAAACAATTATTAATGTTAAAAACAGTAAAGACAGAAAAGCAATTGCAAAAGGAAGAATTTTAATTGTAATTCGGTATGCAAAATTTTCGAGCCATTTTTCTAATAATAAGTAGGCTGGAACAACGCCAATGACAAAACCTGCTGCACAAAAAAATATATATTGCTTTGATAATTCTTTTAGTAAAACATTGGTTTCGGCACCCAATGTTTTTCGAATAGCGATTTCTCGTAATCTTCGCTCCATAGAGAAAGAAGCCAAAGCGAAAAGCCCGAAAATGGCAATAAGAACGACCACCACATTCAGAATTGAGAATAGATTTTTTTGTTTTACATATTCCTTAAAGGATCGTGCGTATTTTTTATCTACAAACTCATACGAGAACGGATATTCGGCATCGACTTTAGTCTTCCAAAATTGCTCAATAGTGCTCATCGTTTCTTCAATATTTTCTCCCTTTACTTTTACAAAAATTGAATTTACACCTTGCAACATCAATGGTATTGTCTTTAGATGCGTAAACACCATTGGTGAGTTTTTTTCTTGAGGCCCTCTTAAATTGAAGTCTTTTACAACGCTGATTATTTTGAATTTCTCACCATCACCAGAAACAATTTCTTTACCTACTGGCTGTTTGATTCCTAATATTTTTACAGCTGTTTCATTTACCATTACATTATTAATAGTGTCTGAAGCATATTGAGAATTAAAATACCTTCCTTCTAATAATTTGATATTCATCATTTCCATCATTCCAAAATCAACAGTCATGTTCAGCCCCTGAATGCGAGCGTTTTGGAAAGTATAATCGCTTGAAGAACGTGCACCATTTCCAAAAGAGAAATTTGCAGTAGCCACTTGATTAACGCCTTTCATTCTGCTCAATCTATCTTTTGTTGCCAAATAATTCTTAAAAAAATCGTTCTCATAACTTGCCTCAGATTGTTTGTCAAATTTTTTCAGAAAATCAATTTCAATAACTTGATCACCCTTAAAGCCAAGATTTTTATTGGTTAAGTAATTTACCTGTTGGTAGACAATCGTTGTGCCTATAATAAAAAAAACAGCGATCGAAAATTGAAAAACCAACATACTATTGCGTAACCAAATTCCAGTCTTACTTCTATTAAAATTCCCTTTTAAGACTTTTTGTGCTTCAAAACTTGAAATATATAGCGCTGGGAAAAATCCCCCTAATAAAACCACTATTCCGAAAATAAGTAACAATTGTAAATAGAATTGACTAGCATAAATTTTTAAATCCTTGTCCAAAAGTTCATTATAATAAGGCAACGAAATCTCGACAATTACTAATGCGAAAAGAATAGAAAGGAGAACAATTACTAGTGTTTCTGAGATAAATTGAAATGTGATATTCCTTTTGCTTGCACCCAATACTTTGCGCACTCCTACCTCTTTCGCTCTTTTGATAGCACTAGCAGTAGCTAAATTGATATAGTTAATAATGGAAAGAATCATTATTAAAATAGACAATCCTGCCATTATGACTAAATATTGATAATTACCGACTCCTTCTGGATATCCCCAACCTCCTACTAATACGGAATTAAGCCTAGCATCTTTAAGTGGTTCTAAATTTATAGCAACAATCCCATGTTCTTTTATTTGCTGATCTAAACTAATATTGGCTTCTTTAGCTTCGGGTTTAATAACATTGTCAATAAAAAGTTGCTCAATTTTTCGCTCAACTAACTCTTTTTTAGAGTTATCCTTAAGTTTCATAAGCAAACAAAAATTAAAAGACTCCCATTGGTCTAAACTCTGTGTTATAACTTTTTTAAAGTTATCTGTCATCACAACATCAGGAGCAATAGAACTTTTCATTTCATTTTTATAAACACCACTAACGGTATAAAAGTTTTCTCCAAATTTTATTTGCTTACCTATTGGGTTTTCTTTGTCAAAAAAAGTCTTATAAATTTTCTCAGAAATAGCAATTGAAGAATCATCTTTTAAAGCATTTTTAGCACTTCCGAAAATAAAAGGAAAGGGGAAATAATCGAAAAATTTGTTTTGAGTATTAAATGCCTTCGCTATTTTTTGTTTTTTCCCATTATAGCTAAACAAATCTGAATCATACCAATTATAGCTGTAGTTGAAACTGTCTACATTAGGATCATCTTTTAGATATTGTCCTATCGGAGCAACTGTATAAGGCCATTTATTATTGTTCAAAGTGTTTATAACCATGTAAACGTTATCCTTTTCAGGATTCCACTCGTCATAACTATGTTCGTCATTCCAATAAAGTGTGGCGAAAATCAATCCTGCAATACCAATGCTCAAACCCAAAACGTTGAGAAAAGAAAACAGTTTGTTTTGCATTAAGTGGTAAATAAATATTTTTATCCAATTTTTCAACATGATTACTCGTATTTTAAGTATTGTAAAACATCTACTCTTGTAGCTTGAAACGCTCTTAAAAGAACGATAAGTAAGGTCAATGACAATAAGACGATAAAGCCAATAATAAATGGATAGATTGAAATGTCAATTCTATAAGCGAAATTTTCTAACCACTTATTAAGTAAATAGTAAGTTGGAAATACCGCAATCAAGAATCCTACAACACAATAAACAATGTATTGCTTAGATAATTCTTTTAGTAAAACATTCGTTTCTGCGCCGAGTGTTTTTCTAATAGCAATTTCTTTCATGCGTCTTTCGATAGAAAAGGAGGCGAGGCAGAATAAACCAAAAAGTGCAATTAGGATCACCACAAAATTGAGTATTGTGAACAGGTTTTTTTGCTTCACATAACTGCTATAGGATCTTTTGTATTCTTTATCTACAAAATCGTATGCAAACGGATAATCAGGATCTACTTTTTTCAGCCAAAAATTTTCCAAATCAGCCAAAGTTTGATCCATAGTTTTTGCATCTGCATCGATGTAAATATTGTTTAAAGCAAATGTTAACCAGGAATTTGCTTTAAAATGGAACAAAGACATCGGAGGAATAGCTTCGGCTGGATTACCTATGTTGAAATCTTTTACAACTCCAACGATAATTATCTCTTTACCATTCCAATTTACCTTTTTTCCAATTGGGTTTTTCTCTTTTAATAGTCGCGCTGCAGTTTCATTTATGAGCATCGTATTAATAGTATCTTGAGCAAATTTTGGATTCAAGTATCTCCCTTTTACAATTTTTATTTGCATCATTTCTAACATTCCAAAATCAATTGGAATATTGTCTCCATCCACACTTAAATCTTTATATTGAAGCGTTATTGTTGATTTTGCAGATCCTCCAAAAGCAAAGCCACCTGCTGCAACTTGTTTTACACCGGCAATGCGCAATAATTCATTTTTGATTGTTAAGTAGCGATCAAATCTAAAATTGTCTGTTATTTCCTCTCCATATACATTACGATAAGAAATACTTAAAATTTGATTTGCCTTGAAACCTAAATCCTTTTTGTTCATATAGTCTATTTGCTGATAAACAATATAGGATCCGATGATAAAAAAAGTTGCAACAGCAAATTGAAAAATCAACATTCCATTTCGTAACCAGACGCCACTTTTACTTCTTCCAAAATTGCCTTTCAATACCTTTAATGTTTCAAAATTAGAAACATATATTGCTGGAAAAACTCCTGCTAGACAAACCGTAATAATAAATATGATGATAAGTTGTAAATAAAATTGACTGCCTTGTACAACGATGGTTATACCTAAAAAATCATTATAATAAGGTAACGACAGTTCCACAAGTACAAGAGCAATTAAAATTGAGAACAACGATAGTATTGCTGTTTCAAAAACAAATTGCTGAATTATATTAATTTTTGAAGAACCTATAACTTTTCTTATGCCAACTTCTTTGGCGCGTTTTATAGCATTTGCAGTTGCATAATTGATGTAATTTACAATCGAAAGTAGCAGAATTAAAACAGATAATCCTACCATAATCATCAAAAACAGAAAATTACCATTTTCCTCAATTAAACCACTAGTTTTAGTATGTAACCTAATAGAATACAAAGGTTCTAAAGAGGGTTTGGTATTCCCATACTTTTCAATATACTGCTCTGGAGTAATTCCGTTTTCTTTGGCATAGCGAACTGTCATGTTATCGTAATAAAGTTTTTGCAAATCATTTTCGATAAGCGAAACTTTACTAGGATCTTTAACTTTAAGAAATAATACAAATTGAAAATTTCCCCATTGAGCAGTAGATTTTCTAATTCTTAAATCAATGAAATTAACCACAGCAGAAGGATTATAAGAGGATTTTTTATCCATTTTATATACCCCTCTTACAGTGAGTTTTTTATTCTGAAAAAGAACTTCTTTTCCTAAAGCAGTCTCTTTTCCAAAAAGCTGCAAAGCTAAATCTTGAGATAAACTAATACTATTTTCATCAGGTAATGCTGATTTTTGGTTTCCTTCAACAAATTCAAAAGGGAAAAATTCAAAAAAATTCTTTTGTGCTAATACGATTTTGCTCGATTGCACTTTCTTATTTTTAAACCGAATTAGATCGCTTTCATAATTTCCACTTAAATAACAATACGATGCTACTTCTGAACTTTTCTCCTTTATTGCAGCCCCTATTGGAGCTGAACTCGATGCCCAAAATGTATTTTCACTCATTTGATTAGCGACCAAAAACACTTTTTCTTTATTAGGATTCCAAGCATTATAACTTTGTTCGTCATTCCAGTATAAAATGGCGAAAATCAATCCTGCAATACCAATGCTTAAACCCAAAATATTGAGAAAAGAAAACAGTTTGTTTTGCTTTAAGTGGTAAAGAAATATTTTTATCCAGTTGAGAATCATGACTTTTTAATTGATTAAATTTTGATTTGATTGATGAGAAATTAAAGCTGTTTACAAAAGTGTTTTGCAAAGCAACTCAAGGATGATTGTGGTGATCGATAAAAGGATGTTTATCATTTTTATACTTTAAAAACATCCACATTGCGACTATTTATTTTTTCTGAAAGGACTACACCATCTTTCATTAGAATGGTTTTCTGCGAGAAAGAAGCATCATAATTTGAGTGCGTCACCATCAGGATTGTGGCACCGTTAGCATGCAAATCAGTCAATAATTCCATTACTTCATTTCCGTTCTTGCTGTCTAGATTTCCTGTTGGCTCATCGGCAAGAATAATCTTTGGGTCGTTAATCAAGGCTCTTGCTACCGCTACACGTTGTTGCTGTCCTCCGGAAAGTTGCTGCGGAAAATGTTTCAATCGGTGTGAAATTCCTAGTTTATCAGCTATTGCTTCTACTTTTTTCTTTCGGTCAGAGGATGGAATTTTATTGTAAATCAACGGCAATTCGATATTGTCATAAACCGATAATTCGTCTATCAGGTTGAAATTCTGAAAAATAAAGCCAATATTTTCTTTTCTTGCTTTCGATTTTTCTTTCTCTTTCAGACCAAACATTTCCTGATTGAGTAACTGATAACTCCCACTCGAGGCACTATCTAACAACCCAACAATATTCAATAAAGTAGACTTTCCGCTTCCCGATGGTCCCATAATCGAAACAAAATCACCTTGATTAATGGTTAATGAAACTTCACTCAATGCCATAGTTTCTACTTCTTCTGTTCTAAATACTTTTGAAAGATTTTTAATTGTGATCATACTATTCGTTTTTTGATTGATGCTATTTTTATCTAAATTAATTATGTACTATTTTTTTTATTCTAAATTCAAAACTTCGACGTCTTTATAGTCTTTATACGATGAAGTAATTACTTTTTCACCTGCTTTCAATCCGCCGAGTATTTCATAATATAATGGATTCTCTCTTCCAAGTTTGATTGTTCTTCTCTCTGCTTTGTTGCCATTGACTACAAAAATCCATTTTCCACTAGTTTCTTCGTTAAAGCTTCCTTTGGAAACTACTACCGTCTTGGTTTTTTCTGATAGGTTTAATTTTACGCCAAAACTCAATCCTTGTTTTAAATCTAATTTTTCAGATGAAACAAAATCCAATTCTACTTGAAACCGTCCATTTTTTATTTCAGGAATCACTTTGGTTATTAGAACTTCGATGGATTTATTTTCAAAATCTACTGTTCCTTTTTGTTGCTCTGCAATTTTATCCAAATAAAATTCATCGATGTCAGCAATCAATTTATAGCCTTTCCTGTCGTCAATAGAACCAATACTTGTATTTTGCACATAGGTTTTCCCGAGTAGAGGTTCAAAGGAAGAAAGTCTACCAGAAATTGGTGCTGTTATAAGGAAATTCTTTTTATTCATTCTCAAAATATCCAAACTTTTATTCATGAAACCAATGGATTGATTCAATTGTCCAATCTGGACTTGATTTGCTAATTTTTCTTTTTTGACACTTTTTTTGATGATGTTTATGCGCTCTTTTTGAAAACGATAATTTTCTTGGGTCTTTTCCCATTCATTTTTTGAAAGTATTTCTTTGTCAAAAAGTTTTTGGTTCAATTCAAATAAGTTTTTAGCATCAAGATAATCGTGTTCTATTCCGATCAAGTCTTTTTCTAAATTCAATTCCTGATTTCTTAAATCGAGTTTGCCCTTATTCAAATTATTAATTTGTTCGATAATAGCAGTTTCTTGCTGCATGTACGCCAGTTCTGCATTAGGATTATATAAGCGTGCTAACGGTTGTCCTTTTACAACCATATCTCCGTTTTCAACAAATATTTCCTGAATGGCTCCGCCTTCTATAATATTCACTAGCATCGAATTTAAAGGAACTGCTTTTGCCTGAAAAGACATAAAATCTTCGAAAAAATTATTTTCTACGGTCTTAATCGTAATTTCAACTTTTTTTACGTTCAAACTTCTTTTTTTAGTAACAGATGAAAAGACAAAATATCCGAAGAGTAAGATAATCGGCAAAGCCATTAAAAGATACTTTTTTTTGTTAGTTTTACGTACGATTTTGGTGTCCATTGTTTATTATTTATGTAGTCTAATAGGATAATCGTACCAGAAAAATAAAAACTGTAATTAATTTATTATTAGGCTTTTAATTTTAATAATATTTACACGGTGTCCATAATTGAACACTATTTGTCCGATACCGAACAACGATTTCATTTTCTGAATAAAAAAATGCAGATATTACGCTAGAATGAAAAAAACCAACGCATCCATATTAGTCATAGACGACCAAGAAGACATTCTTTTTGCTTCCAAAATGCTACTTAAAAAGCATTTTGAAAATATTTATACGCTCAATAACCCGAAAAATGTTGTGGAACTATTATCACAAAACAACATTGATGTCGTTTTGCTGGATATGAATTACAGAATAGGGTTTGAAGACGGCAGAGAAGGTTTGTATTTATTAAAAGAAATAAAAACGCTTTCGCCAAAAACGGTCGTTATTTTGATGACCGCTTTTGGTAAAGTAGAAACGGCTGTAGAAGGTTTAAAAGCAGGTGCTTTTGATTATATTTTGAAACCTTGGGAAAATCAAAAATTACTTAGCATTGTAAAACAGGGAGTTGACAAAAGCCGGAAAGAGCAAAAGAAATCAAATAATACCGAGATTGTAGACGAATTTTTTGTTGGTAGTTCAGATGTTATAAAAAAAGCTTATTCTCTTGCTGATAAAGTGGCCAAAACAGATGCCAATGTTTTAATACTTGGCGAGAACGGAACTGGTAAATTTGTGTTGTCACATCATATTCATCTGGAATCAGAGCGGAAAAATAATCCTTTTATTCACGTTGATTTGGGTTCTTTAAATTCTAATATTTTTGAGAGCGAATTATTTGGCTATGCTAAGGGTGCTTTTACAGATGCGAAAGTTGATACGCCAGGACGTTTTGAAATGGCTCAAAACGGAACTATTTTTTTGGATGAAATAGGAAACGTCCCATTGCATTTACAATCTAAACTCTTGCAGATAATTCAAACTAAAATGGTAACCCGATTAGGAGAATCAAAAGCTAGGCCGCTGAATGTTCGCATTATTACAGCTACCAACCTGAATCTAAAACAAGAAGTTACAGATAAAAATTTCCGTGAAGATTTGTATTATCGCATCAATACTATGGAAATCGTGCTGCCTCCACTACGCGAGCGAATTGAAGATAAAATTCCTCTGGCGAATTACCTCTTGCAAAAAATGATGACAAAATACGGACGGGACGAAATTACTTTTGACGAAAAAGCATTGGAACAAATAGCAAATCACGCATGGAATGGAAATATCCGTGAAATGGAAAACCGGGTAGAACGTGCCGTGATTCTTTGTGAGAACAATTACATTACCGTTTCGGATTTAGATTTAGAGCAAATCACAATGTACGAAGACAATCAAGCTGACATTCAACTTTCAGCAGTAGAAAAAACGGCTATTGAGAAAATTTTGTTGAAAAACAACAACAATATTAGTAAAACTGCCGAGGAACTAGGATTATCCAGAGGTGCATTATACCGACGTTTAGAAAAATATAATATCAACTAATATGTTTAAATCTTTAAAAATATACCAACTCCTTTTTCTTAGATTAATTTTTATTTTTTGCCTTTCTGCAATTTCACTATTTATTTTTCAAAAAGGATTGATCTTTACAGCACTATTTGGACTACTCGTACTTTTCATTCTCTTCGTAGAAATGTATTTTTACATTAAAAATACGTTTCAGCTTTACGACAGAACAATAATTTCGATTCTGCAAAATGATTTTACATCGGATTTTTCGAAACATAAATCATATCAAAATTATTCCAATTTATTCAAGCTGTACGAAACACTAAAAAACAAAGAAAACGAGCAGGTTTCAAAAGATATTGTCTATCGTTCTATTTTAAATACTATCGAAACAGGAATTATCATCTTGCAAAAGGAAGGAAGTGACTGGAACGTTTTTTTAATGAATGATTTTTTTGCTAAACATTTTGATGTTCCAAAAGTCTCCAAATGGAAGTATCTAAAAAATCATTTGCCTGCTTTATGTGAAATTATCGAAAAACAGGATTTTCAGGAAATTAAAACATCTTTAGAGATACGTGTCAATCGGCAAGACACGCAAACATTTGTGATGCAGTCATCTAGAAGCGAAATTTACCATCGGGATTATTTTATTGTCTTGTTGGATTCAATTCAAAATGTAATCGAAAAAAAAGAGAAAGAAGCTTGGGTCAATTTAATGAAAGTCATCTCGCATGAACTCTTGAATTCGATAACTCCCATTCGGTCGCTTTCTCAGAATTTACAAGACTTGGTGCAGCAGGAAACCATTTCAGCAGAAGATTTAGACGATATGAAAAGTAGTGTTACCACAATGTTGAGACGAAGTGACCACTTGCAGCAATTTGTAGAAAGTTACCGAAAACTTGCCATGCTGCCATCTCCCAAAAAACAAATAACGGAACTGTCAAAATTGATTGACAACAGTTGTCAAATCATGAAGCCATTGTTTAAAAAGGAACATATAGAAGTCATAAATACTATCGCTTTTGACCGTAGACTTAATATTGACCCACAGCAGATGGAGCAAGTATTTATCAATCTTTTAACGAATTGTATTTACGCGTTATCTAATTCAGAAACAAAACAAATTATCATATCGGCAGAAGTCAAAGAAAACAGAATTTTTATCATGATTACTGATATGGGGCAAGGAATTGAAAAAGAAATAGAAACTAAAATATTCTTACCCTTTTTCACCACACGTAAAGAAGGAGCCGGAATTGGTTTAACCTTGTCCAAAAGCATTGTAGAGGCTCATGGTGGCTACTTAGCACATAGAAATGATGAAGGAATAACTACTTTTGTAATTTGTTTGATTGATAATTAATCCAAAAAAGACAAATAAATGTGGAGCAGTAAAAAACCTAGTATTGATATTGTATTATATCTTAAACCTTACGCAATGGAAACGTACTATTGTTAGTAATGTAACTTGTTGGGAAATTTTATAAATTATCAGTCAATTTTTGAATAAAAAAAAACCTCCAAAATCAAATGAATTTGGAGGTTTTTAAATTATTGTGGGCGATGAGGGGTTCGAACCCCCGACCCCCTCGGTGTAAACGAGGTGCTCTGAACCAGCTGAGCTAATCGCCCGAATCAATTAAGTCACTTTCGTTTCCTTGATTGCGTGTGCAAATATACATCACTTTTCTAGATTTGCAAGTAAAAAACAAAAAAATTATAAAATTTCTGCTACTACAAAGGTGCTTCCGCCAACGTAAATGAAGTCGGATTTTGAGGCGCTTTTAGTGGCTTGGTTATAAGCTTCTGAAACAGAATTATATACTTCGCCTTTTAGGTCGAATGTTGAAGCTTTTTGCTGCAGTTGGAGAGCTTCGAGTCCACGAGGAATATTTGGTTTGCAAAAATAATAATGTGCTTTTTTGGGGAACAAAGGCAAGATTTCGTTTAAATCTTTGTCGTTTACAACACCCAAGACAACATGTAAAACTTCAAATTCTTCTTTTTCAATTTGTTTTATAACAATCTCAAGTCCATTTTTGTTGTGTGCAGTATCGCAAATAACTTTTGGAGAAGTATTCAATTGTTGCCACCTGCCTTGAAGGCCTGTGTTTTTAACGACCTGTAATAAGCCTGATTTTGTGTTTTCAGGTGTAATCACAAATTCTTTTTGGTCATTCAAGACACAAATGGTTTGTAAGACTGTTTTTTTATTATGAAATTGATAGACACCTATTAAGTCTGAGGGGTAGTTTTCTGATATTAAATCAGAGGCAAAATGGATCTCCGAATGGCATTCTTTTGCTTTATCATAAAACACTGGTCTTGTTTCTGGCGTGTATTCTCCTATGACTACTGGTACATTAGGCTTGATGATTCCTGCTTTTTCGAAAGCGATGGCATCAAGAGTATTTCCTAGAAATTGGGTGTGATCTAATCCTATATTGGTAATAACCGAAATTAATGGAGTGATAATATTGGTAGCATCTAATCGTCCGCCCATTCCCACTTCAATAATCGCGATGTCTACTTTTTCTTTTTCAAAGTATTCAAATGCAAGTCCAACTGTCATTTCAAAAAAACTCATGTCATTGGATTCAAAAAAAGTCTTATGCTCGTTGATAAAATCAGTTACAAAATCTTCAGTAATATCTTGGCCATTAATTTTGATACGTTCTCTAAAATCCTTTAAATGGGGAGAAGTGTACAGTCCAACTTTATAACCTGCTTCATGCAAAATAGAGGCAAGCATATGTGATGTAGACCCTTTTCCGTTTGTTCCAGCAACGTGAATACACTTAATTTTTTTTTCAGGATTTTTAAGGTGATTGGATAGGAGGTAGGCGTTAGTCATATCTTTCTTATAGGCCGAGGCTCCTTGAAGCTGGTACATTGGGAGCTGATTAAACATCCAGGTTATTGTTTCTTGATAGTTCATTTGAGAATAAAATAGTAGTTGTTTAAAATATTTTTTGATTTTTTTAGTTTAATAGTACATCGAAAAGTATCTTTAGTGCAAAATTGAAATATTTTTTAGAATTAATGATTAAAATACAATAATATTATATGTTTAGTTTTATACAATTACAAGCCGACACCATTGCTAACGCTGCTTCAAATGTAGTTATCGAAAAAATTGCTATAAATACCGAAATTTCCACTTTGGGATTCCTTCTAAAAGGAGGTATTTGGCTTATTCCAATTGGTATTCTATTGTTCTATACTTTTTATGTCATTATTGAACGGTATTTGTATATCAGTAAAGCCTCTAAGATAGACTCTTTGTTGATGCTTGATATTCGTGACAATCTCAATTCTGGTAATCTAGATTTAGCGCGTTCTATTGCTGAAAGAAATAATTCAGCTTCGGGTAATATCGTTAAGGAAGGAATTCTAGTTATTGGACGACCAATTGTCGAAATTGAGTCTAATATGGATCGTGCAGCCGATATTGAGATTGGTGAAATGGAAAAGCATTTAGGGCACCTTGGTCTTATTGCTGGAATTGCACCTACACTTGGATTTATTGGAACCATATCAGGAGTTATCAAAATATTTTATAGTATTTCAGTAACAGAGAATATCAGCATTGGTAATATTTCTGGAGGACTATATGAAAAAATGATTAGTAGTGGTGCTGGATTAATTGTTGGTATTATTGCTTACAGCGGGTATCACTTGTTGAACGGTAAAATTGATAACTTTGCTCTAAAAATTCAAAAGCAAGTATTAGAATTTGTAAATATTATTCAAAGATCATAATATGTCTATAAAAAGAAAAAGAAGATTTCATGCCGAGGTCGCGACTTCTTCATTAAGTGACATTATGTTTTTCTTGTTATTGTTTTTCTTAATCATTTCAACTTTGGCCAATCCAAATGTGATCAAGATGACGCTGCCTAAAGCGCAATCAAATGAAAAAACAAACAAGCAATACATCAGTTTATCCGTTACAGAGGACAAAAAATTTTATATCGATAAACAACCTGTTTCATTCGAAGAACTCGAGACTACACTAATGTCAAAAATGGATTCAGCAAAGGATCAAACAGTTATTGTGAGAATTCCATTTAATTTGCAAGTACAAGATCTGGTAGATGTACTACAAATAGGAGTGAAGAACAATCTTAAGTTTGTGATTGCTACGAGTCCCAAATAAATGAGATTATAAGTTTTTAAAGCTTTCTATTTTTGGGCGTGACCACAATAAATAAAAGGGGCTAATCAACTTTATAGTGATTGGCCCCTTTTTTTATTCTAGTCGAGCTATTCGCAGTACTTCGGTACTTGCTTCTATCCCTCACGCAAATTCACGTAGGTGTTGAAAAGTGTCATTATTACCTGTAAATAGGTGTTAATACATTAATTCAAATTGAAATTATAAACAATTTTGCCAACTTGTTTTTCAGGAGCATCGCTGCTAGCATCCCATCTTGTGTTCATCGCTGCTATTTTTGCTTGTTCTAGCAAGCAACTAGCAGTATTAGTAGTTCCTTTTATTCCTGCTATCGCACTAGTAGTTCTCCCGGTACGATCTACTGAAACTTCTACTACTACTTTTCCTTGTTCGTTACAAGTGTATTTTGGGGCTGGTTTAGATACTGCTTTTCGGTTTCCTAGTGAATAACCTATTCCTCCTCCTGAACCACTTCCTGAACCGCCACCACTTCCAGATCCATATCCGCTACCGGTTCCTATTCCGGTTCCAGTGCCGTTTCCGCCACCAGTTCCGCCCCCAGAACCACCTGTTCCATAATAGCCATTGGAACTCAAGCTTCCGTTAGCTTTTCCTTTGTTTCCTGCTGCTTTGTCATCGCCATCGCCACCTTTATTAGAGCCTTTTAAGATACTGGATAAAGCATCATTGGTATTACTCGAAACTTTAGGTTTTACCACAACCGGTTTAGTTTCTGGTTTGATGACAACGGTAGGTTTTTTGGTTTTTTCTTTAATCGGAATTACAACGCTTTCTTCGGTACTGTTTTCTTGTGATAAAATAGCTTCTTCGGGAATTGATTTTGTTGGAATTTGCTTAGTTTGGTTCTTTACCTCTAACACTTCGCTTTTGTAATTCGCACCCGAACCCAAGTCACTATCTCCAAAGTTTACTGTAACACCACCTCCGCCACCTCCGCCAGCAAGTTGATCGATGTTTGCGGGTGGCCAAAATCGTATGAAAAATAAAATTAACAACATTGTCGCATACAAAAGAATGGTAAAGACTAATGATTTCTTTTGGTCTGATGAAATGGTGGAACTCATTTGTATTTTAAATTTTAAAAAAGTCTATTACTAAAAAACGTTGAAAAGTACTAAAAATTGTTTAGAGTAAAAAGCGACATTGGGATTATAAAAAAGAAGGGCTTGAGAAACTATCAAAAATAAGAAAGGGATCTAGAAGATTGTTACATCTGCTAAATCCCTTATGCGGTTCTTATTAAGAGTAATTTTTAAATTAAGTCAATTGCTTCAGTGCAATTTCAAAAGCAGTTGCGCTAATGTTTGTTTTACTTGGATTTAATTGATACGCTCTTTCGATTGCTTTTTTGATAATTTCAGAGGTGTCTAAGAAAATAGCCTCATCAGTCATTTGTACTTTCTTTTCCATGAAGTAGGCAAAAACGCGCGCCATACCACAGTTTGATATAAAGTCAGGAATTAAACTCACTTTGTGATCTACGTCTTCCATTATTGGTCCAAAGAAAATTTCTTTATCAGCGAACGGAACATTGGCGCCACAAGAAATAACTTCAAGTCCGTTGGCAATTAAACTGTCTATTTGGGATTGTGTTACTAATCTAGAAGCAGCGCAAGGCGTAAATATTTCAGCGCCAATAGACCATATTCTTTGATTGATTTCTTCAAACGGAATCATGTTCTCGGCAACTAATTTGTTTCCGTCTTTTGCTAGAAACAAAGCTCTTATTTCTTCAAATGAGAATCCATTTTCATTAATCAAACCACCATCACGATCGATGATGCCAATTACCTGTGCACCCATTTCGGCTAAGTAAAAAGCAGCAGCAGATCCTACGTTACCAAAACCTTGTACGATTGCCTTTTTTCCTTTTACATCACCGCCATAAATAGCATAATAATTACGAACTGCTTCGGCAACGCCATAACCAGTAATCATATCGGCTACTGTATACTTTTTTGCAACATCAGGAGAGAATTTTGGATTTTCAATCACTTTTACTACACCTTGACGCAATTGTCCAATTCTATTTATTTTATCAGCTTCTGTAGGTTTGAAGTGTCCGTTAAATACACCTTCTTGAGGATGCCATACACCACATTCTTCAGTCATCGGAATAACCTCGTGGATTTCATCAACATTTAAATCACCACCAGTTCCATAATAACTTTTTAATAATGGAGAAACGGCTTTGTACCAACGTTGCAAAACACCTTTTTTTCTTGGATCATTTGGGTCAAAATTAATTCCAGATTTAGCACCACCAATTGCGGGGCCAGAAACAGAAAATTTGACTTCCATGGTCTTTGCCAATGACAAAACTTCATTCATATCCAACCCTTTTCTCATTCGAGTTCCACCGCCAGCTGCACCACCTCGCAGTGAATTAATCACAGTCCAACCTTCGGCTTCTGTTTCGGCATCTTTCCAATGGAAAACTATTTCAGGCTCTTTATTTTCGAATTTATTTAATAAATCTTTCATTTGTTGCGATATGTTTATTTTTGGCAAATATAAAAAAAGGAATTGTGTGAAATGTTTATTGTTTTAAAAATTTATAAGAAGATTGTTTTCCTAATTATTTGCCTAATAAAGCATCTTTTAAATCCTTATCAACTGGATTGTCTGACAACCAAATTCCGAAAAAAGCCTTTTTAAATTCAATGCCTTTAATATTCCCTTTGTAGATTTTGTTTTTTGTAATCCAAAGTGATTCATCAAGAGAATTGAAAGTTAATTCATATATGTCCCCAATTTTAGTGTTCTCAACACTTAATAATGCTTCAAGTTCAGTGATTTCTTTGTTAAATTTTAACATTCCCTCAGCACCTACGGATTTTTCCATGCCTTTCACTAAAGCTTTTGATAGCTTTTTAGAGCTAATTAAAGAGGAAGTAATATGCAATGTGATTGCCATTTCGGTTTCACTGTCTAAAATTTGCTTTGCATCTGACGAATATTTCGTCAAGTATAAAGCTTGAACATAAAGATCTGTAAAAAATTTTGAGCGCTCTCCTAAGCCGTTCAATGCCAACGTTTTTCCTTTAAACTCTAATGTTCTTGGAACTTGTACACCGTTAACTACAAAGTTTTGTTGTGCAGTAGCGTTGCTGAATTGTAATAGTAATACAAGGATGATTACTGATAGTAGGTTTTTCATAAAAAGATATTTTAGGGGTTAATTATGTACCAAAGGTACTGAACAATTTTAAATCAGTTGTAGTAATAAAAATAGGGATTTCATAAATAAGCCATGAAATTTATGTTTCAATTGATCAAATACTCAAATTTAGTAAGAAATATATCTATTTTGATAAATAAAACCAGAGCTGTGGTCCTTTGAAGCTCCTGTTACACTGCTCAGAATATTTATTTCTTGTCTTAATTTCAACACACCAAGTAATGCAAAAATCAGCGCTTCCTTGAATTCTAAAATTTCTGCAGGCGGAATTGTGATTTCCATTTCAGGTAAGTGAAATTGAATTCTTTCGATAAGAAAATCATTGTAAGCGCCACCTCCTGTAATAAAAAGAGTTGCGTTTTTGGTAGGTAAAGCCATTGCAATCTGCATGGCTACATGTTCTGCGAATGTATTTAAAAAGTCTACAATAGGTAAAGAATAGCTATTCATAATAGGAAAGATGGTTTCCTTTACAAATTCGAATCCAAGTGATTTTGGATGTTTTCTTTGGTAAAACTTGACTCTGTTTAATTCATTTAGCAAGGAGTGATTGCAGGTTCCTGTTCTTGCAAGTGCGCCCTTATCATCATAATCCAAATCCAATTGATTGGCATAAAAATTTAAAACGGTATTCACTGGCGAAATATCAAAAGCTATTCGGTTGCCATTCTTCTCAAAGGAAACATTAGAAAAGCCACCTAAATTCATGCAATAGTCGTATTGTGGAAATAACATTTGATCACCAATAGGCACCAAAGGCGCACCCTGGCCACCAAGTTGAACATCTTGAACTCGAAAATCACAAACTACTGTTTGATCTATTTCAGTAGATATTTCTGCCAAGTTACCAATTTGCAGGGTAAGACCTTTTTGAGGTTGGTGTAAAACAGTGTGTCCGTGAGAGCAAACTGCATCAAGGTTTTTTATGTTGTGTTTTTTGATAAAATTAGAAATAATCGAACCTAAATATTGCGTGTAGTCTTGGTTCAGTTTTTCGAGAGCTGCATTCTTGAGAGATACTGCTATTTTCAATTTGTTTAACCAATCAGAAGTGTAGGGTACGGTTTCAGAGTGCAAAATTTCAAATCCCCATTTATTATTTTGTATGGTAAAATCAATGTGTGCCAAATCAACTCCGTCAAGCGAAGTTCCAGACATAACTCCTATTACTTTATACTTTTCTTTAAACATAGGCTAAAATTACGAAAACGTTTGAAATCTGATATTTAATAATTACTTTTGTGGACGAATTTAAGAACAATTAATCTAGAACAAAAATATGGATTTTAATCTAACTGAAGAGCATTTAATGATTCAGCAAGCCGCTAAAGATTTTGCTGTAGCAGAATTATTACCGGGCGTTATTGAACGTGATGAACATTCAAAATTTCCTACAGAGCAAGTAAAAATGATGGCTGATTTAGGCTTTATGGGAATGATGGTAGATCCTAGATACGGTGGGTCAGGTCTAGACAGTATTTCTTACGTGCTTGCAATGACCGAAATTGCTAAAATTGATGCGTCTGCGGCAGTGATTATGTCTGTAAACAACTCTCTAGTTTGTGCTGGGATGGAGAAATATTGTTCAGAAGAACAAAAAATGAAATACCTTGTGCCTCTGGCTAAAGGTGAAGTAATAGGAGCGTTTTGTTTGTCTGAGCCAGAAGCAGGAAGTGATGCAACTTCTCAAAAAACGACAGCAATTGATAAAGGCGATCATTATTTGTTAAACGGTACTAAAAACTGGATTACAAATGGAAGTACTGCATCAACCTATTTAGTAATAGCGCAAACAGATGTTGAAAAAGGACATAAGGGTATTAATGCTTTTATAGTTGAAAAAGGTTGGGCTGGTTTTGATATTGGACCAAAAGAAAAGAAAATGGGAATTCGTGGTAGTGATACACATTCACTAATGTTTACTGATGTAAAGGTTCCGAAAGAAAACAGAATAGGTGAGGATGGTTTTGGGTTTGCTTTTGCCATGAACGTATTAAACGGCGGTAGAATCGGAATTGCATCTCAGGCATTAGGAATCGCAACAGGAGCTTATGAAATAGCTTTGAAATATTCAAAAGAAAGAAAAGCATTTGGAAAAGAGATTTTCAATCATCAAGCTATTGCCTTTAAATTAGCGGATATGTATGTAAAAGTTACAGCTGCAAAATTATTAGTAATGAAAGCTGCTTGTGAAAAAGATGAAGGTAAAGATATTGCACATTCTGGTGCAATGGCAAAATTATATGCTTCAGAAATTGCTCTTGAGGTAGCTAATGAAGCGGTTCAAATTCATGGAGGTAACGGTTATGTTGCTGAATATCATGTTGAACGTATGATGCGTGATTCTAAGATTACACAGATATATGAAGGAACTTCAGAGATTCAACGTATCGTGATTTCAAGAGGTTTGGTTTCGTAAAAAGAATAAAATAGCTGTTTAAGCCCTTTCTAATTTCGGTTAGAAAGGGCTTTTTTTTAATACATTTACTAAAATAAATTTTTATGTACGAAGATTTAAAATATTGGTATTTGCGCGATCACAAATTGTTTAGAACGTTGAGTTTTGGACAAATTAGACAATTGTGTATTATTACTGGTTTTAAAAAAGCGCAGAAAGGCGAAATTATTTATTTTTCGTCATCGGATATACCAAGAATTTTTTTGTTGAAAAAAGGAAATATAAAGATTGTTGCTATTGATGAAGACGGAAACGAAACTATAAAGGATATTATTCAAAAAGGAGATTTATTTGGAGAATTGACTCTGGAGGCAGACAGCCAAGTCAATGAATATGCAAAAGTGCTTTCCGATGATGTTGCTATTTGTAGTTTTCTAATGTCGGATTTTGAAGATTTATTACTTAGAAATCCAAGTCTGGCATTGTCCTACACAAAGTTTGTAGGTCTCAAGATGAAACGCATTAAGAACAGTTATGCTAATCTGATTTCTAAAGATGCCAAAACCAGATTGTTTCAGTTCCTAAAAGATTGGGCTGAAAAAGAGGGCGAAAGAGTAGGGAATAAAGTTGTTATTGAAAATTACCTGACCCAAAACGACATTGCACAAATCATATGCACTTCGAGACAGACCGCTACCCATTTGCTGAATGAAATGGAAACGAATGGCACTATTATTTACAGTAGGAAAGAAATAATAATAACGGACATAAATAAATTGTAATTATTTTACTAGAACTGTAACATAGCCGACAAATCATTTCGAAATAGCACTGTAGTTTTACAACTTCAAAATGTAACTCTATGAAAAAAATAATTTGTCTGGCATTAATGGCAATTGGATTATCTGCTCATGCCCAAAATAATTTACCGAAACTAGCAACAGAAATCGCTCCGTTACTTATTGGTGAAAAAATCCCTAATGTCACTTTGAAATCTGTAGAAAATACAGATGTTGATTTAACGGAACTAATCAGTAAGAAAAAAACAGTTTTAGTTTTTTACCGTGGTGGTTGGTGCCCTTACTGTAATGCTCATTTAGCAGCTTTGGCTGAAGCCGAAAAAGAATTACTAGAATTGGGATATCAAATTATTGCAATAAGTCCTGATGCTCCAGCAAGCTTGAAGGTTACGAATGATAAAGAAAAACTAAATTATTTGTTATTGTCAGACAGTACAGGCGAATTATCGAAATCCGTGGGTATTGCTTTTCAAGCTCCCGAAAATTATAAGGCTATAATTGCTAAAGGTTCTGATGGCGTGAATAATTCTTTTTTGCCCGTACCGGCAGTGTTTCTTTTAAATGTAAATACTGAAATTGAATTTGAACACATCGCACCAAATTTCAAAAATAGAATTTCAAATGATTTGTTGATTGCTGTTGCAAAATCTTTACATAAATAATCATGAAAAAGTTACTGTTTGTTGTATTTGTATTGTTTGCACTTTCTGGCTTTGCGCAAAAGGACAGCAAACGAATGACTCATTTTAATCTAGAAAAAAATGTGGCTATTCAAGGATATGATCCCGTGGCTTATTTCAAACAAGGAAAAGCCCTAAAAGGCAGGAAAGAAATAATTGCAACGTATGAAGGCGTGGTTTATTATTTTTCGATGCCAGGTAATAAAGAATATTTCTTAAAGGATCCTTCAAAATTCGAGCCCCAGTATGGAGGTTGGTGTGCTTTTGCAATGGGCGATTCTAATGAAAAAGTGTCTGTAAATCCCGAAACTTATAAAATTATTAATGGGAAGTTGTATCTGTTTTACAATGCTTTCTTTAATAATACATTGAAAATTTGGAACAAAAATGAATCTGGATTGATGATGAAAGCCGATTCAAATTGGAATAAAATAGTTAAATAAAAAAGAAATCATGAAATCAGTTGTTTTTTCATGGATAATACGACTCGTTGTGGCTGTGATTTTAGTACAAACGCTGTACTTCAAATTTACGGCTAGCGAAGAATCAGTATATATTTTTTCTGCTTTAGGTATTGAACCTTATGGTAGAATTGGTACAGGAATTGCGGAGTTGATTACGGCGATTTTGATTTTAATACCTAGAACTTCATTATTAGGCGCAATAATGGGATGTGGTGTTATGATTGGGGCAATTTTTACTCATATACTCATACTTGGTATTGATGTAAAAAATGATGGTGGTACACTTTTTATTTTGGCACTAATTACGTTTCTTTGTTGTGTTACTTTAGTTGTTAAGGATAAAACTAAACTAATGAACTTGTTGAATTAAAACTTAAATATGCTAATACCTTCTATTAATAATAGCTTAAACGAATTAATTGATTTGCTGAATCAATTGTCACAAAATGAATATTCAAATTCTTGTGCAGAATTAAGTAATGCAACAATTGGGGAGCATACCAGACATATTATTGAGATGTTTCAATGTCTTGAAAATCAATATGATTTAGGTGTTGTTAATTATGACAAAAGAAAACGCAATGTTCTGATTCAAACTGACACTGAATTTGCAATTCAAAATATAGTGTCAATTCAACAAAATTTAGAAAAAGAAAATAAAAATATCGAGTTATTACAAATTATTGATGGCGAGGAAATTCGTATTGAAAGCAACTATTTTAGAGAGTTACTTTATAATTTAGAACATTGTATACATCATCAAGCGCTAATAAAGGTTGCTATATTACAATGTGAAACAGTGACAATCGATGCTAATTTTGGCGTAGCCAGATCTACCATAGAATATAGAAATCAATGTGCACAGTAAGTTTTGTACAATCGAATGATACTATAATCATTACTTCAAATCGGGACGAAAAAACACTAAGACCAAGTGCAATACCACCAAGAAGTTACACCGTAAATGGAAAAAATCTTATTTTTCCCAAAGATCCAAAAGCAGGAGGAACGTGGTTTGTGGCTAATGCTGACGGAGTAATTTTGGTGCTTTTAAATGGTGCTGATGAAAAGCATGAAGTACAATTTCCGTATCGAAAAAGCCGTGGCTTGATTGTTTTAGAAATGATCAGCAGCTTATCGCCAAAGGATTTCTGGAATGAAATTGATTTGGGAAACATAGAACCTTTTACTTTAGTTTTATTTCAAAACAAGGCGCTTTTTCAATTGCGCTGGAACGGAAAAGAGAAAGAGACTGTTGTCTTGGATGTAAATAAAAATCATATTTGGTCTTCAGCGACATTATATCCAGCAGCAATTCGGGAAAAACGTGCTAGTTGGTTCCAATCCTTTATGGATCAGAATTATGAAATTTCAGAGTCGAAAATGTATGATTTTCATCGCTATACCGAAGAAGGGAACGATGAAAATGGCTTAGTCATCAATAGAAATAACGAAATGAAAACCTTAAGTATCACTCAAGCTGTTATGAAGGAAAACAAAGTGAGTATCTTGCACTATGATTTGATTGCCCAACAAGATTTTTCGACTTCATTTATCACAGTTTAAAAAATACATTTTGAAACTATTTTTTCATAAAATTACTCACTGGGAATATTGGCCTTTCCAGATTGTATATATTCCTATTTATTTTTTGTGGTCCTATTATTCGATCAAAGCAAAGTCTATTTTTTTCTTTAATGCTTCTAATCCCACTATAAAAAATGGAGGTTTTATGATGGAGTCCAAAAAAGAAATCTATGATTTGATACCGCAACAGTATTATCCTAAAACGGAGTTAATACAGGAAGGAACTGCTCTGGAAGAAATTTTAAATACGATTCAAGGATCAAAAATAAAATACCCCTTGATAGCTAAACCAGATATTGGACTTCGAGGATCTGGAGTCAAAAAAATTAACACTGTTCAGGATTTAAAAGAATATGCTGAAAAAGCAAATTTCAATTATGTAGTGCAGGATTTAATTCCGTACAAGAATGAAGTTGGGATTTTTTATGTGCGGTATCCTCATGAAAAAGTAGGCAGAATTACAGGGATTGTTTCCAAAGAATTTCTGATTATTACTGGAAACGGATTTTCGACCGTAGAGGAGTTAATCAAAGAAAATCCGCGATACGAAATGCAATTAAAGGTTTTGAAACAAGAATATGGTGCAAAGTTGTTTGAAATTCTCCCAAAAGGCGAACAATTAAATTTAGTGCCGTACGGGAATCATGCTCGAGGAGCAAAATTCATTGATGGGAGTCATTGGATAACTCCAAAATTGACACAAACCATTAATGAAATGTGTTTGCAAATCTCAGGTTTTTATTTCGGCAGATTAGACGTTATGTACAATACTGTCGAGGAATTAGAGCAAGGGATTAATTTTTCTATTGTTGAGCTAAATGGTGCTGCAAGTGAACCCACACATATTTATGACCCTAAACATTCACTGTTTTTTGCATGGAAAGAACTTGCGCGTCACATTACGTACATGTATGAAATAAGTGTGGCCAACCATAAGAATGGCGCTACTTATTTATTGCATAAGGATGGAATGAAAGTGTATAGAATGCACCTAGAGCAGAGCAATAAAATTGTAAATTTCTAAAATTATGAAAGCTATAAAAAACATTTTTATTGGTTTTTTAGTGAGCTTTATTGGTTCTATACCGTTAGGTTATTTAAATGTAATTGGTTTCGAAATATATTCAAAACTAGGAGTAAGTAATTTGATTTTATTTTTATTGGGTGTTGTATTTGTAGAAATGTTTGTCATTTATTTCACGTTGATTTTCGCAAAACAATTGGTTAGCAACAAAAAACTAATGAAAATCATTGATTTTTTTGCTATTTTATTTCTCTTTATAATAGGCTATTCTTTTTTCGCTAGCTCCAATAAAACAATGGCTGAAGAAGGAATTTTAGAAAAATATGCTTCCTATTCTCCGTTTTTAATCGGTTTTTTTTTAAGCGCAATTAATTTTTTACAAGTACCATTCTGGACTGGTTGGAATCTCTATTTGATGAATGGGAATTATATTTCGATTGAAGGTAAGTTGAAACTGTTTTATATTGTAGGAACTTTGGTAGGCACATTTACAGGTATGCTAAGTTTAGTTTTGATTCTAAACGAATTGTCTCAAAACACCACAAGCTTTTCTAAATATGTCATACCTGTCGTTATTCCTTTGTTTTTTGTAGCCTTAGGTCTGATTCAGATGGTTAAAGTGTATAAAAAATATTATCGAACTAAAACTATCGTGTAAAAGTTTAGCTGTCCCTTCTGCAAAATACAAACTTCATTTATCTTAAAAAAAATTATTTGTATTTTTTTTCCTGATTTTTTTAGTTTTCTGCTAACATCGTAAATTATTCAAACGATAGTGAGAGTTGATAAAACTATTGAAGTTGCAAATAAAGTCACAGAAAAAGTTGTTATCAACACTAGAAACCATTTTGCTTTAAATAGCGCTTAAGAAACTGCACTTTTCATTTCGTAAGCTAGAATAAAATAGTCATTATTATTGAATTGAAAGTCACTAATAATAGTCCAGTTTAGTTTTTCGGTATGTGCTTTTGTCGAAGGGATATTGCTTTTGTTAATAAAAGTCACAGCTAGCGGATATTTTTCGAGCATATGTATTCTCATGAATTCAAAAAGTGGCGTTATCAATCCATTTCCGCGATATTCTTTATGAATGCAAATCGGTCCGTACTGAAAACTATTAGTCAACGTAATGTTAAATTCTAGAAATTTTAATTCGGGAAGTAATGTACTCATGTAATCAAAAATGGGCCACTGCTTAAAAAAATCCCAACTTCCTGCAAAAATGTACCCAATGATTTTGTTGGCGTCCTTGGCAACAAACAATTCTTGTTTTTGAATAACTTCATGCAGTTGTGGTATTGTAAATGGCGTGGTTACAAATCCAGCAGTTTTTTCGACCTCAGTTAGATTTGCAACAAGATATAATTCTTGCAAGGCCAATAACCCGTCAATGTCGTTGATTTGAGCAATTTCGAATGTTACGTTTTCTGTCATTTTGAAATAGTTTAGAGTATGATATCTAAATCAAAAATAGCAAAATTAACTTGATTTTTTTAATATTTAAGGTCCAACAATCTTGATGCGAAGCAGTACTTTTTATGTTGTTTTTGTTTATTTTTGTGTCATGAAAAATATTATTATTACTGGAACTAGTAGAGGAATTGGGTTTGAATTGGCGTTGCAGTTTGCGAAAGCTGGTCATCAAGTATTGGCCATTTCTAGAAATATTCCGCAAGCTTTATTAAGTAATGAAAACATTAGCTGTCTTTCGGTAGATTTATCAAATGAATCGGAGTTGAATAAAGTAAATGAATTTCTGGCCAAGTCTTGGAAACAAGTTGATGCAGTTATCCATAATGCGGGAAGTTTATTGCTGAAACCTTTTCTAGAAACCACTCAGGAGGATTTCGAAAGCATTTACAAAGTCAATGTTTTTGGAGTTGCTAATTTAACACGAGTTTGTTTGCCGAACTTGCAAAAAGGGAGTCATGTTGTGACTATAAGTTCTATGGGAGGCATTCAAGGAAGTTTAAAGTTTGCTGGATTAGCAGCATATAGTTCGAGTAAAGGAGCTGTAATCACCTTGTCAGAATTATTAGCTGAGGAATACAAAGAGCGTGGCATTTCATTTAATGTTTTGGCATTAGGTTCCGTGCAAACCGAAATGCTGGAAGAAGCTTTTCCAGGCTATCAAGCGCCTATATCAGCGAATGAAATGGCAAATTATATTTATGATTTTACTTTAACTGGAAACAAATACTTTAATGGAAAAGTGTTGCAAGTTTCTTCAACAAATCCGTAATTCTGAATTATTTTGATCGAAACGCTTGCTAAATTTCTTCCTGATCACGCTGTCAAACCTGCATTTGAGTTGATTGTGACACATGGTGTTCATTTAAAAATTGTGAATGAACGCGCTACACGTCATGGCGATTATAGGAAAGGATTAAGTGGTAAACATGAAATAACAGTTAATGGGAGCTTAAATAAATATAGGTTCCTTATGACTCTTATTCATGAAATTGCGCATCTAGTAGCTTTTGAGAAATATGGTCGCAATATTAAGCCGCATGGTCATGAATGGAAACATACTTTTCAGCAATTGATGGTACCATACATTCGGCCAGAAATTTATCCTAATCATTTATTACCCTTGCTAGCAAGACATTTTAGAAATCCAAGTGCTACCAGCGATACCGATACAACTTTGGCATTGGCCCTGAAACAGTACGATAATCAAAATGATAAAAATTATGTTTTTGAAATTCCGTATGGAAGTGTTTTCCGAATTAAAAACGGAAAAATTTTCAAGAAAATAGCCGTAAGAACCAAACGTTTTGAATGTCTGGAAATGAGTTCTGGAAAAACCTATTTATTCAATCCTAATGCTGAGGTTGAGTTGTTGAAATCGAGTTAGCGTTACTCTTTCAAATACGCTTCTCGTACTTTTTTGAATAAATTGGAAGAATAAACAAAGGCTACAACGGCTTCATTATCGGTTCTGAAAATTTCTTCTTTGTTTCCTTCCCACGCTTTTAAGCCATCTTTTAAGAATAGAATTTTCTCTCCAATTTCCATCACAGAGTTCATATCATGTGTATTTATGACCGTTGTGATGTTATATTCTTCGGTGATTTCTTTAATCAAATTATCAATTAATATAGCGGTATTTGGATCTAAACCCGAGTTGGGTTCATCACAAAATAAGTATTTTGGATTGTTTACAATCGCGCGTGCAATCGCAACCCTTTTTTGCATTCCTCCTGAAATTTCTGAAGGTAATTTTTTATGTGCATCTGTCAAATTGACTCTTTTTAATACGAAGTCAACACGTTCTTGAATTTTTGAATTGTTGTCTTTGGTAAACATTTTTAAAGGAAAACCCACGTTCTCAGCAACTGTCATGGAGTCAAACAAAGCACTTCCTTGAAATACCATGCCGATTTCAGTTCGTAAATCTCGTTTTTCATCTGGATTTAGCTCAGAGTAAACGCGCCCATCAAAACATATTTGTCCTGATTCCGGAGTATGTATTCCCAAAAGACTTTTTAGCAACACCGTTTTTCCAGATCCACTTTGTCCAATAATCAAATTTGTTTTGCCTGTTTCAAAAACAGTAGAAACTCCTTTCAGAATTTTAATGCCACCAAATGATTTTTCTATATTTTTTACTTCTATCATGATCCTAATAGCAATTGCGTTAATATATAATTGAAAAGTATGATGGTAACAGAGGTCCAAACAAAAGAGACGGTACTGGCACGACCTACTTCGAGTGCGCCACCTTTCATGTAGTAGCCATGAAATGAAGGTATGGTTGCTAGCAACATGGCAAAAATCAATGTTTTAAGAAAAGCATAAACGATATGAAAGGGAATAAAATCTAGTTGTGCACCATTTATAAATTCTTCACTTGAGGTAAATCCACCATATACACCGGCCATCCAACCACCAAGAACACCTAGAAACATTGCGATTCCAATTAGGAACGGATACAACAATAGCGCTATTATTTTAGGAAACACAAGATAATTTAGAGAATTGACACCCATCACTTCTAGTGCATCAATTTGCTCTGTAACGCGCATTGTACCGATACTAGAGGTTATAAAAGAGCCCATTTTTCCAGCCATAATCACTGAAATGAAAGTAGGAGCAAATTCTAAGATCACGGATTGTCTTGTAGCAAAACCGATGAGGTATTTCGGAATTAATGGATTGGTCAAGTTTAGTGCAGTTTGTATGGCGACAACACCGCCAACAAAGAACGAAATGAAGGCTACAATACCTAGGGAACCAATCACCAAATCATCAATTTCTTTAAAAATTAGATTTCTCATAACGGACCATTTGGTCTGTTTGTTGAAAATTTCTTTTAGCATGAGGAAGTATCTTCCTATTTGCGTAATATATCGAATGAGCATCATAGTGTCGTGATTATGGGCTAATTTACAAAATTAGTTAGGAGTTAGGCTTCTTGTGTTATTAGTTTAGTTAGAAAATTTTTTCTTTCATTTTCTTCAGACGGTAATTTCGAATAAATTTAGCTTGTTCTTCAGTTACCAACAATGGAGTTCTGGCGGCTTTCGCTTTCCAAAAACCGTTGATGTAGTCTAAAAAAAGCAAAGGTTTTTTCTTCATTAAGGCTAATTTTGCCGAAGCAATAGCTGTGATTATAAATCCGTATCCCAAAGTGTAAAACGCTTCGCCTTGTTTGTAACGCGCTGTTTTGTTGTAATTTGCTCCTGTAGGTTTCAAGTGCTTTACTTGCAAAGTAGCATCGGTTACCACTTTCCAATTATAGAATTTACAGAGTAGTTCGTCAACGGTATCCCAGCCCATTTGAGCTTTTAAGCCACCTATTTGTTGGAATGTTTCTTTTCGGTATGCTTTTAAGGCGCCACGAATATGGTCTTTGTCGGTTAAGTTTTCAAGAATCCACTCGCCATTTTTTTCGATATAACAAAATCCACCTGCCATACCAATGCGAACATCTGATTGAAAATGCTTGTTGATAGTTTCCAGATAATTTAGGGGGAAAATTAAATCGGCATCTGCCTTCATGATTATATCATAGTTTGCATCTACTGATTCAAGTCCTGTGTTAAAAGCTTGAATGACTTTGCTTCCTGGCAAATGTATGGCGCTTGATTTTTTTTCAACTAAAGTGATAAAAGGATAATTTTTGGCATAAGCCAAAACTATTTCGGCTGTTTTATCTGTAGAATTATCATTGACAATCACCACTTTTTTAGGCAAAAGCGTCTGAGATATCAAAGAATCCAAAGTTAATGCAATAAATTGCTCTTCATTATGAGCGGGTATAACTATGTAATAATCCATTAGTTGTATGTTTTGCTTGTAAGCCTTAACGAGTATTGTGAAAGTTTAAAACTTTGGTAAAGCTGTCTTTGTTATTTCAGAGCTAAAAGGAAGTTCTATGAAATTCTTTCTGCGTAAACGATATAATACCTTGGTGTGAAATAGCGTAGTAAGGGTCTAAAACCAATTTTTTTTACAGGATGTGTAAATTTTTCCCGAACGGTAATTTTCCATCCGGTTTTTTCTAATAACCAATCCAATTGCCAATCTTCAAATTCGTGGTAATGCCGATCCCACATATCTGTTTTACTGCGATAAGCTGGAGAAAACCACAAACGGAGCGGAATAGAAATAAGTAATTTGTCGCACTTTATGTTTTCTAAAATAGTATAAGGATTTAATAAATGTTCAAAAATTTCAAAAGCGGTAAATACGGTGTAGCTTTCTGTTTGAAGTGCAGTTTGATTATTGTCTAAATCTTCTCCATTTGTATTCTTTACCACATAGCCATTCTCTTCCATTATTTTTGAAAATGGATTTGGAACTCCTAAATCAAATAGTATTTCAGATGTAGGAATGTGTTTTTTTAAAAAGTCTAAAGTATGTTTGAATCTTTTATTAGGAAATGTTTTTTCGTACATAATTACTGCTAGTAATGGAGCAATCTCTTGCTCACTTTCGGGGTTATTTTTATAGAGACAACAATGTTGTTTTCCTCCATTTGCGCCCACAAAGATAGTAATAAATGTGTTTTTGAAGATAGTTTTTTAGCCCGGATAGCAACGAAAATCCCGGAAGTAAAAAACATAGTTTTTTAAGGCGCAAAAAGCGACTAAAAGAAGCTTTCTTGCGCCTTAAAAAAACAAGTTTTGTAGTGAGGAATTGCAGTGAATAGCCGGATTAGCTCCTGATAATACCCTGCTGCAGCCTATTAATATCTGTAAACGAATGCGTTGATGTTCATTCCAGCGCCAACGGATGCAAAGAGCAAAATATCTCCTTTTTTGATGGACTGATTTTCTATTTCGCCCCGAATTAGTAAGTCAAAAAGGGTAGGAACCGTTGCTACACTGCTATTTCCTAGTTCGTGGATGCTCATGGGCATAATGTCTTTAGGAACTGATCTGTTGTATAATTTGTAAAAACGGTGTATGATTGCCTCATCCATTTTTTCATTTGCTTGGTGGATCAGGATTTTTTTCACGTCGTCAATACCAATTCCGCTGGCATCCAAGCAACTTTTCATTGCTGCGGGAACTTGGCTCAAGGCAAACTCATATATTTTTCGGCCGTACATTTTGATGTAACGAGTGTCTGGATCTAAATCTGAATTATAGGATTTTCCAAAAAACAAATAGTGTGCTTCGTCGATAGCGTAAGTTGCACTTTCGTAGGATAACATTCCAGTTTCATCCTCTGAAGCTTCGATGATGGAAGCACCTGCGCCATCGGAGTAAATCATGGAATCTCTATCATGTGCATCGACTACTCTTGAAAGTGTTTCGGACCCAATTACCAAGCAACGTTTTGCCATTCCTGATTTGATGAAAGCATTGGCTTGAAGTACACCTTCAATCCAACCCGGACAACCAAAAAGAATATCGTATGCGACACATTTTGGATTTTTAATTTGAAGTTTATTTTTGACGCGTGTAGCTAAACTCGGAATCATATCCGATTGAGTAGTACCGTATTTTACATCGCCAAAATTATGGGCAAAGATGATGTAGTCAATAGTCTCTGGATCGATTGCTGCATTTTCTATTGCTTTCTCAGCTGCAAAAAATGCCAAGTCAGATGATGTTAAATGATCTTCAGCATAGCGTCTGTGTTCTATTCCAGTAATGCTTTTAAATTTTTTAATTACAACTTCGTTAGGATAGCCAAAAGCTGTTCCATCTTCATTTAAAAAAACATGTTCGCCAAAGTCAGTATTGCTTACTTTTTTCTTAGGAATATAGCTTCCTATTCCAGCTATTTTTATTTTCATTGCGTTAATTTTCCAAATTTGAGGCTAATTTAATCAATATTAAATTATAACACTCACAAAATTTACTATGCGTGCATATAATTATGAAATATTAATTTATTGGCAATATTATTGATAATTTTATTATGTTTTTCTACTATTGCTGTGATATTTATTTTCTTTAACGATCAATAACTAAAATAAGTATTTTGAGGAGCTTTACAGATTTTATAATAGGTCTAAATTTTTATATAAAAAAATGCCTCGAAATTTTTCGAGGCATTTTTGTCTTATAATTGGGATCAAAACTAACTTTCCATATAGGCCTCAATTGGCGCACAGGAACAAACTAAGTTTCTGTCACCATATGCTTCATCTGCTCTACGAACGGTAGGCCAAAATTTATTTTCAGAGACATATTCTAGTGGGAATGCTGCTTTTTCGCGGGTGTATGGAAAAACCCAGTCATTAGCGGTAACCATCATTAAAGTATGCGGCGCATTTTTTAATACGTTATTTGGATTTTCGATAGTAGCGGATTCAATTTCTTTTCGGATTGCAATCATGGCGTCACAAAAACGATCCAATTCTTCTAAGTTTTCACTTTCAGTAGGTTCGATCATTAAGGTTCCTGCAACCGGGAACGAAACGGTAGGAGCGTGGAAACCATAATCCATCAAACGTTTTGCAATATCAGTTACTTCAATTCCTTTTTCTTTAAACGGACGACACTCTAAAATCATTTCGTGTGCTGCGCGACCCATTTCTCCAGAATACAACGTATCGTAGTGTCCGTTTAATTTCTCTTTGATATAGTTGGCATTCAGAATGGCATATTCAGTTGATTGTTTCAAACCTTCGGCGCCAAGCATACAGATGTAACCGTATGAAATCAAGCAAACTAGTGCGGAACCCCAAGGTGCTGCAGAAATTGCTGTAATGGCTTGATCGCCGCCAGTTGGGATTAATGGATTTGTGGGTAAAAATGGAACCAACTGTGGTGCTACACAAATAGGGCCTACACCTGGTCCACCACCTCCGTGCGGAATAGCAAATGTTTTATGCAAGTTTAGATGGCAAACATCAGCGCCAATTGTAGCAGGATTTGTCAATCCAACTTGGGCATTCATATTGGCACCATCCATATAAACCTGTCCACCGTTATCGTGAATTAATTGAGTGATTTCTTTGATAGCACTTTCAAAAACACCGTGAGTAGACGGATAAGTAACCATCAAGCAAGAAAGATTGTCTTTGTGTAAAAGTGCTTTTTCACGTAGATCGTCAATATCGATATTACCGTTTTCTAATGTTTTTGTAACTACTACTTTCATTCCAGCCATAGCAGCAGACGCAGGATTTGTTCCGTGTGCTGACGATGGAATTAAGGCAATGTTTCGGTGGTGATCTCCACGTGAAAGGTGGTATGCTCGAATTACCATTAATCCAGCATATTCTCCTTGCGCACCTGAATTTGGTTGCAAAGTAGTTCCAGCAAAACCAGTAATTATATTTAATTGTTGTTCTAATTTAGTCAACATTTCTTGGTACCCTTGAGCTTGATCTAAAGGTGCAAATGGGTGAATGTTGTTCCATTGAGCGGTGCTTAGTGGTAACATCTCTGAAGCAGCATTCAATTTCATAGTACAAGAACCTAGAGAAATCATAGAGTGATTCAATGCTAGATCTTTTCTCTCTAGCATTTTGATGTAACGCATTAATGCGGTTTCCGAATGGTATTTATTGAAAACATCGTGTTGCAAGAACGTTGAGGTTCGAAGTATATTTTCTGGAAAATGATTCGTTGTAGATAAACTTTCAATAGTTGTTGCCTTAGTCCCTTTTGCATCAGCAAAAACAGTTATTATCTTGTTTAAGTCGGTAATACTTGTAGTTTCATTTAAGGAAATTGAAACAGTATTTTCATCGATGTAGTAAAAATTAATTTCATTTTCTTCTGCTATTGCCTTTACTTTTTTGGAATCTGCTTTTATTACTATCGTGTCAAAGTAAGCTGTATT
Organism: Flavobacterium frigidum; assembly: GCF_048286795.2. Taxonomy (NCBI): domain Bacteria; kingdom Pseudomonadati; phylum Bacteroidota; class Flavobacteriia; order Flavobacteriales; family Flavobacteriaceae; genus Flavobacterium; species Flavobacterium frigidum. The sequence goes on from NZ_JBLVPT020000011.1 coordinate 53,269, forward strand.
GGTTTGCTCGTAACCCGATTGTGTCAACGCATTTGCTAATGTAGCTGCAGAGGCATGCACTTTATTAGCGATATATTGTAGGCCTTTAGGACCATGATATACAGAATACATTCCTGCCATAACTGACAATAATACCTGAGCGGTACAGATATTTGAAGTTGCTTTATCACGTTTTATGTGTTGCTCACGAGTTTGCAACGCCATACGCAAGGCGCGGTTTCCATCAGTGTCTACAGTTACACCAATGATTCTTCCTGGCATACTTCTTTTATACTCTTCTTTAGTGGCGAAAAAAGCTGCGTGCGGACCACCATATCCTAGAGGAATACCAAAACGTTGTGTAGTTCCAAGAACAACTGCTGCACCCATTTCTCCTGGAGGAGTTAGTTTTACCAAACTCAAAATATCAGCAGCAACTGCTACTTTGATTTCGTTTTCAGCAGCTTTAGCTATAAATTCTGCGTAGTCATGAACTTGTCCGAACTTTCCAGGATATTGAAGTATTGCTCCAAAATATTCTGCTGAAAAATCAAATGATTCATGATTTCCAACTACTAGTTCAACTCCAATTGGTGTGGAACGTGTTTGCAAAACAGATAAAGTTTGTGGCAATATTTCTTCTGAAACGAAGAATTTATTGGTGTTGTTTTTCTTTTGATCGCGAGTTCTTACATCAAAAAGTAATGCCATTGCTTCAGCAGCAGCGGTACTTTCATCCAGTAAGGAGGCATTTGCAATTTCCATTCCGGTCAATTCAATAACCATTGTTTGGAAATTTAATATTGCTTCTAAGCGGCCTTGAGCAATTTCGGCTTGGTACGGTGTATAGGCGGTGTACCATCCTGGGTTTTCAAAAATATTTCTTTGAATTACTGCTGGAATAATCGCTGCATTATATCCTAAACCAATGTAAGATTGGAAAACTTTATTTTTATTTCCCAGTTTTTGAATGTGATTTGCAAATTCATATTCAGTCATAGCTGGTTCCAAATCCAAATCAGATTTTAATCGAATGTCACTTGGAATCGTTTCGTCAATTAATTGATCCAGCGTCGCTGCGCCAATTGTCTTTAACATGTGTGCTACATCATCTTCTCTTGGGCCAATGTGTCTTAATGCAAATGCGTCTGTTTTCATTGTATATAAAATGGGTTGTGTGTTTCTTGTTTTTAAGGCTGTAAAATTAAATATTAATATGCTATAAATTGTCTTTTTTAACTTGATTTTCTGTGAATTTTTCAACTAAAAGGCGTTCTTATTAACACTTTGATTAATTTTGTCTAATGAGGGTTTTAAAACAAATTTTTGATTTTTACATTAATAGCAGTATTCACGTGGGTTTGTCATGTTATGCCTTGCTGCGAATGACTGAACAACTCTTCCACATTTCTTATCAATCGGCTCTAGGGTATTTTGTTTTTTTTGGAACAATAGTGGGGTATAATTTTGTGAAGTACGATGCTTTGGTTAGGACTAAAAAAATCAAATTTAGTGTTCAGCTCCAATGGATTGCTTTGCTCAGTTTTCTATCATTGATCGCCACGAGCTATTATTTTTTTCATTTAGAAAGAGTCACACAAATTATTGGTCTTGTTTTTCTAATCATCGTTTTGCTGTATACGTTGCCTTTCTTTCCGAATAAAAAAAATGCTAGAAACTGGGCTGGTATAAAAATTTATATAGTGGCTTTATGTTGGGTAGGTGTGACGCTTTTTTTACCCATAGTTAACAGTAATGCAGAAATAACAAGTTTTGTTTTTTTAGTTGCAATACAACGTTACATACTGATTTTTGTTTTGATTTTAATTTTTGAAATAGTTGATTTAAAATGGGATGACCCACATTTAAAAACTGTTCCGCAACAAATTGGAGTTCCACAGACAAAGAGAGTAGGAGTGGTTCTGATGGTTTTATTTGTACTATTAGAATTTTTATCCAATGATTTTAGGATAGAATTTTTAGCTTTAAAAATGGGATTTGCAATCACGGCAGTCCTATTTTTAGTGTATGCAAATGAGAACCGTTCCAGATATTATGCTTCTTTTTGGGTAGAAAGTATTCCTGTTTTTTGGTGGTTATTTTTGATGGTTTTCAGCTAATGCTTTAATAAACAAATTCCTTTCAAGAATGAAAGTAGTTAAGTGTTTTTTGAGTAGAAAATGGTCAAATAGTTTTCCAAAAATACCATAGGGTGTTTCGTATTGAATTTTATCTTCCATGATTACAAATCCATTTTTTTGAATAAAAATATGCTGGTGTTTGAAGGATTTAAACTTTCCTTCGAGCATTTCATCTACAAAGTACGTTGGGATAACCATTGCTGATATTATACTTTTGTGTGTTAAGTAAACACCAAAATGTTTGCCACGCCAAGTAACGGTTTCGTTTACATTTATCAAACCCGAAGTTATTCCATCAATTGCGGTTTCATTTGATTTTGCAGTGGACTGTTGATGAACATCTATGTTTCTTGATAGATCAAAAATGATTTCTATTGGGGCGTTTATTGCAGTGGATAATTGTATGGTTGTCATTTAGATGTTAAATTTTTAAATGTTTTTTCTAAAGTATCATACTCAAATGCAAATCCGTTTTCTTGTAACTTTTTCGGAATTACATTGCGGCTTTTCAATACCAATTCTGTTTCCGTTCTGATGAAAAACGATCCAATTTCTAGCAATAGTTTATTTGTCGGTATGCCAAATGGAACGCCAATTATACAACGAAGAGTTTTCATAAAATCATAATTTCGGACTGGATTTGGTGAAACAATATTAACAACTTCTGTCAGCTCTTTTTCTATTACAAATTCAATTGCTCGTGCAAAATCTTTTTCGTGAATCCAACTTATAAATTGATTTCCTTTTCCTTGTTTTCCACCAAGTCCAAATTTAGTAAGGGTTTTTATAGGAACAAAAGCACCTCCATTTTTTCCTAAAACTATCGAAGTTCGCAAAGCAGTTTTTAAAGTTTTTGGTGTATCTGTTTCAAAAAATACTTTCTCCCAACTTTTTGCGATATTCATGGAAAAATCATCGCCAGTTTCACCAGTAACTTCATCCATTTGTTTATCCAATGAAAATCTATAAATTGTAGATGTTGAGGAATTAAGCCAGTGTTTTGGCGGATTTTTACAATTTAAAACCGCTTCATTTAATATTTTGGTACTGTCAATTCTAGAATCGTAAATCTCTTTTTTGTTGGCTGCGGTATATCTGCAATCGACAGATTTTCCCGCAAGATTTATTAAAACCGAAGCGTTTTCTAGTTCATTCTCCCAACCAGAAAGCGTTTTAGCATCCCAATTTACATATTTTACCGAATCAATACTTTTAGATTTTCCTCGAGTTAGAATTACAATTTCATCAAATTTATCTTTAAAATGTGTTACTAAAACTTGACCTAAAAACCCTGTTCCTGCTGCAATTATTAGCTTTTTCATTAGTTTAAATTTAAGATGATTATCAAGGCAATTATTCGATAAATCACCCAAGTTATAGATAAGTAGAAAGGTAGTTCTAATAGTTTAATTCTTCTTGAATGTTCTACTAACATTAGTAAAACTGTTATTCCAAACCAGCCTAAGGTGACGAATTCTGGGATATTATCAACTAAATTTAATATCAATATCGACAGTAATAATAAAGAACCTACTAGTGAAACAGTCATTAAGTTTCCGATGTAATTCAAAATTGTTTTCTTGTCCAATTTTATCAAAAATAAACCTTGAAAAACTATTTGACCTAATGCAAGAATAAGTTCTCTTGCAATAGTAGATTTTGGCAAAACACTTACAGAATCTGAAAATTTATACAAAACAATTGTTGTTATTGTCGTTGCAAAGAAAATGTACAAAATTCGATACTGATAATTAAAATCAGGAATACATTGCAACTTGATTTCTTTTTTAATCTTACTCGGAATGATTACTTTGCGATTATAAGAAATGAAGGAGTATAATTTTTTCAGAAAAAACTTTATTGGTTTTAGATTTCCGATTGTCTCTATCCACGGAAATGAAAATGCGATTACTTTTAGCAAACTGTCAATTCCATAAATTACAGTTTTGTTTTCGTTATTAACTAATGCAATTTCGTTTGAGGCGCGATTGACATCAATAAAGTTTTGTTCCTCATCGGATAATTGACAGTATGGTTTCTTGCCATTTTCGTCTAACATTCCAACTTTTATAAATCCAGAAGTATAAACGCGACAAAGCGGACAATCTTCGTCATATAGTAAGGTTTGGTTAATTAAGGTTTTCATCGTATCGTTTTTTTACCTTCAATCGCTATTTTTGAACCAATAGCAAGAAATTCAGAGGTAGGTTTTAAATCTTGTAAAAACTTAAAATCCTTGCCGTAAATACTTTCAAAATCAACGTCAATTTTCGATTCAATTACTTGCAGTTGTTCCCATCTTGGGTGAGATACCGCATATTCAATTGACTTTTCTTTGTTGTAATTGGTGTACCCAAAATAATGTTCGGTAATGAATTCGGCTTCAGAATTCAGTTCAATCGGAACTGGATTTTTTTCTGTTGTCATCGAAATCGAATTCCATTTTGAATCTTTAAACCACTCGTAATGAAAAGATTTTGAAGTTTGGTTTTCACTTCTAGCATGATGCATTTTCAAGGTTTGGTAATGCTCGTTGTATAAGGTGTTAGCAACAATTGTAATGGCATGCTTCGGAACAATTTCTTTAACGAAAACAACACCGCGTTTCCAAATTCCATTTTCGAATCTTTTTACATAAAAGCGTAAATTGACTTCTTCAAAATTCACGTGAAACGGAACTTTAATTCCTAATACTTTCACATTTTCAAACATAAAACCAATTAAACTAATGTAGCATTTGCAGTTCCATAAATCGAGTTCAGTTCCTTTTGGAACAAAATTTTCTAAAATTTTCGGATCGATTTCGTAATTGAACATCGCTAAATCATTCCATTCTGCGGTTAAGAAGCTCATAATATTAAATTTTTGTATATAATAATTGAAAGGTAAATAGCTAATACAACAGGTAATGCAAAAAGTAAAAATATCAGTTCATCTGAATAATGATAATTAGCGTTGATAAACCACAAGCCAAAAAATAATATAACAATAACCAAATAAATTTGTAAGTGCTTGTTTCTAGGTTCTTGTACCAACAAATACAATGAAATTAGTACTTGAATAAAACCAGTAACCATAGTTGATAATAGTGCAATTATTAATAAGTTTTCATTTGAAATTGCAAATACAGCTATTATGAAAGGTAATGCAATTGCGAAAGTATTTATCTTTTTTATCGTTTTCATATTGGTTTTATTTTTAAACTTTCAGAAAAAAATGAAAGTTATAATTAAATTTTTTTACTACTATGTAATTCGTTATTTGTTATTGTTTTTTATCGGTCTCATTGAATAGTTTTTTAGAGTAATATTTTAAAATGGTTATAAAACTATTTCATTATTTTAACAACCAATTTTGCTAGCCAATTGTCTTTGTATTCCGTCATTTTGTCCAAAACATTATCTGCTTTTAGAACAAAATCATACAATTTAGTTGTTTGATCTACAAAATGTTTTTCTTCTGGAGTATTGTCTGATGTTATGGAGGACACTTCTTTTAAAACCTTTAACGCAGGTTTGATTTCGCGTTTGCTTCTTTCTCTTGCAATTTTTACGGCCAATTCGTCTAAGTCTTTTTCAGCTGTAAAAAATTCGCGTCGTTCGCCCGCTTTGTATTCTTTGTAAACAATTCCCCAATCCATCAGGGCACGTAAATTCATAGATGCATTGCCGCGCGAAATTTGCAATTCCTCCATAATATCTTCCATCGAAACGGCTTCGTGTGAAACCATCAAAAGCGCATGAATTTGAGCCATGGTTTTGTTAATGCCCCATTGACTGCCTAATGCACCCCAAGTTTGAACGAATTTATTTTTTGCTTCTTTGAATTTCATTTGTCAATTTTATTGTTTTTCAAACGGTCAAATGCAAATCGCATAAATGCTCATTGTCATAGTGTAAAGATAAATAATGTTTTTGAACTTTCAATAATAAATGAAAGTTTATTTAAAAAATAACCGAAGTGTGGATCTGCGGTCTTGTATTTGGATAATTTTGGAGAGTTTTTGAAGTGATTAATCTTTGAAAAAATCAGGATGATTTATATTTAATAAATATTGAAGGTAATTATAAGAAGAATAGAACTCAAAATCGTTTTCAATATTATTTTCCATATTTTCAAGTTCTTCAATAACTTTCTTGTCTTCAGAAAAGGTTTTTTTAAAATATGAAATTCCAAATATTGGGTGATTATCATACAGTTTTCCAAAGGAATAATTACTAGACAAATCTTCGTATTCATTATCAATAACTTCTTTTTTATTCAAATATTTGTTATTGATGTTATTGATGTTTTCAATTAAACTAGACTTGACATTCTTCAAAAATAAATCTATATTGTATTTATATCTTTTATGAGTTTCTATTAATTCAAAACAATTCAAAATTATTTCATAATGAAATACTTTGTTAGATTCTAAAAAATAATTAAAATCTTCTTTGATTATGTTTACCAAATTTTTGAATTCTGTTTTTTCTAAATTTTCTAAAATATCAATTGATTTTCTTTTAAATTCTGAAATTATTACCCTTGTCTTTTTTAATATTGAATCAAAATTTTCATCTAGCATTAAAAAATGATTGCTTATAACTTCGTCAGTAAAATAACCACTCTCCTGAAATTTAAAATTATTGTCTTTATGATATTTTAAATAGGTGATATCACCTAATTCATTTGGGTGAAATCCAAAAAGACAAAAAGATTTTAGAGATTTATCTTTATTTCTACTTATTGGATGTCCAATTAATTCATTTCTTAATTCACGATTTTTCCCAAAGTTTATTTTGTGAGTTAAACCAAAAGATTTGTTTAATTCATAAATTAGATCTTGTTGCAAGTAAATCAATTGTAGAATTCCAATAGAATTTAAAAAACGATTTTCCAGTGAGTTTTTCTTATCAAGTTTTATATTTTCTAAAATAGGTAAGGTATCATGGAAATATCCAAAAATTACTCCAACATAATTGGTGTCTAACTCATTGTTGAAATTTAATTTTTTTCTAATGAAATTATATTCCCATATGTAATGTCTCCAAGTATCCTCTATTAATTGTAATTTTTCTTTTGTTTTCATATTATATCAACCCAGCACGTTTCAACAACGCATCCGCCTTTGGTTCTTGACCTCTAAAACGTTTGTACAATTCCATTGGTAATTCGGTGCCACCTTTTGAAAGGACGTTGTCTTTGAATTTTGTGGCCACTTCTTTATTGAAAATTCCTTTTTCTTGGAAATAAGCAAAAGCATCGGCATCGAGAACTTCGGCCCATTTGTAACTGTAATAGCCGGACGAATATCCGCCTTGAAAAATGTGCGAAAACGATGTACTCATGCAATTCTCAGCAACATCAGGATACAAACTTGTGCCTGCCATAGCTTGTTTTTCAAAAGCTTTTACATCTTCAATCGCTTGCGATTTTCCGTGATAAGTCATGTCTAAAAGTCCAAAACTGATCTGTCTTAAAGTTGCCATTCCTTCTAAGAAACTCGCACTTTCTTTTATTTTTTCTACGTATTCTTGAGGGATAACTTCATCCGTTTCATAATGTTTTGCAAACAATGCCAAGGCTTCTGGCTCGTAACACCAGTTTTCCATTACTTGGCTTGGCAATTCCACAAAATCCCAATAAACCGATGTTCCAGACAAACTCGGGTAAGTCGTATTGGCTAACATTCCATGTAACGCATGGCCGAATTCGTGGAATAAGGTTGTTACTTCATTGAAAGTTAATAAAGATGGTTTAGTCTCCGTTGGCGGTGTGAAATTACAAACGATCGAAACATGTGGTCTTTCATTGATTCCCTGCCTGTCCGGCAGGCAGGTGTTTTTGATGGCTTGTGATTTATATGATGTCATCCAAGCGCCGTTACGTTTTCCTTTTCTTGGGAAAAAATCAGCGTAAAAAACAGCAACTAATTGTCCTTCGAAATCTAAAACTTCAAAAGTTTGCACATTTTCGTGGTATTTGTCAATATCAAAAACTTCTTTGAAAGTAATTCCGAACAGTTTTTCGGCAATAGTAAAAGCTCCATTCAACACATTCCCTAGTTTGAAATAAGGTTTTAAAATCTCATCATCAAAGTTGAATAATTTTTGTTTCAATTTTTCTGAATAATAAGCACCGTCCCATTTTTCTAATTGCTCAATTCCGTCTAGTTCTTTTGCAAAAGCCGTTAATTGAACAAATTCTTTTTGAGCAGCTGGTTTCGCTTTTTCTAATAAATCATTTAAAAACGAAAGTACTTTTTCAGGATTTTGAGCCATTCGTTCTTCCAAAACAAAATCAGAATGCGATTTGTAACCCAATAAATTAGCACGTTTATGACGCAATTCTACAATTCGCTTTACGTTTTCTTTATTATCGAATTCGTTGTCTTGAAATGATTTTTTTCCGGCAGCAATGGCAATTTCTTTGCGTAATTCACGATTGTCAATATACGTTACAAAAGGCAAGTAACTCGGAAAATCAAGAGTGAAAACCCAACCTTCGAGTTCTTTTGATTTTGCCAAACTTGCGGCCATTTCTTTGGCGCCATCCGGTAAGCCTTTTAAATCGGCTTCGTTGGTGATATGTAATTGATAGTTATTGGTTTCAGCCAAAACATTTTCGCCATACGTCAATTTTATTTTGGCTAATTCGGTGTCAATTTCACGTAATTTTAACTTGGCTTCTTCATTCAACAATGCTCCATTTCTAGAAAATCTTTTGAATTTTTTATCTAATAAAGTGGCTTGTTCAGTATTTAATGGCAACGAATCTTTTTGATCATAAACGGCTTTAACTCTTTTGAATAAATCTACGTTTAAAGCAATATCATTACTAAATTCAGTCAACAACGGAGAAACCTCTTGAGCGATTTTTTGCATTTCGTCGTTAGTTTCAGCTGAATTCAAATTAAAAAAAATAGAGGATAATCTATCCAATTGTTCACCAGCAAAATCTAAAGCAACAATCGTGTTTTCAAATGTTGGAACATCAGAATTAGTAATTATTGCATCAATTTCAGTTTTTGCAGCAGCAATATTTTCTATAAAAGCAGGTTTGTAATCTTCTAGTTTTATTGCCGCGAATGGTGCTGTATTGTGTTTGGTATTGAATGTTGAGGTTAAGATTTTCATTACAAGTATTTGTTTTTATGTTTTTTAACCATTAAGAGATTAAGATACATTAAGTAAAATGGCAAGCCAAAATCTTAAGTTTTCTTAATCTCTTAATGGTTTAATTTTATTTCTTCAATTCAGATGCCGCTTTATCAACAGCTTGTTTTAATCCTTCTTTATAAAAAATGATTTTGTCTAAAACGAAGTTGTCATGACTTCCAATGATTTGTGCGGCAAGAATTCCAGCATTTTTGGCTCCGTTAAGCGCAACTGTTGCTACAGGAACACCACCAGGCATTTGAAGTATTGACAAAACCGAATCCCAACCATCGATAGAATTGCTAGATTTTACAGGAACTCCAATAACAGGAAGTGGCGACATAGAAGCAACCATTCCTGGTAAATGCGCCGCGCCACCAGCACCCGCAATTATTACTGAGATACCACGCTTGTGTGCGTTTTTACTAAAATCAAATAATTTTTCAGGTGTTCTGTGTGCTGAAACAATATCTACTTCGGTTTCGATGTCAAATCCTTTTAATATGTCGATGGCTTCTTGCATTACTGGCATATCCGAAATGCTTCCCATTATGATGGCTACTTTGCTCATTTTGTTTTATTTAAAGATTTAAAGATTTAAGAATTTAAAGATTTTAGAGTGGAATTTTAAATTTTGTTGCAAACCAATTTTTCAATCTTTCAATTTTTCAATCTTTTAATTTATGAAATCACTCTAATACTATTCTTAACCTCCTCCGCAATTTTTCTTGCTTCAACCATATCTTCATTTACAATCGTAACATGTCCCATTTTCCGGAAAGGTCTTGTTTCTCTTTTGCCGTAAATGTGAGGTGTAACGCCATCAATTGCCATTATTTTTTCAATGTTTTTATAAAGTACTGGACCTGAAAAACCTTCTTCACCAACCAGGTTGACCATGATTCCAGCTACCTTACTATCTGTATTTCCTAGAGGTAAATTAAGAATAGCACGCACGTGATTTTCGAATTGAGAAGTGTAACTTGCCTCAATAGAATAATGACCTGAATTGTGCGGGCGAGGAGCGACTTCATTTACTAAAATTTCATCATCTTCAGTTTGAAACATTTCAACGGCTAAAAGTCCCACATGATTGAATTTTTCCGATACATGTAAAGCAATTGCTCTTGCTTTTTCAGCGACTTTAGCATCAATTCGAGCTGGACAAATCACATATTCGACTTGATTGGCTTCGGCGTGAAATTCCATTTCGACCACAGGATAGGTTTTAATTTCTCCAGATGAATTGCGACAAACGATAACGGCAAGTTCATTTTTGAAAGGAACCATTTCCTCAGCGATACATTCTACATTAGCAAGATTATCTAAATCCGAAAGTTCTCTTATCACTTTTACGCCATTGCCATCGTATCCAAATTCAGTGCATTTCCAAACAAAAGGAAGCTTTGTTTTTGAATCAAGAATGTCTACAATCAAACTCTTTAAATTTTCAAATCGTTTGTATTTGGCTGTCGGAATAGCGTGCTCTGAATAAAAATCTTTTTGAATGCCTTTATTTTGAATCAACTTTAAAGTTTTCGGCGAAGGATATATTTTTAATCCTTCGTTTTCTAGTTTTAACAATGCTTCCAGATTAACCAACTCAATTTCAAAAGTCAAAACGTCTACTTTTTTTCCAAAATTATACACCGTTTTAAAATCCATTAAATCACCTTTAAAGAACTGGTTGCATGCAATTTTACTGGGTGCTTCATCGCTCGGATCAAGAACGTAGGTTTGGATATCGAATTTGCGAGTATCAAACAACAGCATTTTTCCGAGTTGTCCGCCGCCAAGAATTCCCAATTTAAAGTTAGAAGAAAAATAATTCATTGTGTAGTTGTATGTTTTGACAAAGATACTTCATAATGATCAAATCCGAAAATCCTATTTATATTCTTATTACTCTAGATTATTCCTTTTTAATGAATAATTTAGAAGATATTTCAATAACATCCAACAGGATATTTTTAGGTTATTTTGAGCAAAATGAATTTTGATTATTTGTATTTTTATTTTTTGAATTAAGCAACTGACGGATATTTTAATGCCATTTGTTCTTATGTAGTTTTTATGTTCAATAAGAAAATAAAATGCTAAAATTATTTGTTTTATACCCTCAATTGGCATTGTTTTTAAATTAAATATGATTGTTACAATGAATAGTAGTACTAGTTTTTTGCCTGATTTAAAATAGTTGGAAAACAGAGGTGCTATTTTGTTTGACCTCAATTTATTTTCTTTAATTCATTATGACATTCTAATTATTTGAGGCTACCTAATTTTCAGGTAGCCTCTTTTTTGTTTAGAAAAGAATACTACTTGTTGAATTAAATTTTACGAGCCTAAACTGTCAATGTGATTGATTTGCTACTAGTCCAGTTATATATTTAAAACAAGTCTCAGCTTCTTTTGATGATTAAAGCGATATATAAATACAAATTAATGTCCAATTATCAATTCGCAAATCCGAATTCTGTATCTTTGCCCATTATTTTAAAAACGAAAATAATGATACAACTGCACGATAAACAATTTGTTCCGTTTATTTCTGCCCAAGAAATTGATTTTGCCATTGCTAAAATGGTTTCGCAAGTCGAAGCTGACTTTGCTGATGAAACACCAGTATTTGTGGGGGTTTTAAATGGCGCATTCATGGTAGTGGCTGATTTTATGAAGCAGTACAAAAAACCATGCGAGGTGTCTTTTATCAAAATGTCTTCATATGAAGGGACTTCATCTACGAACGATGTGAAACAATTAATAGGTATCAATCAGGATCTTACGGGACGCAGTGTGGTCATCATCGAAGATATTGTTGATACTGGAAATACATTAGTAGAATTGAAAGAATTATTTAAAAAGCAAAATGTAAAACATTTTAAAATAGCAACACTTTTTTTCAAACCCGAAGCGTATACTAAAGACATCAAAATAGATTACATTGGAATTCGAATTCCAAATAAATTTATTGTGGGCTATGGTTTAGACTATGATGGATTAGGGCGAAATTTACCTGAAGTATATAAATTAAAAGAATAACGACACAACTACATGACTAACATTGTTTTATTTGGAAAACCGGGAGCTGGTAAAGGAACTCAAGCTGAGTTCTTGAAACAAAAATACAAATTAACACACATATCCACGGGAGATGTATTTCGTTTTAATTTAAAAAACGATACTGAACTAGGCAAGCAAGCACGAGTGTATATGGATGCTGGAGACTTAGTCCCAGACGAATTAACTACAAAAATGCTTATTGATGAGGTAAATAAACATCCAGACACTAATGGAATTTTATTTGATGGATATCCACGAACAATTGCTCAAGCTGAGGCATTAGACGCTTTTCTAGTATCAATAAAATCCTCAGTTGCAGCCACAATTGCACTTGAAGCAGACGACGAAATTTTGGTTCAACGCTTATTAGAAAGAGGGAAAACAAGCGGTAGAATAGACGATCAAGACGAAGAAAAAATTAGAAATCGCTACCAAGAATACAACGAAAAAACGGCGCCTTTAATGGATTATTACAAAAACCAGACTAAGTATTTTGCTGTAAACGGAATAGGTTCTATTACCGAAATTACAGAACGCGTGAGTTCAGTAATTGATCAATTGTAATTCTGATAATCAGTACTACAAACAACAAGACTTATAAACGAATCAATTAACACATTGGAAATACTAATAATATTTTTTCTAATACTGCTCAATGGAGTTTTCTCTATGTCAGAAATCGCATTGATTTCAGCACGAAAAAACAGGTTAGAGACTGCTGCAAAAAAAGGAAATAAGAGTGCGAAAATCGCATTGGATTTAGCCAACTCTCCCAATAAATTTTTGTCTACTGTACAGATAGGAATTACTTTGATTGGAATCCTTACTGGTATTTATAGTGGTGATAAAATTACTGTTGACGTTGAATCTTTCGTAAATGGATTTGAAATTCTAAAACCGTATGCACATCCTGTTGCCGTCGGTTTAGTAGTTGTTGTATTGACTTTTTTCTCTTTGGTTTTAGGAGAATTATTGCCCAAAAGAATCGGCTTAAATCATCCAGAATCCATTGCTAAAGCGGTCGCATTACCCATGAAAATTGTTTCGATTGTTACTGCACCATTTATTTGGTTATTAACACGTTCTACAGATTTCTTGTTGAATGTTTTACAAATAAAACCCACTGCTGACGGAAAAGTAACGGAGGAAGAAATAAAAGCGATAATTAAAGAAGGAACCGAAGGTGGCGAAGTTCAGGAAATAGAACAAGATATTGTAGAGCGTGTTTTTCATATTGGAGACCGTAAAATAAACTCTTTGATGACCCATCGCAAGTCGGTTGTTTTTTTACCATTGCATTCAGATCGCGAACAAGTAAAGGAGTTTATGCTCAAAGAATTGCACTCAATTTATCCCGTTTATGGTGAAAATTATGATGATATTGTTGGAGTTGTAAACCTCAAAAATATATTTGCTCACTTTGAAAATGAAAACTTCAATTTGGCCGATATAATGACTGAAGCTCCTTTTATGATGGAGCAAACTACGGCTTATGTTGCTTTAGAAAACTTTAAAAAAACTGGAATACATTATGCTTTTGTTTCAGATGAATATGGCGTTTTTCAAGGGGTAATTACGCTAAATGATATTCTGGAAGCCTTAGTTGGTGATGCTTCTGATTTTTACAAAGATGATTTTCAGCTGATAGAAAGAGAAGATGGCAGTTGGTTGGTTGATGGGCATTATTCGTTGCATGATTTTTTGACTTACTTTGAATTAGATGAATTAATCAATGATTATGAAGTCACTACGGTAAGCGGATTAATAATGACAGAGCTCTCTCATATACCAAAACAGGGAGAAAAATTGATTTGGCAAAAATTTGAATTAGAGGTCATCGATATGGATGGCGTGAAGATTGATAAAGTGATGGTGAAAGCCTTAAAAGTGTAAAAATAGTTTTCAGTTGCAGTTTTCAGTATTAAAATAGTACTGAAATCTAAACTCTGAATGCTTAAATCTAAAATTATAATGACAGAAGGGAATTTTGTAGATTACGTTAAAATATATGTTTCTTCCGGAAAGGGAGGAAAAGGATCTACGCATTTGCATAGAGAAAAATTTATTGAAAAAGGTGGGCCAGATGGAGGAGATGGTGGTCGGGGAGGACATGTTTATCTTGTAGGTAACAAAGGTCTTTGGACTTTATTTCACCTTAAATTTGCGCGTCACATCAAAGCGGGTAATGGTGGAGATGGTAGTGGAGACAGAAGTACTGGTGCTGATGGAGATGATAAATTTATAGAAGTGCCGTTAGGAACGGTAGTAAAAGACAAAGAAACTGGAGAGATACTATTCGAAATTACCGAAGATGGTGAAAAACAAATTCTATCTCGTGGTGGAAAAGGTGGTTTAGGTAACTGGCATTTTAGAAGTTCGACTAATCAAACCCCTAGATACTCTCAACCGGGTTTGCCTGGTGTAGAAATGGATGTAATTCTTGAACTAAAAGTTTTGGCTGATGTAGGTTTGGTAGGTTTCCCTAATGCAGGAAAATCAACTTTGCTCTCTGTTTTGACTTCTGCTAAACCCAAAATTGCAGATTATCCGTTTACAACTTTAAAACCAAATCTTGGAATTGTAGCCTATAGAGATTTTCAATCTTTTGTAATTGCGGATATTCCCGGAATTATTGAAGGTGCTGCCGAAGGTAAAGGTCTTGGACATTATTTCTTGCGTCACATTGAGCGTAATTCGACTTTGTTATTCTTAGTTCCAGTGGATACTCCAGATATTAAAGCAGAATACGATATTTTGGTAAACGAATTAACAAAATATAACCCTGAAATGCTTGACAAAGAGCGTTTGTTGGTAATATCTAAATGCGATATGCTTGATGATGAGTTAAAAGCAGAATTGAAAACCGAACTAGATGTTGCTTTTAAGGATGTTCCTTATATGTTTATTTCTTCTGTAGCGCAACAAGGTTTGACAGAGTTGAAAGATAAATTATGGAAAATGTTGAATGACTAATGCTTGATTTTAAGACATAATCAAAACCGTTTCATAGATAATGTGAGACGGTTTTTTTATTGCTATTTCTCACTAGTTCTTATCCTGATTCCTTTAGTATGACTGCTAAATTCAGGCGCATACATACTTTGAATGGTTGTAATTCCATTAGAGAAATCACCACTGTTATTTACCCGAACATCATATTCCAGAACATAACTTCCTTTGTTTATTTGGTCAAAAAAGAAATGAGTTGCGGCATCTTTTGTGCTTTTATAAAAACCCAATCCGCCTTTGTATTGGTAAGCCGAAAGTACATCTACGGGTTCAAAACAAGAAGCACGTATGTCTTTTAAATGCACAAATTCCATATCTTCTTTGGCAGAAATTACTAATCGGACGGTAACTAAATCTCCAATTTTTAATGGATTAAGTGAATTGATTCGTTCCAATATTTCGCCTTTGTCGGTATTTTTCTTTGCATACAACTCTTTGAAAACTGATAACGCAGTTCCAGAATTGGTTTTAATTTTATCTAATTCTTCAAAATATTGCCAATAAACACCTCCAAATCCTGGAACTTTCGATTTGTTTTCGATGGAAACAGTTGCCATTTCTTTTTTGATTTCTTTTGCTTTCCAATTTAGTTTTAGGTAGCCTGTTTCTGCTTCTTTTTCGTTTTCAGCTAATTTTTTGGTCAAGATTTTCTCGGTTCCAATTTTGAAAATTGTGTTGTCTTTGACACTTAACCAATCGGTTCCTTGCATCAATAAAGCATAAATTGCTTCGGTGGTGGATTTTGTGGTGGGCCAGTTTTTACTTTGCTTGTTTTTTAATAACCAAACCTTCATGGCATCTAGTGATTTGGTGTCATTATTAATTTCGGCGAAAGCCTCAATTAAGAGTGCTTGGGTTTCTATCGGGGCCTGATACCAATACCAGCCTGATTTGTTAGCAATCCAATACATCCCCCAATCTTCGTTGGTAGAAGCCGTTTCTTTTAAACTTTCTAGAATTTTTTTGCCAGTTTCTTTTTCCCCAAAGCGGTTTAAAGTCAAAGCAGTCAATCCTTTCTCGTATAAGGAATAGGTTAACCAATCTTTTTTGGCAGTTTCTAGATACAATTTAGTTGCTTTTTTTAATGTGTCCGAAAGCGGATAAGTTTCAAGGTAGAAACTTCGGGTATATAAATAATGTAAATCGGAATGCGGATTGAACCAAATCAATTTTTCATTTGTTTTTAATTTTTCCATTCTGGTTTTATGGTGTTGTAAAAACTTTTGGTCTAAAAACGGAATTCCAGTTGTGGCAATTTGTTTGATTTTTGAAGTGGTATTTTCGTTGTTACTTAGTTTCGAAAGGTGTGCTAAACCTGCCAAAATATGTCTGGTTATGTATTCGTTTTCGGTACTTCCTTCAAACCAAGCCAAACCTCCAGACAAATTTTGTTTTTGTTTTAGCTTATCAAAAGTTACATCTTGTGCGGTTTTCATTTTTTCTAAATCGAAAAGTAAAGCAAGATTTTTCTTTTTCTCCTCTTCGTTTTGGGAATCATTCAACCATGGCGTTTCAGCAAGAATAATTACTTTTAATTCTTCGTTTTCTTCCAGTTTCGAATTCAGTTTTCCGTTCTTTCTCCAAGTTTCGAATAGACTAGCGATTTTTGGATTGCTGGAAATGATTTCAGATGCTAAAGCATTCGCATAAAATCTAGCAAAGGTTTGTTCCGCGCTTTCATGTTCGTATTCCATCAAATAGGGTAACGACTGAATGGCAGTCCAAGATGGATTTGATGTGTATTCTAGCGTAAATTGATGGTTTCGTAAAGTTGTCGAGCTGTTGTTTTTTAGGTTTTCGAAGATGTATTCTTTCTTGGAATGCTCTCGTACCCAAATCGGAATACTTTCTGTAACCAACATCGAATTAGTTAAAACAGGGAGTATATTTTCTTCGCCATCCGAATAGTTCCCTGCTTTAGCCAAAACTTTATACTGAACCCCTTGCAGACCTACTGGAATATAGATTTTCCAACTCACTGTTGTATTTCCAAAAGGAGCAATTTTGAAATTTTTTACTGAACTCGCATTTTCCATTTTGGCATCGATTGGTTGCATTGTGGTTGCATCAAAAAGTTGCAAAACAGCAATACCAGTTTTGTCTTCATTAGTAATGTTAGCCACCTTTGCAGTGATGACTATCGAATCTTTCTCTCGGAAGAAACGAGGAAAATTTGGTGTAATCATTAGCTCTTTTTGAGTAATAACACTTTTTTCTAAATAACCAGAAACAGCCTCTTTGTTGTGTGCCAACAATCTTAGTTTCCAAGCGGTCAAAGCTTCAGGCGAAGTAAAATTGAAACTTACTTTTCCTTTTGCATCTGTTTTTAGATTCGGATAAAAGAAAGCAGTTTCAGAGAGGTTTTTTCTGGCTTTCACTTGTGTCAAAGCTTCTAATGCTTTTTTGGTTGTGATGATAATGGCTCCGTTAGCTCCTTTATTTCCGTATAATGAAGTGGCTTTATCACCTTTTAGAACATCAACAGCAATAACATCGCTTGGAGAAATTAATCTGAATTGTTCTTCAGTTATTTGTTCTCCATCAACGATATACAAAGCATTTTTGTAGTTGCCTGAAATACTTGAGTTTCCTCTAATTGTTATCCCGCTAGCTTTTCCCTCTAATTTCATTTCTATTCCTGCAGTGTTGTAAATTTGATTGTCTGCTTCTGCTAGAACTGTCGCTGCAGCCGTAGTTAAAGATTTCTTTTTTACACTTCGATAGGCAGCAACAACTACTTCTTCTAAACTAGTACTGGATTCCTCTAACTGAACATCAATTATGTTTGAGTCAATTGTGATTTTTTGAGTTTCGAATCCAATGTAGGAGAACGTCAGTTCTTCGCCAGTAGCGGCTTCTATTTGGTAAAATCCATCAAAATCAGTTTGAGTACCTCGTTCAATTCCTTTTACAATTATTTGCGCACCGGGCAAGGGATTTATACCATCAGAGACAATTCCTGAAATCATTTTTGCATTTAGCGGTTTTCTGCTTTTATTGTTGAGCTGTTTTTGATATTCTTTTAGTTGTTTTGCAGTGAAAGAATCATTGAAGTTGAATCCAAACCACATTAGTTTCGTAGTTTCATCAATAAGTTCTATTCGATTTAAAATAGGATTCAGATTCCGAATGTAACTTGATGTTTTATCGAATCCCAAACTCGTTTTGAAGTTAGCGGAGTTGTAGTTATAGTCATCAAATTTCAAACTATTCCAATCTTTTTTGGCAAACTGATCTAAAGAACTGTCATACATAGAGGCCAAAACTTCAGCTTCTTTTAAAGAATTAGATGTTTTTAGTTGAAACGACCAATTTTCAGTGCTTCCAGGTTGTATTTTGTCTCTGAAACTTTCAACCGTGAATTCTAATTTGGATTCTTCTTCTTTAAGGATTACTTCTATTTGGTCTTGGAAAGTTTGATTTTCAAATATACTTTCAAAACCGATCTTTATGCTTTTTTCAAATTCTCTTTTTAGTGGGATTTTGATTATAGTTTCATTTTTTTGTAAGTGGAAAGTATTTTCAAAATAAAGTGAACTTTGGTAATTTCCGGTGGTGTTGATATACAGTTCTGGAATAACCGAGGTTAGTTTTACTACAACAAATCCATCTTTTTTAGCATCAGTATTAATTTGTTCAGCGACAAATAATTTACTTGAATCGATTTTGTCTTTGCTTTGTATCAATTTAAAATTAGAAATGGTTTCTATTGGATTCTCAAAAGCATCTTTAGCAGAAAAAACTAATTTGTAATTCCCGGATTTGTAATTGGAAATAAAATGTAATGCTAATTTTTTGTCTTTTTCAGTATCAATTTTTTTAGAAAAGACTAGAATTTCAGTGGTTTTTAAGTTATTTAAGTTTTCATTTTCTTCAAATGGAAAGTAGCGATCAAAATCTTTTTTTGAGATGGTTTCAATTTCTGGTTGCGGAAAAACTCTGGATTTAAATTTAGTCGAAAAAGGACTCACGTAATAAAGTTTGATTTCGCCTTTTGTAGCTAAAAATTCTCCATTAAGATTGGTGCTACTTAATTGTATTTCGTTTTTATTTTGGGTTTCAATTCGGGATGGTATAGTTGCAGTAAGCTGTAAAGAATGGTAGCCAATCCTAACATTTGTTTGGGTTTGGTGGGTTTCTCCATTACTATCCGTAACGGATGCAGAGATAATGTATTCAAAAATGGGTAACTGTTCTTTGGAGGTATTTTCAAATGGTTTGGCAACGAAATTTATTTCAAATTTTCCTGAAGCATCTGTCTTCGTTTCGCCAACTAAAATATTTTCTGATTTGCCGTTTTGGTTGTGATAGTAGCCGTTGCTTAAGGTATACGGAATAAGTGTGACCTTGTAGTTTACTTTTGCATCGGAAATGTTGCTTCCTGCAAAAGCTCTGGCAAGTCCATTTACGCTTACGTTTTGATTGACTTGATAGGCATTTTTAAAAGGATCGAAAGTAACTTCAAATTTAGGTCGTTTGTATTCTTCAACTTGGAAATATATTTCAGAATTGTCATAATTTACATTATCCCAAAAAGGGTGTTCGTCTTTTATTTTATCGTAAATAGAATCTGTTTCATAATCAACGGGTTCGTCGGCTGTCATTCTGAAACTTCCTGTCAGTCCATTTTTAGGCAATAAAAATTCTCCGGAGAAAGATCCGTATTCATTTGTAAGAACATCAAATTCTTTGAAAACAGAACCGTTTGTATCTTTAATTGTAATTTTGAAAGTAGTTTTTGCAACAATACTCGTTTTGTCTTGTTCTTTCAAGAAAGCAATTCCCTTATAGTAAACTGTTTGTCCGGGACGATAAATGGCCCGATCCAAATAAAATTCGACTTTGCCTTTTGCTTTCTGGTATTCTTGAGTTGCATAGTCATTATAGTAATTCGAGTAATGATTGTTCAGTAACAGAGAATCGTTTTCAGTTGTAAATTCAATAGGAAGATAATTACGGTTATTATTTTCTTTGAGATACGTTGCTGCACCATTTTTGTCGGTAATAATTGTTTGATTTAATAGTTTTATAGAGACATTTTCTAAAGGTTTTCCAGTTTTTCTGTCCAGCACCTGATAATTTTCTTTCTTATCGTTTTCCGAAGTTAGAACTGCAATATTTGAAACTGTAATAGTTTCGTAAGCAAATGCTTTTGTATTCTTGACGTCTGAATCACTTTCAAAATATACCAAATAACTTCCTGTTTTTAATGGCGGTAAAAGTACTTCAGTGCTGTATTCGAAATAATTATTCTTTTTTTCAAGATCATAGTTTTTAGATGCAATTGGTTTTTTGTATTTAATTATTGCAAATGCTAAACTGTCTTTGTTATAAGGGGAGTTTCGGAAGTCTTTAGTAGTGTTTTGATCGATTTTAAAGAAAGAAATCGAAAGGCGGTTTAGGTTTTTATACTGAACAAAAGCTCTGGTGTTTTCATCAGTGTAACTGAATTTTTGAAGTTGAATATTCAATGATTTAGAACTAATATTTTGTTTCTTTTGTAGCGCCAGTTTGTGCGCATTAGAACGATTATTAATGTCGATAATGCTGTCGAGAGTTGCAACGGCTTTGATATTGTAATCTGGGTAGGTTTCTTTAGAAGCGAGATTGTTAAGTATTAGAGCTTTTTCGAATTGTATTTTTTGCGTTAAAATTTGGTCTCTAGATTCTTTTTGGAGAAGATTTAATGACTTCATAAAACTATAATTAGAGTCTAATAAATAGCTGTTGCAGAATTGAATTCTTTCGAATTGGTTTTCTAAATAAGGCGAATTTTTCTCCTTTTTTTGATACAATTCAAGCACTTTTTTTAGTTTTTCATTTTTTACAAAATCAAAATTTAGTTGTAAAAAGGATGCTGAATTTCCTAAAAGTTCTTTTTCATAGGCTTTGAAATCCTTTTTTTGAATTTCCCATTTCCGAATCTGTGGCGTATACAACGCAATGTTTTCTTTTACTAAATAGTTAAACAGATTGTCTTTTTTTGTTTTTTCTTCATCACTATAATCAAAAATAAAAAGGTAATTGCTTAAGTAAGTTTGTTTTAATATGGCTTCGTTCAGTAGTGTTTTTTCTAAAGCACGGTCGATTTGTTCCGAAAAGTCTTTCGATGTCCATGTTAAAAATTGATCATCAAAACTAACAGTATTCGTTCTGTTATACAGTAAATATGAGTTTGTATTTTGAAAATCAACCAAACATTTTGCATAAACTAAATTCAAAAT
The DNA here is from genome assembly GCF_048286795.2 of Flavobacterium frigidum. NCBI lineage: Bacteria > Pseudomonadati > Bacteroidota > Flavobacteriia > Flavobacteriales > Flavobacteriaceae > Flavobacterium > Flavobacterium frigidum. Next base: position 74,824 of record NZ_JBLVPT020000011.1, read on the forward strand.
TGCTTTTGATGGAACTGAAGCGTTATTGATTTCAGTTTTTAAATTGTTGATGATTTTGGTTTGTGCATCTTCATCCAACACTTGCAAATATTTAGACTCATAGAAAAAGCATTTGATAATTTGAATTTCATCTTTATTTTGAATAGCTTTTTCATGTATTTTAGAAACTATTTTATTGGCTGATTTTATTTTCCCTTCGTTTTCAAATTCAATTACCTTAGTCCAGTTTTTGTCATAATTTTGTCCAAAAATAGAAGTGGAGATCAAGAGAAATAGTAAAAAAATATTTTTCATAAGTTGATTTTAAAATAAGGTGCAAGTATTCTTGAATTAGATGAAATTAATATTAGAAATATTTCTTACTAAATTACTAATATTTACTTAAAATCAAATGTAATTTATCATATTTCCCTATTTTTGAAGAATGAAACATATTATTTATTTATTTGTATTTCTACCAATTATGATGTGGGGTCAATCTGATTTTGATAAAGCGGAACAACTATATAAGGCAAACAAAATGGATCAAGCCGAGTTGGCCTTTGAATCTGTTTTAAAGTCCAGTCCATCGAATTTAAAAACAATTGAATATTTAGGAGATATTGCGGGATATAATAAATCTTGGGATAAAGCAATTGGGTATTATAAAAAACTAAAACAGCTGAAACCTTCAGAGGCCGATTATCATTTTAAATATGGAGGAGTTTTAGGCATGAAAGCCAAAGATTCAAACAAATTTAAAGCACTTGGAATGATTGATGAAGTGAAATCTTCATTTGAAAAAGCCATCAGTCTGAATCCAAGACACATTGAATCCCGTTGGGCATTAATTGAATTGTATATTCAGTTGCCTGGAATTGTAGGTGGAAGCGAATCTAAAGCTATAAAATACTCCAATGAATTACTACGATTATCCCCTGTAGATGGGTATTTGTCCAGAGGACACATCGACGAATATTTTAAACGATATAAAGCTGCTGAATTACAGTATAAAAAAGCAATACAGATTGGTGGATCTAAAAAGAGTTATCAAAAATTAGCTAGTTTATACAAAAATAAAATGCGGGATCCTGAAAAGGCAAAAACAATATTAGAAACCTACAATAACAAAGGACAAGACTAATTTTTTTTAGTTTTTCTAATCTTTTAACATAAATCATAAATTAGAATGCGTACACATTTTATAGCTATTGGAGGAAGCGCCATGCACAATCTAGCTTTAGCACTACACAATAAAGGATATCAAGTTACGGGAAGTGATGATGCGATTTTTGAGCCATCAAAATCAAGATTAGATAAAAAGGGAATTTTGCCTCCAGAATTAGGCTGGTTTCCCGAGAAAATAACGGCAGACATTGAAGCAGTTATTCTTGGTATGCACGCCAAAGCCGATAATCCTGAATTAGTAAAAGCGCAGGAATTAGGACTGAAAATATATTCTTATCCAGAATTTTTATTCGAACAATCCAAAAATAAAACACGTGTTGTAATTGGCGGTTCTCATGGAAAAACAACGATTACTTCGATGATTTTGCATGTAATGCACTACCATGACAGTGCTGTTGATTACATGGTTGGTGCACAACTGGAAGGTTTTGATACGATGGTGCATCTCACAGAAGAGAACGATTTTATTGTTTTGGAAGGAGATGAATATTTGTCTTCGCCAATTGACCGCAGACCAAAATTTCATTTGTACCAACCGAATATTGCTCTGATTTCAGGAATTGCTTGGGATCATATTAATGTTTTTCCAACGTATGAAAATTACGTTGAACAGTTTGAAATTTTTATTGGCAAAATTACAAATGGTGGAATTCTAGTTTACAATGAAGATGATGCTGAAGTAAAACGAGTTTCCGAAGCTGCAACAAACCCAATTCGAAAATTAGCGTATCATACTCCAAAATATACTGTAAGTGATGGTGTTACGCTTTTGGAAACTCCCGAAGGCGACATGCCAATTGAAGTTTTTGGGGCACATAACTTGAATAACTTGGCTGGAGCCAAATGGATTTGTCAAAATATGGGCGTTGATGAAGCCGATTTTTATGAAGCTATTGCCAGTTTTAAAGGAGCTTCAAAACGATTGGAGAAAATAGCCGAAAGTAAAACAAAAGTAGCGTATAAAGATTTTGCGCATTCACCAAGCAAAGTGGCTGCAACTACAAAAGCGGTGAAAGAACAGTACCCTAATCGAACTTTAGTGGCGTGTTTAGAATTGCATACATACAGCAGTTTGAATGCTGAATTCCTAAAAGAGTACGAAGGCGCACTCGAATTTGCAGATAAAGCAGTTGTTTTTTATTCGCCAGATGCAGTAAAAATCAAACAGCTTGAAGAAGTTACTTACGACCAAATAGCAAATGCTTTTAATAGAAAGGATTTGATTATTTATACGAATCCAAAAGATTTCAAGGATTATTTATTCAACTTGAATCTAGATAATTCTGCTTTATTGTTGATGAGCTCCGGTAATTACGGCGGATTAAACTTTGATGATGTAAAGGAATTGGTAAAGTAAAAATGGTATGAAAGACAAAGTTAGAATTGTTAAAACTACCAGTGAAAATCCAGATTTTGTCAATTTGATTTCCGCTTTGGATAAAAGTTTATGGGAACGTTATCCAGAATTAAAATCTGATTATTGGGGAAATAATATTTTGGAAATAAATCCAAATGTTGTCATTCTTTATTTAGAAGGAAAAGCGGTTGGTTGTGGTTGTTTCAAAAAATACCAGAAAAATACAATAGAAATAAAGCGTATGTTTGTTTCACCTGATGTCAGAGGAATGGGTTTGGCACAAACAATATTACTTGAATTAGAAGCTTGGGCACGTGATTTAGGATATTCTTTTTCTGTTTTGGAAACTTTATACAAACAAAAGGAAGCTATTGCCTTGTATCAAAAAACAGGATATGGCATAGTTGATAATTACGATCCTTATATAGGTTTAGAAAATAGTATTTGCATGCGGAAACCAATTTAAACAATAAAATGAATGGCTGAAAATTCCTTTTTCCCTATTACCAATTGGTCCGAAGATGATAAGCCACGTGAAAAACTGATGCTCAAGGGCAAAAGTGTTTTGAGTGATGCGGAATTAATAGCTATTTTGATTGGTTCAGGAAGCAGAAACGAATCGGCGGTAGATTTGAGCAAACGAATTTTAGCAAGTGTAGATAATAATTTGAATGCGTTAGGAAAAGTATCATTGTCACAACTCATTCAATTTAAAGGAATAGGCGAGGCTAAGGCGATTTCAATAATCGCAGCATTAGAGTTAGGCAGGCGTAGGAGAGCGGAGGAGGTTGTCGAATTAAAAAAAGTCACCTCTAGCAAAATAATTTTTGAAATCATGCAGCCAATTATTGGCGAATTACCACATGAAGAATTCTGGATTATTTATTTAAATAATTCCAACAAAGTTATTTCAAAAGCACAATTGAGCAAAGGAGGCATTACCGGGACTCTTGTAGATGTGCGTATTGTTTTTAAAACTGCGCTCGAAATGGGAGCAACGGGATTAATTTTATGTCACAATCATCCATCGGGGACTTTAATACCAAGTGATGCTGATAAGCAAATAACAAAAAAACTAAAATTGGCAGGCGACAGTTTAGAAATTAAAGTGTTAGATCATTTAATTGTGACTGAAACCAGTTATTTTAGCTTTGTAGACGAAGGAATATTTTAAATTAAAAAATGAAACAAACACATATAACAGATGTATTTTTCGATTTAGATCATACACTTTGGGATTTTGATAAAAATTCTGAAATTACTTTTGATACTATTTTCAAAAATAATCACCCATCAGTAGAAACAAAATTGTTTATAGAAAAATACGTGCCCATCAACCAAGAGTGCTGGAAACTCTATCAGTACGATAAGATTACGCACGAAGAATTGCGCTACAATCGATTAAAACATTCTTTTGACGCCATTAATTATTCTATTTCTGATTCGGAAATTGATGTTATTGCGGAGGATTACATTCGATTTTTACCCGAAAACAATCATCTTTTTGATGGTACTTTTGAGGTTTTGGACTATTTAAATCAAAAATACAAGCTGCATATCATTACCAACGGATTTGCCGCTGTTCAATATAAAAAAATATATAATTCTAACCTCGGTAGTTATTTTCAAACGGTTACTAATTCTGAAATGGCAGGAGTCAAAAAACCAAACCCTATTATTTTTGATTATGCTTTAGATTTGGCCAAAGCAAAAAAAGAGAACAGTATCATGATTGGTGACAGCTTAGATGCTGATGTTCAAGGAGCTTTAGATGCCGGATTGGATGCTATTTTTTTTAATGAAAGTAACTTACAAGTAGCAAATCACATCAAGCAAGTAAATCATTTATTAGAACTAAAAAAATATTTATAAAATGAAAAAGACATTCCTAGTACTACTAATCTTAACAGTCAGTTATTCGTATGCGCAATCGGTTAATGATTATAAAGCCGTAATCGTTCCATTACAATTTAATTTTTTAAAAGCAGAGAATCAATACCGATTGAATACGCTAACAAAATTTAATTTAGGTAAGGCAGGTTTTACCGCTTTTTATACTAATGATTCCATTCCTGCAGAATACAATGACCGGTGCAGTATTTTATATGCTGATGTTAGTAATGAAAGCGGTTTTTTGGTGACTAAATTGTACATTACATTAAAGGACTGTAATGGCAAAGTTGTTTTTAAATCCCCTATTGGTAAAAGTAAGGAAAAAGAGTATCGAGTTGCTTATACAGAAGCGCTTACCGAAGCTTTTGCATCTGTTTACGCATTGAAATATAAATATAACGGAGCTAAAGTTCCAGTTCAAACCGCAATGTTACAAAACGCTGTTTACTACAGTAGTTGAAAAATCTATATCTGCTGAGGCTACTGTATTCCTTGATACAAAGGATGTCAATTTACTTTATGCTCAAGCTACATCTACTGGTTATCAATTAATAGACAGCACGCCAAAAGTTGTAATGAAATTATTAAAAACATCACAAGCCAACTCTTTTATTGCGATAAAAGATTCAGTGCAAGGCTCTCTGATTTTAAAAGACAATCAATGGTTTTTTGAATATTATCAAAATGACACATTAATTTCAGAAAAAATTGCCGTTAAATTTTAGGTTATAAAATTTATAAAAGTGTAGCAAAGTCTGGAGCAATCTGGACTTTTTTATTCGCTTTAGTAACCATATTTATCTTTCCATCTGTTCTTTAAAAATTCCCTGATGCTGTTTTCTCTTGAATTGTTCCCAGGAATATAAATAGGTGTTTCTTTAAGTGCTTCTGGTAAAAATTCTTGATCGGCAAAATTATTGTTGTAATCATGAGCATATTTGTATTCTTCACCATAGCCTAATTCTTTCATTAATTTTGTTGGAGCGTTGCGTAAATGAATGGGAACCGGAAGATCTCCTGTTTGTTTCACTAATTGTTGCGCTGTCCCAATGGCTAAGTACGAGGCATTACTCTTGGGAGATGTAGCAAGGTAAACCGCACATTGACTCAATAGTATTTTACTTTCGGGATAACCAATGGTTGTCACTGCTTGAAAAGTATTGTTGGCCATTATAAAAGCTGTTGGATTTGCATTCCCAATATCTTCACTGCTTAGAATAAGCATTCTTCGAGCAATAAATTTCACGTCTTCTCCACCTTCAATCATACGTGCGAGCCAATATACAGCACCATTAGGGTCACTTCCTCGAATCGATTTTATAAAAGCCGAAACTATGTCGTAATGCTGTTCGCCTGTTTTATCATACAAAACCGTATTTTGTTGCACTAAGGAAAAAACTAAATCATTTGTAATTAAAATTTCGTCTTCATTAGAGGCATTTACAACAAGTTCGAAAATATTTAATAGCTTACGTCCGTCTCCGCCGGAAAGTCTCAATAGCGCTTCTGTTTCGCGTAAAGTAATTTTTTTGGCAGATAAATAGAGGTCTGTTTTCATGGCGCGTTCCAGCAAAGACTCTAAATCTTTTTTTGTAAAAGCGTTTAAAATATATACCTGACATCGGGAGAGTAAGGCAGGAATAACTTCAAAACTTGGGTTTTCTGTGGTGGCGCCTATTAGTGTTATCCAACCTTTTTCTACGGCGCCCAACAAAGAGTCTTGTTGTGATTTACTAAAACGGTGAATCTCATCTATAAAAAGAATAGGATTTTTTGCGGTGAATAAACCACCACTTTGCTTCGCTTTTTCAATTACATCACGAATATCTTTAACGCCTGAATTAATTGCACTCAAAATATAAAAAGGACGTTTCGATTCCTGTGCAATAATTTGTGCCAATGTGGTTTTGCCAGTTCCGGGTGGACCCCAAAAAATTATGGAAGGAATAATTCCTTTAGCGATTTGTTGCGTCAAGGAGCCATTTGGTCCTACCAGATGGGATTGACTGATGTAGTCTTCTAATTTTTGTGGTCGTATGCGTTCTGCAAGTGGTGCTTCCATTTTTTTTGTAAATCTAAATCGATGCGTCAGTCCGCTGGCATTAGGGTCTAAAAATTGTAATCCTAAATTAGAAATATGACACCTGTAAAATTACTATTTTTATTTGGAGCTATTTCCAGCTGTGCACTATATCTTTTATATCTCGTTAAAAAACGAGATATAAAAGGATACCTCCCGAGACTTCGGGATCATCTGGGCTAATGAGTAGCAGTAAAAATGGGTTTTCTGTTTAAATATGACAAAATAGCATTAAATTGCTTTTGGTGAAGTTTTTGAACTACAGATTTCAAATTAAATATTTCGCTATTCATGGAAAAGCATTTCAAATTTACGAATGCAGTTATTGCGCTCCCTCTTTTTTTTGTAGTATTCCTGTGGTTTATTTTTTGGCTTGAAATTCGATTTGATTTTGACTTTGTTGAAAACGGAATTTTGCCAAGAACACTTTCAGGTTTACAAGGAGTCTTTTTCAGTCCGTTTATTCATGCTGATATGGAGCATCTTTACAACAATTCAGTTCCTTTACTTATTTTATTAGCTGCATTGCAATTTTTCTATCCAGATCAAACCGTGAAAGTTATCTTATTCGGGATTTTATTTTCAGGATTGATTACGTGGATTATTGGCAGAAGCAATTACCACATAGGAGCAAGTGGATTAATTTATGTGCTATTCAGTTTTGTTTTTTTTAAAGGCATACAAACTAAATACAGTAGACTTGTAGCTCTTTCCTTGGCAGTAATAGTTATATATGGCGGTATGGTTTGGTATGTTTTTCCAAGTCCAGAAATTGCAGGCGAGAAGTCAATTTCTTGGGAAGGACATCTGGGCGGATTGATAACTGGATTTTTGCTCTCGTTGATTTATAAAGCTCCAGAATACAAGAAGGTGCTAAAGTATGATTGGGAACATCCAGATTTTGATCCTTCCGAAGACAAATTTATGCAGCGATTTGATGAGAATGGTAATTTTGTCAATATACCAAAATTGGAAGAAAATGCAGAATTAGAAGAATTTGTAGCATATTATTCTTCAAATGTAGCAGTTGATTACGAGATTGTTTCAAACGAAAAAAAGGAATCAAAACCAAAGTCTTAATTCCTTTTGTATGTTCTATTTCACCTTAATCCGTTTTGGATGCGCTGGGAGGATTAGTTTCTCTGTCTTACAGCTTCGTATAAAAAAGCACCACAAGCTACGGAAACATTCAGTGAACCAATAGTTCCAAACATTGGAAGCTTCGCTTTTTCGTCAACAATTTTCAATACAGATGGATTGACACCTCGATCTTCAGAACCCATGATAATTGCTACAGGTTCGTTTAAAGTTATATCATAAATAGTTTGATCCGTTTTTTCTGTTGCCGCTACTGTTTTTATGCCGCTCGCTTGCAATAGAAAAATAGCATCTTTGATGTGTTCCACTTTACAAATAGGGATATTGAATACGGCTCCTGCAGATGTTTTTACAGTATCTCCATTTACTGGAGCTGATCCTGCCTTCTGAACAATAATACCATTTACACCAGTACATTCTGCAGTTCTTATGATGGCACCAAAATTACGTGCGTCAGATATTTGATCTAATATTAAAAACAATGGTTTTTTACCATTTTCAATAACGGATTCAATCAATGATTCTAAATCAAAAAATGAAATAGGAGATATGGTCGCTACAGCACCTTGATGGTTGTTGGGTGTCAATCTGTTTAGTTTTTCAATTGGAACATAAGAAAAGTTTATATTCCCACGCTTCATTACCTTCATTAAGTCTTTCATAAGTTCGCTATTCGCTTCCTTTTGAATATAGACTTTGTCAACAGTAGCACCAGATTGTATTGCTTCAATAATTGCTCTAATCCCAAATATTTGATGTTCTTTTTCCATGGTGCAAATATATAAAAAAAAACCACCAGCTGCGCTGATGGTTTTTATAGTTAAGATTTTATTACAAATCCCACCAAACTTTGTTACTTAATGATACGTATGGTTGCGGAATACCAGGGCCTGCTTGAAGTGATGCAGTGTTAACATTAATCTCAATTTGAGGATAAGATAACCTAACTGGAATAGCATTAGTGGTTCTGTTATTTATTGAAGGAGTTAGTGCTGGGAAACCAGTTCTTCTCCAATCAACAAATGATTCGTACGCTCCTTGGTACATTGTAATCCATTTTTGTTCCATAATTCTCTGTAAAGTATTGTTGTATGTTACAAGAGGATTAGCTAAGTAAGTAGTCGCTGATGCTGCTAAACCAAGAGATGTTAAATCTTGAGTAATTGCGTTGTTGTAATTTAATAGAGCGTTAGTTGCGTCAGAAGCTCTGAAATAAATTTCTGCCTTAATAAAATTTACTTCAGCTGCACTTATTAAAATAACTGGTGAATCAGTCGATGCGTATGCTGATCCAGTTCTTGAAAACAAACTTTCACCTGAGTCGTCAGTATCATCGCCTGGAATATTACCTAAAACTTGCCCTGCTAGGGCTCCATTTACTACAGGTTTGAAATACACAGCTATTCTAGGATCTGACAATGATTTCATCTTGTTAACGAGAGTATTGGCAACTGCGTTATCTTTTCTTCCAGATAGTACGTCAAACTGATAGATTGGATTTGAGTTTGAAGCGCTTATTCCAAAAACTAATTTCGCGTCATTAGCACTATTACTAATTAAAGTAGGGTTTGTTTGCAAAAAAGTTAATGCTGCTGTTGGTCTTCTTAAACTTAAGTGGTTTAATAATCTTAACTTAAGAGAGTTTCCAAAGGCAGCCCATTTTGTAGATGACCCTTTGTAAATTACGTCAGCAGCACCAGGATTAGATCCTGCATTTGTAGTTACATTTGCTATTCCATTGTCAACTCGCACCAATAGGTCATTGTAAATATTCTCTTGCTTGTCATAAGCAGGAGTCAATATTGATGATAATTGTAAAGCTTCCGAATAAGGAATGTCTCCAAAATTATCAGTTAATACACTAAAGGCGTACACTTGCAACAATTGTGATATTCCTAAATATAGTTTATCATTTGTTGTACTTGTGTTATTTTCGATAGTTTTTAAATCAATTAATACATTGTACATATTAGTCCACAAGCCATCTGTAGCTGAAGGAGTAATGTCATAACGAGCATATTCGTTTGGTTGACCTCTATGTCCAGCATAATACTGTACGATACTTGATGGCATACGTGTAGCTTCGCCTCCAATTATGTACCCTAAATTTACCTCGGAAGAGGTAAGTAATGTGGAATTAGGAACGGCAGTTGGTGCATTAGGATCACTATTTATATCTAATTCACTTGTGCATGACGAGAGTAATAATAAACTTGTAAAAACCCCAACAAAAAGATTTTTAGTATTTATTATTCCATCATAAATTTTTATTTTTTTCATCTTTTTATATTTTTAAAATTGAACTCTTAGATTAAAACCAATTGTTCTAGTTGTAGGAAAAGCAAATCTAGAAACACCTTGAGCATTACCAGTTCCAAAAGAACTTGATTCTGGATCTATGTGAGGTACTTTTGTCCATAAAGCTAAATTGCGACCATATAGACTTACGTCTAATGCTTTGATGCTGCTGTTATTCAATTTAAATGTATATCCAATAGAAGCTTCACGCAATTTGACCCAATTGTTTTCGTAAACGTATTCTTCATTAGGATAAGCACTACCGTACCATACTGCATCGCGTTTAACGACAACATCATTTGGATTTCCGGTGGTTTGGTTAACACCAGGAAAGGTATAATCTTCTTCTCTACTTGCAGTTTTTGCACTTACTCCGTAAAAATCCAATAATTCCTCAGTTCCACTGTAGATAGATCCACCTTGTCTGGTATCAAATTGAGCAGAAATATATATATTTTTATAAGTGAAAGTATTTGTTAATCCACCCGTCCAGTCTGGTTCAACATATCCTAGATTTAAACCGTCTTCAAAAATAGGGTATCCATCATCATCAGTTAATACTTGTCCATTATCGTTTCTAGCATAACCAGATCCAATAATGCTTCCGTAACGTTCACCTTGTACAGCGTAAATTGCAGGATTTCCTCCAAATCCACCTAAGAATATTTTGTCGATACCTGGGAAAGTTTGGTCAACATTAGATTTTATCTTACTAAAGTTAACATTTATGTCCCATTTGAAATCTTTTGTTTGAATTGGTGTTGCACGTAAAGATAATTCTACACCTCTAGAATTGGTTTTACCACTGTTTATAATGGTTTGTTGAGCGCCAGTAGTTGGAGAAATATCTAATGGAATGATTCCACCTGTGTTTACATTTCTAAAATAAGATGCGTCTAATCCAAGTCTATTTTTAAACATTTTTAATTCAACACCAACTTCATATTCCGTTGTAAATTCTGGTTTTAAATTAGCGTTTGCAATTGTATTATCAACGGTATATCCCGGAAGGCCATTGAACGGGAAAACTATTCCTGTAGTAAAGCCATCTGCAAATTGACCTAACTGAAACGTTTGTTGTGTTAAGTAAACTCCTGCATCACGAGCGGTTTTTGACGCTCCAACACGTAATTTACCATAATTAAACGTGTCGCCTTTAATATTCAATGCTTCAGAGAATATGAACGATGCACTTGCCCCTGGATAAAAGAAACTTCTATTTTGTTGTGGAAGTGTAGAACTCCACTCATTTCTTCCTACAACATCTAAAAATAAATAATTATTATAGTTCAAGGTTAAATTTCCAAAAGCACCTATTAAATTACGTTTACTTGTAGAATTAAATGCAGGGTCAAAGGTTTGGATATTATTAGTGTTTTGAATTCCAGGTAGAACTAACTGAGATCCTGTAATAACAGTTTGTCTAAATGTTCTGGTGTTTATATCCTGGCCTATTAATAAAGTCGCCTCAAATTTATTAGCAAACTTCTTGTTGAATGTTGAAGTTAAGGTTGATGTAATCTCGTTTCTTGATACATCATCAAATGAAAGAAACCCGTTTGGAGCACTTCCACTATTTTTATCTCTGAAAATTTTTCTATTGTCAACCAAGTTGTCGTTACCCAATCGATAGTTAAGTTTCATCCATGGAGCTAAGTCGTAAGCTAAATTTACGCTCATTATATATCTTTGACTATCACTAAGTGCGGAGTTTTTATTAACTGTCCAAAATGGGTTGTCAAAAGATCCGCCACGAAAGTTGATTTGGCTTCCGTTTGGTCTTTCATATCCATATCCAGACAAATCCCAAGATACAGGAGCATGGAACAATGCAAAAATTGGGTTGTTTCCATCTTGACCTGTAAAAGGTAGATCGCCATTAGAAATATTATAGGAGAAATTAACTCCAGCACTAAATTTATCATTAAACTTATAATTCCCGTTAAAACGAGCATTAATTTTATTAAAACCTTGATTTGGTATAATTGACGTTTGTCTAGAATTTCCTAGCGAAACAAACATACTATACTTATCTGAAGAACTAGACAATGATAAATTATTATTATTTGTATATCCAGTATTCAAAAAATCTTTTCTTGGATCAAATACTTTTAATTGGATGGGTTGTGGACCTAATCCTCTTGCTGCACCAGCTCCAGCACTGTTCACTGTTTGTCCTGTTATGCGAGGTCCAAAAGATCGCGATGTTCCTTCTCTGTAAGTTACGCCATTGGTACCTTGAGCAAATTCTGTTTGATAGTCAGGTAACACTAAAGCCTCGTCAGCTGCAAATTGGCTAGTGAATTCGATTACAGGTACTCCACTATTACTTTTCCCAGATTTAGTTGTTATTAAAACCACACCATTAGAACCTCTATTTCCGTAAAGTACCGCTCCAGCAGAGCCTTTTAAAACTGTTACTGATTCTATGTCGTTTGGATTAATATCTGACGCTCTGTTTGGACTTGCAAAACCTGTAACTGTATTACCATTTCCATCATTTGAATTTGAAATGGGAACTCCGTCGATAACGTAAAGAGGCTCATTAGAGTTAGTAAGAGACTTATTTCCACCTCTTATAACTAATCTACTTGCTTGACCTGGCGCTCCGCCAGAAGCAATTACTTGCACACCAGCAACTTTTCCGCCAAGTGCATTTACAAAATTCTGATTTCCACCTTTTGTTATGTCGTTTTTTCCAACAACAGAAGTAGAATAACCTAAAGCTCGTTCTTGTTTTTTGATTCCCAATGCTGTCACAACAACAACTTCAAGTTCATTAGCTTCGTCTTTAAGCTTTACATTAACAGTAGATGAAGTAGCTGGTACTTCTTGTTTTCTCATCCCAATATAACTAAATATTAAGATTTGATTTGGGCTTGCTTTAATAGTATAGCCTCCATCAAAATTACTTTGTGTCCCAGATTTAGTTCCTTTTACTAATACACTCACACCTGGCATAGGCAATCCTGCATTGTCAGTAACTGTTCCTGAAACGGTTCTTTCTTGCGCAAAAGTTATTTGCGCCATTAGTACTACTAAAAGTACTAAGAATCCATTAAACTTTAGTTTCATCTTTATTATTTTTAATTTGTAAAACAAAATTCATAATAATTTGTTAATATAACTAGTAATAATTTTATTTAATATAAAAATTATAGTTATCACTATGATTTTGTTAAAATTATTTATTTTATTTAAAAAATTGTAATAATTTTTGAAGTATTTAGGTTTTTATTAGTTTTTATGATCAAAGGTGTTTATATATATTAGTCATATTAGCAATCTTTTATGTATTCTTAATTTATAAGTGCAATTTTTTTTGTTTGTATTAAATCCTTGCATGTCAATATTATGCTGTACCCATTTTTCAGACAGAAATCTCAACGATTTAAGATAGGTTTTTAGTTTTATATTCTATTATCTTGGTTAAAATCGGAGATAACTTTTGGCTATTTTAAGAAGCCAAAAAAGTTATACTGATTTTATGCCACTTCTTTTTTGTAATAATTATTATAAGGCGTTCCATAATCTAGTGACTGATGAATTCGCCGTGTATTATAAAATTCAAAATAATCTTTGAGTCCTCTATAAAGGCTGATTCCATCAGTATATGCTTGTAAATATATATTCTCGTATTTGACTGTCCTCCATAATCTTTCAATAAAAATGTTGTCAATAGCTCTTCCTTTACCGTCCATAGAAATTTTTATTTCATTGTTTAATAGTACATTGGTGTGAACCTCATTGGTGTATTGACTTCCTTGATCTGTATTGAAAATTTCAGGCACACCATACTTTTGTATAGTTTCTTGCAAAATATCGGCACACCAATCGGCACTCATTGTATTGCTTACACTCAAGTTCAAAACAAATCTTGTATGCAAATCAATAATCGCAGTCAAATACATAAATCCTTTTGCCATAGGAATATAGGTGATATCTGTTGCCCAAACCTGATTTTTATGAGTGATTTTCAAACCTTTGAGTAAATAAGGGTATTTCTTATGTTCTTTATTACTCACTGTTGTTTTAGGTTCTCTATAAATGGTTTGCCAATTGATGATTTGCATCAATCGTTTTACCCGTTTGCGATTCACTTTAAAACCTAAATCCTTGAGCCAAAACGTCAGTTTCCTGCAGCCATAAAATGGAGTATTAAAATACTGTTGGTCTAATAATTGCATTATTTTCAAGTTCTCTAAACTTTCCTGTTTTGCTTTATAATAAAGACCGCCACGATGAATTTCTAATAATCGACATTGTTTGACAATGCTCAATTTATTTTGGGTATCGACCATTTTCACTCGCTCACGGATCGATACTAACCCAGACTTTTTTTTAAAAAGTCATTCTCCAAAGTCAGCTGACCTATTCGAGCATAGAGTTTCTCTGTTGGAATTTCATCTTTGGCAACGAGCGTTTTTTCTGCAGAAAAAACCGCAGAAAGATTCCGTATCGCTTCGGACTTCCACATTGAAATTTGGTTGGGCAGCAACTCGTATTTTTTTGCTAATACCTCGATGGTATCTTTCTCTTTTAAGGCTTCCAAAACAACTTTGGCTTTGAAGTCTTTTCCGAAGGTTCTTCTTGTTCTTGACATATTAGTGCTAATTTAAGGTTTTTATTCCTATCTAAATTAGTCGGGATATATTGTCCGAATTTTGGGGGTCAGCATAGTATTATATTGGATTAATATTTTATTGTTTCAAATCGTACTAAAATTTATATTTGTACGTATTAATATGCTTTAGAGTACTATTGATTTTAAGTCTTGTACTTACATTAATATAGCACAAACAAATTTAGACTTCATTTTATGAATAGAATTGAATAGTTTTCATTTTATAGCTGAGGAGCCTAATTAGTTATTTAGTTTAATAACTTGTATTTTAGATTTACAATATATCTGGAACTTGTATTTGCTGCCCGAATTCCAACAAACGATTTGCCTATTAGCAATATTAGACACAAAAAAAGAGGCTGTCCATTTGGACAGCCTCTTAAAATAATAAACCAGAATATTAATTACGGCACATACCAGAATGGCCCTTGTGTTGTAATTTGAGCTGATGTCAAGATAGGCACGTTACCTGAATTTGCATTATACTCCGACAAAGGATAAATCAATCTCTTTGGTCTTGAAGGTTGCAAGTTGAATCCATTAATTGACCCAGGAATTACTGGATATCCAGTTCTTGTGTAATTAATATAATTTTCAACTCCATGAATACCACTTAAGGCAATCCATTTTTGTGTTAAAATTGCACGGATTTTATCAGTTGTTGCTGCCCATCCAAAATTTGGAACAGTTTCTATTTGTGTAGCATATGTCCCTATAGTTGCCCCTAGGTAAGTGAATGATGCTTGAACACCTTCGTTGAACAACGTTTGAGCGACTCCAGTAGTAAGAAATCCTCTTTGTACAGCTTCAGCTTGAAGAAATTTGCTTTCTGAAAGCAACATTAGTACACCAGCTTTGGAAGAACCAGCTGCAGTTCTAGTTGCTGTGTTTGTTCCTACATAATTAGTTAATCCCAATCCAAATCTTGATGTTGGATTTGATGCATTGTTTTGTCCTGGAACTGGTTTTTGTCCCTGATCCGTACCTACGACTTTACCTCCTACAGTAAGCCATAATCTTGATCTTCTCGGATCTATCACACCTGCTGTTGGTCCGCCAGCTTCTCCATTTAACACATCAGCAAAATGTTTTGATGAAGTGAAAAAAGTATAAGTAGTACCTGATGTAAGACCTGCTGCGTCTCTTACGAAAGAACCAAAAAATGGGCTTTGTTGTGCGTCATTACCAGAAGAGTACCCTGGATTGATTAAAACATCTGCACTAACAAAGTTATTTAAGGATTGTAAAGTTGCATATTTACTGTTCAAATAAGTTACAGTTGCAGCATCAGATAATTTACTTTGTCTCAATAAAATTCTCAATTCAATAGTATTTGCTAATTGCAACCATTTACTCATATCACCACTAAACACAACATCTGTACTTACAGATTCTGCTGTTGCAGATGGATTTTGAATAAGTGCACGAGCTTCTTCCAATTCTTTTACTAATTCTTTGTAAATTACAGCATCATCATCATAAACTGGTGTAAGGTTTTCTTGTCCTTTAAAAGCTTGTGAGTATGGAGCATCACCATATAAATCTACAATATATTGTATGTAGTGTGCTTTCATTATTTTAGAAATAGCTACATAATTTCCTTGATTAGGCAAATCAGTTTCTATTATTTTTTGAAAGTTACCTACACTTCGGTACAACCCATCCCATATCGCTGCATAGGTGTTGTTGTCAAAATTATAAGAATATTCAACTTGTAAAGGATTGGTAAATTGATAAATGTTACCAGCCCAAGCATTTGTCATTACGCTACCAAGTCTATTCATGTTGATAGCTTGCGTTCTAAAAGCTTGTGCTTGTGCACCTGGTAAAATTAGTCTTGGAGGCAAAGCTGACTCTAGTGGACTATTTACGTTGGTGTTGTCAACTAAGTAATCACTACATGAAGAAAGTGATACAGCTGCTACTGCTAGTATTAAAAATATTTTTTTCATTGCTTGTAATTAAAATGTTAAATTCATGCTTCCACCAAAGGTTCTTGTATTAGGATATTGTCCTGTACCAGAATATCCTTGTCCATTTCCATTGTTTGCAGTGCTATCCGAAGCTTCTGGATCTGTATATCCTTTATTGCTTTTAGCTAATACAGTAAATGGGTTTCTCGCATTCACTCCGAATCTAAGTGAAGTTAAACCTATTTTTGAAATCAATGTAGTTGGTACTGAGTAACTCAAAGCAAGTTCTCTTACTTTAAAAGCCGTGGCATTGATAACATTGTGTTGTCCTGATCTTCTTAATGAATCGTAATAATCAATAATTCCATTTGGTCCGTGTCCAGCTGCTGTAAATACAGTAGTATTTGGTGTGTATACACCAGAACCTGGTGTAGTTTCTATTACTGAATTTGGCATAATAAAACCAACTTCTCTATCAAAAGCTGCAGACTCTTCTAAACGCCCTGGCCATGTTAAGTCAGCTTTTGTTCCAGAAATGATTTGGTGACCTGTTCTGTAATCCATAACTGCTGTTAATGTAAATCCTTTGTATGCAAAAGAGTTAGACAGTCCTAAAATGTAATCAGGTGTTGCTTTACCTAAAATGGAGTTAGAAGAAGTTCTTGTTGGAAGTCCAAACTGATTAAGTATTACACTTCCGTTTGCATCTTTTACAAATGTTGTTCCTTTAATCAATGGAAATTCTTGACCTACTTGTGCAAAAATTCCTGCTCCTGCAGTTGCGTCAGAGAAAAGGTTAACTTCTGTTATACCACCTTTTAAAGAATTAATTACAGATTTGTTTGTTGCGTAGCTCGCTCTTAAGTTCCAAGTAAAATCTTCTGTTTTAACGGGTACTAATCCTAAATCTATTTCAAGACCTTTAGTTGTCATATCACCAATGTTTGATTGGAATGCTGCTAGTCCACTTGTAGAAGATGTATTAGCAAAGGTTATCAAATCTTTTGTGTCAGAGATATAAGCTGAACCGTCTAATGTGATTCTATTGTTAAAAAGTCCTATGTTTACATTCACCTCTTTGGTTGTTACAAATTCAGGTTTGATGTTTTTATCTGTAGGTCTTTGGTTAATGGTATACGATCCAAGTTGTCCGTATGGAAAGCCAGTTGGGAATACTCCTATTTCAGTAAGTGCAAATGGTTGTATTGCAGAGGAGTTACCCACTCTAACAATATTGGCAGCCACTTTTAAGTAAGTTAAAGTTTCACTTTTTAATCCTTCAAATGCTACTGTTGGTATGAAAGATACACCTGCACTTGGATAGAAAAAATTGTTATTCTCCTTTGGTAAAACTGAACTCCATTCGTTTCTTCCAGTTAAATTCAAAAACAAATAATCTTTATAACCTAAATCAACATTTGTAAAAACTGCTGCTCTGTTTGATTTTAATAATCTGTTATCTAAAGTAGATGGATTAGCTGGACTTTTGACGTTGTTTATTGCATACAAACCAGGAATGTCAAGATTCTGACCACCTTGAGAAGTGGCTCTGAAATAACGATCTTGTGTATTGACACCCGTATTAACTTTAAGATTTAAGTCTTCCGTTAGGTCGTAATCAAAATTTACCAATAAATCGCCGTAATATGTTCTTAATGAAGATTGACTTGCAAAAAATTCAGATGGTTGGTTTCTATTGGCACCTACACCAGCTAAGGCAGCAGGCTCAGTATATACATTGATGTGAGATTGTGCTTCTCTGTTTGTCAATTGTAAGTTCCCTGTGTAAGTTACGTTGATGTTTTTGTTGATTTCATATTTTAATGCAGCGATAGCATTAATAAATGTTCTTCTTGCATCATTACGATTGTTGTCAATGGTCCAATATGGATTTTTGAAATAAATATTATAATTCCCTTCATTCCCTGAATTCTTGAATAAATCTAAAGGGATGTTACCAGCTGTTTGAATTAAATCATCAAGCAAATCTGGTGATGTTTCAGCAGATTTTTGGTATGTGTAGTTTAAATTACCATCAATGCTAAATTTTCCAACTTTTTTACCTGCTTTGAATAGGAAGCTGTTTCTTTCTAAACGATCGCCGTTAACAACAAACTCAGTATTCACTTTGTTAGCTGATAGTAAAGCGTAAGAATCTTCACTACCTGCATTGATAGAAAATCCGTTTTGGAACGTGGTACCTGTTTGAAAAAAGTCTTTAACGTTATCTTTTATAAATGAGTAAGGTAACTCTAATTCTAAACCGTCAGCTTGCGCCAAACCAGTTGGTCTTAAAACACCATCAAAAGGAAGTCCCCAAGATCCGTTTTCGTCAGGATAATGAACTCCATCCCATCCTTGGCCATATTTGTTTTGAGTTTTTGGCATAAAGGAAATGGTTTCAAAATCAATAGCAGAATTTACATTCACAGTGATTTTTCCTTTTTGTTTCCCTTTTACTGTCGTAACGATAATAACACCGTTAACACCTTGCTCACCATAAAGTGCGCCACCCTGCATACCTTTGATCACGTTGATGCTTTCGATCAATTCAGGTGGTAATTGTTGTAAAGTTGCAGAGGAAGAGATAGAATTATCAATTACTACTAAGGCCTCATTGTTACCAGTTATCGATCTCGTACCTCTAAGTACAATTCTATTTGTGGCGTTAACACCATTTGTAGATTTGTTGATTTGAAGTCCAGATACTTTACCTACTAGAGATTGTACTACGTTAGGGTTAGCAGCTTGCGTAAGTTCTTTACTTGCTACAACTTGCATAGCTGATGTAAGTGCATTTTTGTTTCTTTTGATACCCAATGCTCCAACGATTACTCCTTCTAGTTGAACTGAGTCGTCCATAAGCTTAACGCTAACATTAGATGAAGACGCAGCAATTTCTTGGGTTTTCATTCCAAGGTAGCTAAATACCAAAACTTGGCTTGGTGTTGCTTTGATAGAAAATTTTCCATCAAAATCGGTTTGTGTCCCAGATTTAGTTCCTTTAACTAATACGCTCACACCCGGTAAAGGCAATCCTGCATTATCAGAAACAACACCAGAAACAGCTCTTTCTTGCGCGAAAGTAATTTGCGCCACTAGCACTAGTAAAAGCACTAAGAATCCATTAAACTTTAGTTTCATTTTATAATATTTTGAATTAGTCTCGCAAACCTCTTAATAATTTGTTAACTATCCTAATATATATATTGATAATTACTGTTTAAATTAAAATTTAACATTATAACTAATATGTACTATTGTGTTATAAAATTCTATTTGTTGGTTTTCTGATTTTCCATTTGCTAGTGCAAACTTCAATAAACCATTGTTAATTTGTAGGCCAAATCCAAATCCTATCGCCAAAAGTTTATTCGTATTGTCTGCTTTTTCAAGGTTGGTTCTGTTTTTATAAAAGCAGTAATCTAATATTGAATGTACATATAAAGAAGAGGTTATTATGTATCGGTATTCTGTGAGTAAAGAGGTTGTGAAGTAAGCTCTCAAGCTATTTTCTGTAAAGCCTCTAATGCTGTTGAATCCCCCAAAACGATACAGTTCATTGTCTAGGTATCGGTTACTTTTTAAGTAGTAGTTTTGGCTTTTTATGTTTATGCTATTCTTTTTGTTTAAATTAAAATTGTGTGATGCCTCTATGGTAATGAATTTTTGACTGCTTTTAGTTTTTTCTGCGATTTCATTTAATATCTGCCGATTACCTGTTCCAGTTGTAAAGTTTAATGCTGTTTTAATAAGAAATGTATTATTATATTGATCTAATTTTTTGTAATCCAAACTAGCAGTAACAAATAAATTATTAAAATCTCCTACCGATGTTTCTAGTGCGTTTTGTATGTCACTTGAAGCGGTTCTTTGGTATCCTAAGTAGAATCGGGTGTTGTAATTTGCAAAGTAGCTTAAATCAATAGCTGTTTTAGTGTTTTGAAAAGTACTGTCTTGTCTAAATAATTGAATTTGAGCTTTTAATCCTATCGGTGATTTTAGTAAGTATGGTAATTCTATATTGGCATTAAAAGTCTTCTGATCATTTCCGTCACTTTTCCAATATATTGATAACAGTTCACCAGAGCCTAAAATGTTTTCTAGTTTTATGTCAGCATATCCGTTAAGTCTTATTTTATTTGTTTCGTTATTTGAAAATCCAATAAAACCATCAAAACTATTGGATTTTCTTTTTTCGAGGTATACATAAGCCTTTGTGGAATCTTTTGTGAATAAAATTTCAGGATATTTTACTTGATTGGTGAATTGAAATTTTTCGAAATCCTGATAGATTTGATTTATCATTTTTTGGTTAAACAAAGTGTTTTTGTATTTTCTTTTAATTTGTGCTAAATGTCCTTTGGGAAATTTTGCGTTTTGATTGGTGTCTTTGAAATTGACTATGATGGCATTAAGAATTCTTTTTTGATCAGACTCAACTCTTAAATCTGCATAGATTTCGTTTTTTTTTCTTGAAATATTGGTTAGGTTAACTTTAGCAAGTGCAAAACCATTTTCCTCTAATTGTTGGATTGTTTGATTTAGAAAAGAATTGATTTCAATATATGATATCGTTAAGGTGTCCTTTTTTTTTAGTTTTGGAATTTGTTGTAACATTAAATCCGAACCCACATTTATATAAACAGTACTCATTTTAGGTCCTAGTTTTAAATTGGCGACAAAAATGGAATCGTTTTTAGCATTAAATTCTTGCGTTGTGTTGTCTATGTATCCTATATTGGATAGTTTTTGAGAAATTCGGATTAGTTCATCGTTAATTGATTTTGTGTTTTCGTGTTTTGCAATGTATTTTAAGGAATCTATAGTTTTTGTTTCAAACGAATTACTTCCTTTTATAATTAAACGAAAACTTTGTGCCGAACAACTAAGGCAAAAAAGCATGATGAACATTAAAGTGAAAGAAGGTTTCAAATGAGCTCGTATTTTTAAATAAATGTAATGCAAATATTTATTTTTTAAGATAAAAATCAAATGATAAAATAATCTTGTTGTAAATTAATTGATTAACGTTTGTAGAGTAAAAAATATTTTCTACATTTGCAACCCCGCAAAAAGCGGGAATTTAATATAATAAGAAATTTTTAGTATTAATTATGCCAACAATTCAACAATTAGTAAGAACAGGAAGAACTCAGATAACTAAGAAGAGTAAATCGGTTGCTTTAGATTCTTGTCCTCAAAGAAGAGGGGTTTGTACGCGTGTTTACACTACAACACCAAAAAAACCAAACTCTGCAATGCGTAAAGTAGCGCGTGTACGTTTGACAAATGGTAATGAAGTGAATGCTTACATCCCTGGTGAAGGACACAATTTACAAGAGCACTCGATAGTATTAGTTAGGGGTGGAAGGGTAAAAGATTTACCAGGAGTTAGATATCACATCGTTCGTGGTGCACTTGATACGTCAGGAGTAGCAGGAAGAACGCAAAGAAGATCTAAGTACGGAGCAAAACGCCCAAAAGAAGCTAAAAAGTAATTTAAAAAGTTATTCTTGTAGAAGCGCGATTCTTCGCAATTATATTGGTATGACATTTTATTAAAAAAAAGACATGAGAAAAAGAGCGGCAAAGAAAAGACCACTTTTACCAGATCCAAGGTTTAATGACCAACTGGTAACACGTTTTGTGAACAACTTAATGTGGGATGGAAAAAAATCGACAGCGTTTAAAGTATTTTATGATGCAATTGACATCATTGAGTCTAAAAAACAAGATGCTGAGAAACCATCATTAGAAATTTGGAAAGATGCATTAACCAATGTTATGCCTCACGTAGAAGTACGTAGTCGTAGAGTAGGTGGAGCTACATTCCAAATTCCAATGCAAATTCGTCCAGATAGAAAGATATCTATGGCGATGAAATGGTTAATTCTTTATTCAAGAAGAAGAAACGAAAAATCTATGGCTCAAAGGTTAGCTTCGGAATGTTTAGCTGCGGCTAAAGAAGAAGGTGCTGCCGTTAAGAAAAGAATGGATACTCACAAAATGGCAGAGGCTAATAAGGCATTCTCTCACTTTAGATTTTAATCCTGTAAGAAATGGCTAGAGAACTTAAATATACAAGAAATATAGGAATTGCTGCTCATATTGATGCTGGCAAAACAACAACAACAGAGCGTATTTTATTCTATACGGGAAAATCACATAAAATTGGTGAAGTACACGATGGTGCTGCAACAATGGACTGGATGGCACAAGAGCAAGAAAGAGGTATTACAATTACTTCTGCTGCTACAACTTGTGAATGGAATTTTCCAACTACGCAAGGTAAAGTGTTGCCTGAAACATTGCCTTACCACTTTAACATTATCGATACTCCGGGTCACGTTGACTTTACAGTTGAAGTAAACCGTTCTTTGCGTGTACTTGATGGTTTGGTATTCTTATTTAGTGCTGTTGATGGTGTAGAGCCTCAATCAGAAACTAACTGGAGATTAGCAGATCAATACAGAGTGCCGCGTATTGGATTCGTTAATAAAATGGACAGACAGGGATCTAACTTTTTGATGGTATGTCAACAAGTAAGAGATATGTTGAAATCTAATGCTGTAGCGATCACTTTGCCAATTGGTGAAGAAAATGATTTCAAAGGTGTTGTAGATTTAGTTAGAAATCAAGCTATTGTTTGGGATGAAGAAGGTCTGGGAGCAACTTACGAGATCGTGCCAATTCCAGAAGACATGCTCGATGAAGTGAAAGAATACAGATCGATTCTTATTGAAGCAGTAGCTGATTATGATGAGACTTTGCTTGAAAAATTCATGGAAGATGAAAACTCTATTACAGAGGAAGAAATCAACATTGCATTAAGAGCTGCTGTAATGGATATGGCTATCATTCCTATGATTGCTGGTTCTTCTTTCAAAAACAAAGGAGTTCAATTCATGTTAGATGCTGTATGTAAATATTTGCCATCTCCAATGGATAAAGAAGGTATCGAAGGGATTCATCCTGATGATGCTGAATTATTAGAAGAAGATCAAACTAAAATCTTGCGTAAGCCAGATGTTAAAGAGCCATTCGCTGCTTTAGCATTTAAAATTGCTACTGATCCATTCGTAGGTCGTTTAGCTTTCTTCCGTGCTTATTCAGGACGTTTAGATGCTGGTTCTTATGTTTTGAACACACGTTCAGGAAACAAAGAAAGAATTTCTCGTATCTACCAAATGCACGCTAACAAACAAAACCCAATTGAGTATATCGAAGCAGGTGATATTGGAGCGGCAGTTGGATTTAAAGATATCAAAACTGGAGATACATTGTGTGATGAAAAACACCCAATTATTCTTGAGTCAATGAAATTCCCTGCGCCAGTAATTGGTATTGCTATTGAGCCTAAAACTAAGGCTGACGTAGATAAAATGGGTATGGCTTTAGCTAAATTAGCTGAAGAAGATCCTACGTTTACTGTTAGAACAGACGAGGCTTCAGGTCAAACTATTATTTCGGGTATGGGTGAGCTTCACTTAGATATCCTAGTAGATAGAATGAAACGTGAATTCAAAGTTGAAGTAAACCAAGGTGAGCCTCAAGTTGAGTACAAAGAAGCTTTTACAAAATCTGCTCAACACAGAGAAACATACAAGAAACAATCTGGAGGTCGTGGTAAATTCGGTGATATCGTATTTAGACTGGAGCCTGCTGATGAAGTTGACGGTAAAGCTGCTGTAGGTTTGCAATTTGTAAATGCAGTGAAAGGTGGTAACGTTCCTAAAGAATATATTCCATCAGTTGAAAAAGGTTTTAGAGAAGCTATGAAAACTGGTCCTTTAGCAGGATACCAAGTAGATAGTTTGAAAGTAACCTTATTAGACGGATCTTTCCACCCGGTGGATTCTGATGCACTTTCTTTTGAACTTGCGGCAAGAATGGGTTATAGAGAGGTAGCTAAAGCAGCTGGTGCTGTTATATTAGAGCCAATCATGAAAATGGAAGTGATTACACCAGAAGAAAACATGGGAGATATCGTAGGTGATATCAACCGTCGTAGAGGTCAGGTGAATGATATGGGTGATAGAGCTGGTGCTAAAACTATTAAGGCAGATGTGCCATTATCTGAAATGTTTGGATACGTAACTACGTTAAGAACGCTTTCATCAGGTAGAGCAACATCTACTATGGAATTTTCACACTACTCTGAAACGCCTTCTAATATTTCGGAAGCAGTTATCAAAAAAGCAAAAGGAAACGCATAATCTTTAAGAAAATGAGTCAAAAAATCAGAATAAAATTAAAATCTTACGATCACATGTTGGTAGACAAGTCTGCTGAAAAGATTGTAAAAACGGTAAAAAGTACCGGTGCCGTTGTAACAGGACCAATTCCATTACCAACTCATAAAAAACTTTTTACGGTTCTACGTTCTCCGCACGTAAACAAAAAAGCAAGAGAGCAATTTGAAGTTATGTCATACAAGAGATTGATTGATATCTACTCTTCATCTTCAAAAACTATTGATGCATTGATGAAACTTGAATTGCCAAGTGGAGTTGAAGTTGAAATAAAAGTATAATTTTTTATATTTTATAAAAAAAAGCGAGGCAGTTCTGTCTCGCTTTTTTTATGGAGTTGAATTTTATAAACCACTACTAATAACTGGTTCTTGATTTTATAATTTAAGGAAGTAGTTTTTATAATGCCTTAATTTTAGCTCTATCACGGGTGTTTGTTATTTTTTTTGTTTATGAATTATGTAGTGAAGTGTTTTTAAAAAGAAGCTCCTGTAATTTATTTTAAAAGAAACAAAAATCTGTAATTGATCTTTTTGCTTCTTGAATTTTGATTATGAGCGATTTAATTTTTATTAGGGTTTGGTATATTCAATTTTAATCTCTACTTTTGCACTCCCTGTTTGGAAACATCTGTTGTTTTTAAATTGAAGGGAATTTTAGTAATTAATAATTAATATTTATGTCTGGGTTAATTGGTAGAAAAATCGGCATGACTAGTATTTTCGACGAGAACGGGAAGAATATTCCTTGTACAGTAATCGAAGCTGGTCCATGCGTTGTTACCCAAGTCAGAACCAAAGGTGTTGACGGGTACGAAGCGTTGCAACTAGGTTTCGATGACAAAAACGAGAAACATTCCACTAAAGCGGCGTTAGGTCACTTTAAAAAAGCGGGAACTGTAGCTAAGAAAAAAGTCGTTGAATTCCAAGATTTCGCAACAGAGCAAAAATTAGGAGATCTTATTGATGTTTCTATTTTTTCTGAAGGAGAATTTGTAGATGTACAAGGTGTATCTAAAGGTAAAGGTTTTCAAGGGGTTGTAAAACGTCACGGTTTTGGTGGTGTTGGTCAAGCAACTCACGGTCAACACAACCGTTTAAGAGCGCCAGGTTCTGTAGGAGCTTCATCTTATCCATCTAGAGTATTCAAAGGAATGCGTATGGCTGGAAGAATGGGAGGAGACAATGTAAAAGTTCAAAACCTTAGAGTTTTAAAAGTAGTTGCTGATAAGAACCTACTTGTTATTAAAGGATGTGTTCCTGGACATAACAACTCTTATGTAATCATTCAGAAGTAATGGAAGCAAAAGTATTAGATTTCAACGGAAAAGATACTGGAAGAAAAGTTCAACTTTCTGATTCAGTATTTGGTATAGAACCAAACAATCACGCAGTATATCTTGATGTAAAGCAATATCTTGCTAATCAACGTCAAGGAACGCACAAAGCTAAAGAAAGAGCTGAAGTTGCTGGATCTACTCGTAAGATTAAAAAACAAAAAGGGACTGGTACTGCTCGTGCGGGTAGTGCAAAGAATCCATTGTTTAAAGGTGGTGGAACAGTTTTCGGACCAAGACCAAGAAGTTATTCATTCAAATTGAATAAAAGCTTGAAACGTTTGGCTAGAAAATCTGCTTTCTCAATTAAAGCAAAAGAGTCGAACATTATCGTTCTTGAAGATTTTAATTTTGAAACTCCAAACACTAAAAATTTCATCAACGTTTTGAAAGCTTTAGAGTTAGAGAATAAAAAATCCCTGTTTGTGTTGGGTGATGTAAATAAAAATGTATATTTGTCGTCACGCAATTTAAAAGGCTCTAGCGTAGTAAGTAGCTTAGAATTAAGTACTTACGCTATATTAAACGCTAATAATTTAGTGCTTTTAGAGAGTTCTTTGGAGATAATTGAAGAAAATTTAAGTAAATAATAGGATATGAGCATCATAATTAAGCCTATAGTAACAGAAAAAGTAACCAAAGAAAGTGAAGTTTTAAACCGCTTCGGATTCGTTGTTGACAAAAAAGCAAATAAAGTGCAAATTAAGAAAGCTGTTGAAGCTGCTTATGGTGTAACTATTTTGAGTGTTAACACGATGAACGTAAGACCGGATAGAACTACAAAATACACTAAAAGTGGTTTGATCAGTGGAAAGACTAATGCAAGTAAAAAAGCAATTGTTCAAGTACAAGAAGGAGAAACAATTGATTTTTACAACAATATCTAAGATAAAATGTCAGTAAGAAAATTAAAACCTATTACCCCAGGTCAGCGATTTAGAGTTGTGAATGGTTATGACGCCATTACAACTGATAAGCCGGAACGCTCTTTGATAGCGCCGATAAAAAACTCTGGTGGTAGAAATAGTCAAGGAAAGATGACCATGCGTTATACGGGTGGTGGTCACAAGCAGAGATATCGTATCATTGATTTTAAACGTACAAAAGAAGGAATTCCAGCTACGGTTAAGTCAATTGAATATGATCCAAATCGTACTGCTTTTATTGCATTGTTAGCTTATGCTGATGGTGAGAAAACGTATGTTATTGCTCAAAACGGATTGAAAGTTGGTCAGAAATTAGTTTCTGGTCCAGAATCTCAACCTGAAATTGGTAATACTTTACCTTTAAGTAGAGTTCCACTAGGAACTGTAATTTCTTGTATCGAATTGAGACCAGGACAAGGAGCTGTAATCGCTCGTTCTGCTGGAACATTTGCTCAATTAATGGCAAGAGATGGAAAATATGCTACAATTAAAATGCCTTCTGGGGAAACAAGATTGATCTTGTTGACTTGTTCGGCTACAATTGGAGCGGTTTCTAATTCAGACCACCAATTAGTTGTATCCGGGAAAGCTGGTAGAACAAGATGGTTAGGAAGAAGACCTAGAACAAGACCTGTTGCAATGAACCCTGTCGATCACCCAATGGGTGGTGGTGAAGGACGTTCTTCTGGTGGACATCCACGTTCAAGAAATGGAATACCAGCTAAAGGTTATAGAACTCGTTCTAAGAAAAACCCGAGTAACAAGTATATCGTAGAACGTAGAAAGAAATAATAAGATATGGCACGTTCATTAAAAAAAGGACCTTTTGTTCATTATAAGTTAGATAAGAAAGTTCAAGAAAACATCGCAGGCGGAAATAAAGGAGTTGTTAAGACATGGTCTAGAGCTTCTATGATTACTCCAGACTTTGTTGGACAAACTATCGCAGTTCATAACGGTCGTCAATTTGTACCAGTTTACGTAACAGAAAACATGGTAGGTCACAAATTAGGAGAATTTTCACCAACTAGATCTTTTAGAGGTCATGCTGGAGCAAAAAATAAAGGTAAAAAATAAGAAGCAATGGGAGTTCGTAAAAGAGAAACAGCAGATGCAAGAAAAGAGGCTAATAAGTCTTTGGCCTTCGCAAAGTTAAATAACTGCCCTACTTCACCTAGAAAAATGCGCTTAGTAGCAGATCTAGTAAGAGGTCAGAAGGTAGAAAGAGCATTAAACATCTTAAGATTTAGTTCTAAGGAGGCTTCACGAAAATTAGAGAAATTGGTTTTATCTGTTATTGCCAACTGGCAAGCAAAAAACCCAGATGCTAATATGGAAGAGGCTGGTTTATTTGTTAAAACGATTACAGTTGATGGTGGAATGATGTTGAAAAGACTTCGTCCAGCTCCACAAGGTCGTGCACACAGAATAAGAAAACGTTCTAATCACGTAACAATCGTGCTTGGAGCTATCAATAACACACAAAGCAATTCTTAAGCAGTATGGGACAAAAGACAAATCCAATTGGAAACAGACTTGGTATCATCAGAGGATGGGACTCAAACTGGTATGGTGGAAATGATTACGGTGATAAACTTGCCGAAGATCACAAAATCAGAAAGTATATCCATGCTCGTTTATCAAAAGCTAGTGTATCTAAAGTAATTATTGAGAGAACTTTAAAACTTGTAACCGTTACTATCACTACTGCTAGACCTGGTATTATTATTGGGAAAGGTGGACAAGAGGTAGACAAGTTGAAAGAAGAACTTAAAAAAGTTACTGACAAAGAGGTTCAAATCAACATTTTTGAAATTAAAAGACCTGAACTTGATGCGTATCTAGTTGCTACAAGCATCTGTCGTCAAATCGAAAGCAGAATTTCTTACAGACGTGCAATCAAAATGGCAATTGCTGCTTCTATGCGTATGAACGCTGAAGGTATCAAAGTTTTGATTTCTGGTCGTTTGAATGGTGCTGAGATGGCTCGTTCAGAGGGTTTCAAAGAAGGTAGAATTCCTCTATCAACTTTCAGAGCTGATATTGATTATGCTTTGGCTGAAGCTCATACTACTTATGGTAGAATGGGTATCAAAGTATGGATCATGAAAGGTGAAGTTTATGGAAAGAGAGATCTTTCTCCGCTTGCTGGAATGGACAAAAAACAATCTGGTACTGGTGGTAAAGGTGGTGATTCTCCAAGAGGAGATAGAAAGCCTTTTAATAAAGGTGGTAAACCAGACGCTCGTAAACGAAAGTAAATTTTTAAACTAAAGTAAAATGTTACAGCCTAAAAGAACAAAATACCGTAAGGTACAAAAAGGTAAAATGAAAGGGAATTCCCAAAGAGGACATGAACTTTCTAATGGAATGTTTGGTATTAAATCTGTACATGAAGATGGAATGTTCTTAACTTCTCGTCAAATCGAAGCTGCACGTATTGCTGCAACTCGTTTTATGAAAAGAGAGGGACAATTATGGATCAAAATATTTCCAGACAAACCGATCACCAAGAAACCTCTTGAGGTACGTATGGGTAAAGGTAAAGGTGCAGTTGAGTATTGGGCTGCAGTTGTTAAACCCGGAAGAATTATGTTTGAAGTTGGAGGAGTACCTTTGTCAGTTGCAAAAGAGGCGTTACGTCTTGCGGCTCAAAAGCTTCCAGTAAAAACTAAATTTGTCGTTGCTAGAGATTTCGAAGCATAATTTATAGTATATTATGAAACAATCAGAAATAAAAGATCTTTCTGCAGCGGAGTTGCAAGAAAAACTTAGCCAGACTAAGAAGGCATATGCCGACCTAAAAATGGCTCACGCTATTTCTCCAATTGAGAATCCACTTCAAATTAGAAGTGTAAGAAGAACAGTTGCAAGATTAGCTACGGAACTTACTAAAAGAGAGTTGCAATAATTGTAATCTGCTGAAAGATGGAAGAAAAAAGAAATTTAAGAAAAGAAAGAGTTGGTGTTGTGACTTCAGACAAGATGGATAAATCTATCGTAGTTGCTGAAGTGCGTAAAGTAAAACACCCATTATACGGTAAGTTCGTGTTGAAA
Organism: Flavobacterium frigidum; assembly: GCF_048286795.2. Taxonomy (NCBI): domain Bacteria; kingdom Pseudomonadati; phylum Bacteroidota; class Flavobacteriia; order Flavobacteriales; family Flavobacteriaceae; genus Flavobacterium; species Flavobacterium frigidum. The sequence goes on from NZ_JBLVPT020000011.1 coordinate 104,828, forward strand.
ACTAAAAAGTATCATGCACACGACGAAATGAACGACTGTAACATTGGAGATACTGTAAGGATTAGCGAAACGCGTCCTTTGAGTAAAACAAAATGTTGGAGGTTAGTTGAAATCTTAGAAAGAGCTAAATAATTATGGTACAACAAGAATCAAGACTAAAAGTAGCAGATAACACTGGAGCAAAGGAAGTTTTAACTATCCGTGTTTTAGGAGGTACCAAAAGAAGGTATGCCTCTGTTGGAGACAAGATTGTAGTTTCTATCAAAGATACAGCACCTAACGGAAGCGTTAAAAAAGGAGCTGTTTCAACTGCAGTTGTTGTACGTACCAAAAAAGAAGTAAGAAGAGCCGATGGTTCATACATTAGATTTGATGACAACGCATGTGTGTTATTAAATGCTGCTGGTGAAATGAGAGGAACTCGTGTTTTTGGTCCGGTAGCAAGAGAACTTCGTGAAAAACAATTCATGAAAATTGTATCATTAGCACCAGAAGTGCTTTAATTCGTTTTAAGATGATAAAGCTAAAAATAAAATCAGGTGACATCGTAAGAGTAATTGCTGGAGACCATAAAGGTGCTGAAGGTAAAGTTTTACGTGTGTACAAAGAGAAAAACAAAGCGATTGTTGAAGGTGTAAACATGGTTTCAAAACATACGAAACCAAGTGCAAAAAGCCCTCAAGGTGGTATTGTAAAGAAAGAAGCTTCTATACAAATATCTAACATTTCTTTAATTGATCCTAAAACTAAGGAAACAACTAGAGTAGGAATTAGAGTAGAAGGAGATAAGAAAGTAAGATTTTCAAAAAAATCTAATCAAGTACTATAGTAATGGCGTATATACCTAGACTAAAAGAAGAATATAAGAGCAGAGTAATTGCTGCTCTTAAAGAAGAATTCGGATACGTAAACGTAATGCAAGTTCCAAAATTGGAAAAAATCGTTTTAAGTAAAGGAGTTGGTGCAGCTGTATCTGATAAGAAACTAATCGACTATGCAGTTGAAGAGTTAACAAAGATCACTGGACAGAAAGCAGTATCTACTATTTCAAAGAAAGACGTTGCGTCATTCAAATTGAGAAAAGGAATGCCTATTGGAGCAAAAGTTACTTTGCGTGGAGAAAGAATGTATGAGTTTTTAGATAGACTTATTACTTCTGCTTTACCACGTGTTAGAGATTTTAGCGGAATTAAAGCTACTGGTTTTGATGGAAGAGGAAATTATAATCTTGGTGTTTTGGAGCAAATCATTTTCCCAGAAATTGATATTGACAAAGTAAACAAAATATCAGGAATGGATATTTCATTTGTTACTTCTGCAAAAACAGATAAAGAAGCAAAATCATTATTGGCTGAATTAGGTTTACCTTTTAAAAAGAATTAAGATATGGCTAAAGAATCAATGAAAGCCCGTGAGGTTAAGAGAGAAAAAACGGTAGTAAAGTATGCTGAGAAAAGAAAAGCTTTGTTAGAAGCTGGAGATTTCGTAGGTTTGCAAAAATTACCGAAAAACGCTTCCCCTGTTCGTTTGCACAATCGTTGTAAATTAACTGGTAGACCTAGAGGATATATGCGTCAATTTGGTATTTCACGTGTTACATTTCGTGAGATGGCAAATAACGGATTAATCCCAGGAGTTAAAAAAGCATCTTGGTAGGCGTAATTAATTTACGTTAACAAAACATTTTTATAAATTGGTTAAAGGTTCATAGGATGAGTGTCCTATGAAAACCATAACCGCAAATTAATGCACATGTATACAGATCCTATTGCAGATTATTTGACAAGAGTTCGTAACGCTGTGGCTGCAAACCACAAAGTTGTTGAAATTCCTGCATCTAATCTAAAAAAAGAAATAACCAAGATCCTATTCGATCAAGGTTATATCTTGAGTTACAAATTTGAAGACAACGCTGTACAGGGTTCAATCAAGATTGCTTTGAAGTATGATAAAGATACTAAAGAGTCTGTAATTAAAGATATCCAAAGAATTAGTAAACCGGGTTTACGTAAGTATTCAGGTTCTTCATCAATCCCTAGAATTCTTAACGGATTGGGAATTGCTATTGTTTCCACATCAAAAGGTTTGATGACTGGAAAAAAAGCCAGACAGTTAAATGTTGGTGGTGAAGTAATTTGCTACGTTTACTAATCATTAAAATAGTAGAAGATGTCAAGAATAGGTAAAAATCCGGTTGTAATCCCTGCTGGTGTAACTGTTGAAGTTGCAAATGGTATTATTACAGTTAAAGGAAAGAATGGTCAGCTTACACAGGAGTTCTCGGACGTTACTGTAACAGTTGAAGATGGTCAAGTTCAAGTTGAAAGATCGTCTGATCATAAAGATCAAAGAGCAAAGCATGGTTTATACAGATCTTTAATCAATAATATGATTATCGGTGTAAACGAAGGTTTTACAAAATCTTTAGAGTTAGTTGGAGTTGGTTATAGAGCTTCCAATCAAGGACAAAAATTAGATTTGGCACTTGGTTTTTCACATAATATTGTATTAGACATTGCTCCAGAAGTGACGTTAGAGACGATTTCTGAAAAGGGGAAAAACCCAATTGTGAAATTAACATCATTTGACAAACAACTTTTAGGTCAAGTTGCTGCGAAAATCAGAGGTTTCCGCAAGCCTGAACCGTACAAAGGAAAAGGTGTTAAATTTGTAGGTGAAGTATTAAGAAGAAAAGCAGGTAAATCAGCTTAAAAAATAAGATTATGTCATTAACAAAACCTGAAAGAAGACAACGTATTAGATTCAGAATTAGAAAAACAATTAGTGGTACTGCTACTAATCCACGTCTATCTGTATTTAGAAGTAACAAAGAAATTTATGCTCAACTTATTGATGATGTAAATGGAGTTACTTTGTTGGCGGCTTCTTCAAGAGAAAAAGAAATAGGTAACGGTACGAATATTGAAGTTGCTACAGCGGTTGGAAAACTAGTTGCTGAAAAAGCTTTAAAAGCTGGGATAGACGTAGTAACTTTCGATAGAGGAGGTTATTTATATCACGGACGTATTAAATCATTAGCGGAAGGCGCAAGAGCGGCTGGACTTAAATTCTAATATAGTATGTCTAATAGTAAATACAAGAATGTAGAGTTAGTAAAACCAAGTGGTCTTGAATTAAAAGATCGTTTGGTAAGTGTTAATCGTGTTACTAAGGTTACAAAGGGTGGTAGAGCTTTTGGTTTTTCTGCTATTGTAGTTGTAGGTGATGAAAATGGAGTGGTTGGACACGGATTAGGAAAATCTAAAGATGTTTCTGAAGCAATTGCGAAAGCAGTAGAAGATGCTAAGAAAAATTTAGTTAAAATTCCTTTGAATGGTCAATCAGTTCCTCACGAACAAAAAGGTAAATTTGGTGGTGCACGTGTATTCTTAATTCCTGCCTCCCATGGTACAGGGGTTATTGCTGGTGGAGCTGTTCGTTCAGTTCTTGAGTCAGTAGGAATTCATGATGTATTGTCTAAATCTCAAGGATCTTCAAATCCTCACAACGTAGTTAAAGCAACTTTTGATGCTTTATTACAAATGAGAAGCGCTTATACTGTTGCAAAACAAAGAGGTGTTTCTTTAGATAAAGTTTTTAAAGGTTAATTCAAGGAAATTATGGCTAAATTATTAGTAAAACAAGTTAGAAGCAAAATCAACTGTCCTCTTACTCAAAAGAGAGGATTAGAAGCTTTAGGTCTACGTAAAATGGGACAAGTTGTAGAGCATGATTCAAACCCTACAATCCTTGGGATGATAAATAAAGTTAAACACTTAGTTTCTGTTGAAGAAACTAAATAACAAATACTGTTATGAATTTAAGTAACTTACAACCTGCTGAAGGTTCTACACACAATCAAAATAAAAGATTAGGTAGAGGAGAAGGTTCTGGAAAAGGTGGTACTTCTGCAAGAGGTCACAAAGGAGCAAAATCTCGTTCTGGTTATTCTAAAAAGATTGGTTTTGAAGGAGGGCAAATGCCACTTCAAAGACGTGTGCCTAAGTTTGGTTTCACAAACATCAATCGTAAAGATTACGAAGGTGTCAATCTTGATACACTGCAACTTTTGGTTGATAATGGTGTTATTAAAGATACTGTTGATATGACAGTTTATGTTGCTAATCGTTTGGCTACTAAAAATGAAATCGTTAAGATTTTAGGTAGAGGTGAATTGACAGCAAAATTAAAAGTAACCGCTCACAAATTTACTGCTACTGCAAAAGCTGCTATTGAAGCTGCTGGTGGAGAAGCTGTAATAATGTAATTTTTCAATTAATATGAAGAAATTTATTGAATCAGTAAGCAATGTTTGGAAAATTGAGGAACTAAAAAATAGAATCCTGATTACATTGGGTTTGCTATTAGTGTATCGTTTTGGTGCACAAGTTACTCTTCCAGGTATTGATGCTACACAGTTAGGTAATTTAGCTGGGCAAACTAAAGAAGGAATTGGTTCAATTCTTGACATGTTTACTGGAGGTGCATTCTCTCAAGCTTCTGTTTTTGCTTTGGGAATTATGCCTTATATTTCGGCCTCTATTGTTGTTCAGTTGATGGGAATTGCTATTCCTTATTTGCAAAAACTACAAAGTGATGGGGAAAGCGGTAGAAAAAAGATTAATCAAATTACGCGTTGGTTGACAATTGGAATTACTTTAGTTCAAGGCCCAACTTACATCTATAATTTATATAAAACGTTACCTAGTAACGCATTTTTATTAGGTTTCAATTCATTTGAATTCTTATTTTCATCGGTAGTTATTCTGGTTACAGGTACTATTTTTGCTATGTGGCTTGGAGAAAAGATTACAGATAAAGGAATTGGGAATGGTATTTCTTTGTTAATCATGGTTGGGATTTTAGCTAGATTACCTCAAGCTTTTATTCAAGAGTTTACAACAAGAGTTACCAATAATAATGGTGGTCCGATGTTGTTGGTTATTGAAATTATCATTTGGTTATTAGTTATCATTTGTTGTGTTCTATTGGTTATGGCGATCAGGAAAATTCCTGTTCAATATGCACGTCGTACAACGTCAGGTGATTTTGAACAAGACATGCTGGGTGGAAACAGACAATGGATTCCTTTGAAGCTTAACGCTTCTGGAGTTATGCCTATCATTTTTGCGCAAGCAATTATGTTTATTCCAGCTGCCTTAGCGGGTTTATCTAAATCAGATACATCGCAATCAATTGTTGGTGCGTTTAGTAATATGTTCGGGTTTTGGTATAATTTTGTATTTGCAACTTTAATAATTGTATTTACTTTCTTTTATACTGCAATTACGGTTCCTACTAATAAAATGTCTGATGATTTAAAGAGAAGCGGTGGTTTTATTCCAGGTATTAGACCAGGGGTTGAAACTTCAGATTATCTTGATAAAGTGATGTCATTGATAACCTTTCCAGGATCTTTATTTCTTGCTTTAATAGCTGTGTTCCCAGCAATTGTTGTAAGTCTTATGGATGTTCAACAATCTTGGGCAATGTTTTTTGGAGGTACTTCATTAATAATTATGGTTGGTGTTGCCATAGACACAATGCAGCAAATAAATTCATACTTGTTGAATAAGCATTATGATGGTTTGATGAAAAGTGGTAAAAATAGAAAAGCAGTAGCTTAATTTATGGCAAAACAATCAGCAATAGAACAAGACGGATCCATCATCGAAGCATTATCAAATGCGATGTTCCGTGTAGAGTTAGAGAATGGACATATTGTGATCGCACATATTTCTGGAAAAATGCGTATGCATTATATCAAGTTATTACCTGGTGATAAAGTGAAACTAGAAATGAGCCCTTACGATTTGTCAAAAGCAAGAATTACTTATAGATATTAAAGGATATTCAAAATGAAAGTTAGAGCTTCAGTAAAAAAGAGAAGTCCCGAGTGCAAAATTGTGCGAAGAAAAGGGAGATTGTACGTAATAAACAAAAAGAATCCTAGATTTAAACAAAGACAAGGATAATTATGGCAAGAATAGCAGGGGTAGATATCCCAAAAAATAAGAGAGGTGTTATAGCACTTACCTATATCTTCGGATTAGGAAAAAGTAGAGCTGTTGAGATTTTAGAAAAAGCTCAAGTTAGCCAAGATAAAAAAGTTCAAGATTGGAATGATGACGAGATCGGAGCAATTCGTGAAGCGGTATCTACTTTTAAAATTGAAGGAGAATTACGTTCTGAAGTTTCTTTAAACATCAAACGTTTAATGGATATTGGTTGTTATAGAGGTATTCGTCATAGAACTGGTCTTCCTTTAAGAGGACAAAGAACTAAGAACAACTCTAGAACTAGAAAAGGTAAAAGAAAAACTGTTGCAAACAAGAAAAAAGCAACTAAATAATAAGTAATATGGCTAAAGCAACTGCAAAAAAACGTAAAGTTATCGTTGAATCAACGGGAGAAGCTCATATTTCTGCTACTTTTAACAATATCATCATTTCTTTAACTAATAAAAAAGGTGAAGTTATTTCTTGGTCTTCAGCTGGAAAAATGGGTTTTAGAGGTTCTAAAAAGAACACTCCATATGCAGCCCAAATGGCAGCAGAAGATTGTAGTAAAGTAGCTCTTGAAGCTGGATTAAAAAAAGTAAAAGTGTATGTAAAAGGACCAGGAAACGGACGTGAGTCTGCTATTCGTTCCTTACATAATGGTGGAATTGAAGTTACAGAAATTATTGATGTTACTCCAATGCCTCACAACGGATGTCGTCCTCCTAAAAGACGTAGAGTTTAATACTCAAAAAAAAATATAGTATAACCAAGATTGAATATCGATTATTGAAGGATCAGACCTGAATTCATAATCTCAATCTTAAACAATTTAAAATGGCAAGATATACTGGTCCTAGTACAAGAATCGCTCGTAAATTTGGCGAGGCGATTTTCGGAGACGATAAAGCTTTCGAAAAAAGAAATTACCCTCCTGGGCAACACGGGATGGCTAAAAAAAGAGGAAAAAAATCTGAGTTTGCTATTCAGTTAATGGAAAAGCAAAAAGCTAAATATTCTTACGGAATTTTAGAAAAACAATTCAGAGGGTTGTTCAAAAAAGCATCAGCTACCAAAGGTGTTACTGGTGAGGTTTTATTACAGTTGTGTGAAGCAAGATTAGATAATGTTGTTTTTAGAATGGGTATCGCTCCTTCTAGAAGAGGTGCACGTCAGATCGTTTCTCACAGACACGTCACAGTTAACGGTGAAGTAGTTAATATTCCTTCTTACCACCTTAGACCTGGTGACAAAGTTGCAGTTCGTGAAAAATCTAAGTCATTAGAAGCTATCGAACGTTCTTTATCAAATTCAAGTCATGTTTATGAATGGATTACATGGAATAATGATATCAAAGAAGGAACGTTCGTTTCTGTACCTGCGAGACTTCAAATTCCAGAAAACATTAAAGAACAATTAATCGTAGAGTTGTACAACAAATAATAATTGACTTAGTCGAAATTTATGGCAATATTTAATTTTCAGAAGCCCGATAAAGTTATCATGATCGATTCAACCGATTTTGAAGGTAAGTTTGAATTCAGACCTTTAGAACCTGGTTACGGATTGACCGTTGGTAATGCACTTAGAAGAGTTTTGCTTTCAGCATTAGAAGGTTATGCAATAACATCTGTTCGCATTGAAGGTGTAGATCATGAGTTTTCTACTATTTCAGGAGTTGTTGAAGACGTTACCGAAATTATCCTTAATCTTAAACAAGTGCGTTTTAAACGTCAAATTGAAGATATCGATAATGAATCAGTAACTATATCTGTTTCAGGTAAAGATCAATTAACAGCTGGTGATTTTCAAAAGTTTATTTCAGGTTTCCAAGTTTTGAATCCAGAACTAGTTATCTGTAATCTTGACAGTAAGATCAAACTTAATTTTGATTTAACTATCGAAAAAGGTAGAGGATACGTTCCTGCTGAAGAGAACAAAAAACAAAACGCTGCAATTGGAACTATTTTTACAGATTCTATTTTTACTCCAGTAAAAAATGTAAAATATGCTATTGAAAATTTCCGTGTAGAGCAAAAAACAGATTATGAAAAATTAGTTTTTGAAATCAAAACTGATGGTTCTATCAATCCAAAAGATGCCCTTACTGAAGCTGCAAAAGTTTTAATTCACCATTTCATGTTGTTTTCTGATGAAAGAATTACACTCGAGGCTGACGAAATTGCACAAACAGAATCGTATGATGAAGAGTCATTACACATGAGACAGTTGCTTAAAACTAAGCTTGTTGATATGGATCTTTCTGTAAGAGCATTAAATTGTTTGAAGGCTGCTGAAGTTGATACACTTGGTGATTTAGTATCTTTTAATAAAAATGATTTAATGAAATTCCGAAATTTCGGTAAAAAGTCTTTAACTGAGCTTGATGAACTTGTTGCAGTTAAAAATTTGAACTTCGGTATGGATTTAGCAAAATACAAACTAGATAAAGAATAAATTACTTCATATTTTGATCTCCATAATGGATAGTATCAAGATGAAAGTATAAAAAAACACGTCATGAGACACGGAAAAAAATTCAATCACCTTAGCAGACAAACTGCACATAGAAAATCTATGTTAGCTAATATGGCTTGTTCTCTTATTGAGCACAAACGTATTAATACTACAGTTGCTAAGGCGAAAGCGCTTAAACAATTTGTTGAGCCTTTAATTACAAAATCTAAAGCTGATACTACACACAATCGTCGTATCGTTTTTGCTTACTTGCGAAGTAAATATGCTGTTACTGATTTATTCAGAGATGTTGCTGCAAAAGTAGGAGATCGTCCAGGTGGATATACACGTATCATTAAAGTTGGAAATCGTTTAGGAGATAATGCTGATATGGCAATGATCGAATTAGTAGATTTCAATGAACTTTACAATGGAGGTAAAAAAGAAGTGAAAAAAGCTAAAAGCCGTCGTGGTAGTAAAGCTAAAAAAGCTGACGAAGCTGCTGAAGCTCCTGTTGCTGAAACAGAATCTACTACTGAGTCTGCTGAGTAATTATGAAAATAATCATTCAATAAAAAATTAAGGATAAGCTATTTATAGTTTATCCTTTTTTTTTATCCTTATATATTTAATTTTTAAAAGAGGTACTTAAAGTTTTCTTTTAAAAGAGCCATGTTTTTAACACCTTTTAATTTTTAGTTCACTACGAAAACACAACACTAATGAAATACACTACACGACATTCTGCTATTCTTTTACTAAGTGATGGAACCATTTTTCATGGAAAATCAATCGGGATTAGTGGAACTTCTTTTGGAGAAGTTTGTTTTAATACTGGTATGACTGGATATCAAGAGATTTTTACCGATCCTTCTTATTATGGACAGTTAATGGTTACTACTAATGCACATATAGGCAACTACGGTGTTAATGAAAATGAAGTTGAATCAGATTCTATTAAGATATCAGGTTTAATTTGCAAAAATTTTAGTTTTAATTATTCTCGTCCTGATGCATCAGAAAGTTTAGAAGTTTACTTTAAAAAACAAAATCTAATTTGTATTTCCGATGTTGATACTAGAGCTCTAGTAAATTATATACGAGATAATGGCGCAATGAATGCTTTAATATGTACAGATGGAACTGCTGTTGATGATCTTAAGTTAGCTTTGTCGAAAGTTCCTGACATGAAAGGTCTTGAACTGGCATCTAAAGTGTCCTCTTCCATCCCGTATTTTTATGGCGATGAAAATTCAAAATATAAAATCGCAGCTTTAGACTTGGGGATTAAAAAAAATATACTTCGTAATTTAGCTAAAAGGGACTGTTATATTAAGGTTTTTCCTTACGATGCTACTTTTGACGATTTAAAAGCGTTTAATCCTGATGGTTATTTCTTATCTAATGGACCTGGTGATCCTGAGCCGCTTTTGGGTGCAATTCAAGTTGCAAAGGAAATATTGGCCAACAATAAGCCATTATTTGGAATTTGTCTTGGTCATCAAGTAATTGGTTTGGCCAACGGTATTTCAACTTACAAAATGTTTAATGGGCACAGAGGGATTAATCATCCGGTGAAAAATTTACTGACGGGAAAAGGGGAAGTTACTTCTCAAAATCACGGTTTTGCTGTTAACAAAGAAGAATTGGATAATCATCCTGATTTAGAAATTACACATCTTCATCTTAATGATGGAACGGTTGCTGGAATGCGCATGAAAAACAAGAATTGTTTCTCGGTACAATACCATCCAGAAGCAAGTCCGGGACCCCATGATTCATCGTATTTGTTTGATCAATTTATTGAGAATATGAAAGGGTAATATCTTATAATTTATAGATAGAAAAGAGGTTGACTTGAATTTGAGTCGATCTCTTTTTTTTATATTGTGTCCCGTCCTGAAATAGCGATACACAAAAAGTATCCTAATGGAAAAACATAAAGAAACACACTATGTGAAGCGGACTCAAAAAGATTATTCAATGTCTTTTAAATTACAA
>NZ_JBLVPT020000012.1:0-107291 GCF_048286795.2 Flavobacterium frigidum
TTGTTTATATTTTTTCATGCAAGACAAATTTAGGCTTTTGACCTTAAACACTTGGGGGGGTAACTCCAAGTGTTTTTAATTTATCTGTTGCACTTATAACTTGAACTTACATTACTATTTAGAGGTTAATAATTAGTATCAAATTTTATTAATTGTTACAAGTAGTTATTGTATTCTCCTCGGTCTTGCAGATTGATGCACAACGTTATGCCACTTTAAGATGGCTGGAAGTTCGTAACCGCTCAATTTTCAGCTTAACGAAAAACTTGATGCGAAACGATAATTCCACTGCATTTCAGCTTGCTCAAAGCTGTTGTGCGTTCGTTTTTTTTTCTAGGCGTCATTTTCGCTCAGTAATATTTCTGTTAAATTGCAGTCCGAAATAAGTTTTAATACAATTCCAAATGTTTAGGATGCTGGAGAATATTTGTTCTTCCTTAAAAAGTTAAATTTGCTCATTCTGTTTTTTGGAGAACGTCAATTATTTTACTGTATAGTAGTTGTTCATCAATGGGTTTAGAGATATAATCGTTCATTCCCACGGCGCGGGCTTTGTCTGCATCTATTGTAGTAACATCTGCAGTTAGCGCAATAATGGGAATATTCGAGTTCATCGTGTTGCGCACGTAAGTGGTAGCTTCAAAGCCATTCATTTCGGGCATTTGCAAATCCATCAATACAAGGTCGTACTTCTTTTGTTGTAGTTTTTCAATCGCAATTTTTCCGTTTTCGGCAATTTCGACCTCAAAGCCAAAGTCAGCGAGTATTATTTTTATTAAAAGCTGGTTGAGTGGCATGTCTTCGGCAACCAATACTTTCAAGTTTATTATCTCCGCTTGCTTGTTATAGACCCGTTCCGTCTGGTGTTTTATTTTTTGGTTCGTTTTTGCAAAACTCAATTCAAAACTAAAGACAGATCCTTTCCCTAATTCGCTTTCTACGTGTATTGTCCCACCTTGTTGTTCTGTCAATTTTCTAACGATGGAAAGCCCCAGACCGGTGCCACCATACAAGCGCGAGTTTTCATAAGTTGCCTGTCCAAAATCGTCAAAAATATGTTCCAGCTTATTTTTATGAATCCCAATGCCAGTATCGGTTACTTTAAATTCAAGTGTTACTTCCTCCGAATCCTGTTTAAGTAGGGCAACGCCCATAGTTATTTTTCCTACTTCGGTAAATTTTACAGCGTTGCTCACCAGATTTAAAATTATCTGGCGCAAACGAGTAGGGTCGCCTAATATAATTTCGGGTATTGCTGTGTCAAGTTGTTCTACCAGTTCTAAATTTTTCTCTTTTATTTTAATATCGAATAATAGAAGCATTGCTGAAAGAGAAGTAGCTAAATTGAAAGGTATTTTTTCAAAGGTCATTCTGCCGGCATCCACTTTGGCAAGGTCGAGAATGTCATTAATTAAAACCAGTAGAGCATCGCCAGATACCTTGATTGCAGTTAAATATTCTTCCTGCGTTTTGTCTAATTTCGATTTTAAGAGCACATTGGTAAATCCTATAATGGCATTCATGGGGGTTCGTATTTCGTGGCTCATGTTGCTCAAAAATTGTTGTTTTCCCTGCATTGCTTCTTCGGCTAAATGCGTAGCAGCTTCTGCTTTACTCTTTGCTTCTTTCAACTCATGAATATCGGTTTTGCTTCCCACCCACATAATTATTTTGCCTGTTTCATCTTTTACAGATACTGACCTGCTTAGGTGCCATCTATACGCACCTTCTTTGTTTTTGATGCGACACTCTACGTCAAAAACATCTCCTGTGGCGACAGAGTGTTTCCAACTATTCACCATGGGTTCTAAATCATCGGGGTGTATCGTTTTTACCCAACCGCCGGCCACTAATTCGTCAAATGTCAGGCCTGTATCTTCAAGCCATTGTTGATTGAAGAATTTAATATTGCCCTCGGCATCGGCATTGGTAATTTTTTGAGGCATATTGTTGGTTAAAACACGAAACATTTTCTCGCTTACTTCAATAGCTTTTCTGGCATTTACCTGATCTGTTATTTCGTCTGATAGCACCATCACACCAGAGATAGTTCCATCGGCTTCACGCAATGGCTCATATACAAATTTTACAAATACATCTTCCATCATACTTTTACGATGAATGGTGAGAGAAAGCTCTGGGGATACAAAACGATTGCCGGTGCGATATACATCATCTAACAGTTGTTTATAAACTTGGTCTTTCACTTCAGTTATAACATCAAATAGAGGTTTGCCTAGTGAATCTTCTATTTTTATATCCAACAAATTAGCCATTTCTTGGTTTAAGGTTTCAAATATAAAATCTTCTCCTCGCAGTACGCAAATGGCTACTGGTGCCAGCATTACCAAAAGCCTGAACCGTTCTTCACTTGCTTTTATTTTTTCAGCTACAGTTTTTTGTTCATGTATTTCTGTGGTAACACCTATCCACATTTCATGTATTCCATTTTTATCTTTTATAGGCGATGCGATGTTTAAATGCCATACATAATCACCTTGTTTATTTTTAAACCGCATTTCCATTACTAGGTCAGTTCCTGTTTCGGCTGCTTTCTGAAAACGCTCCTGAAATTCTTCCACTTCATCTGGATGCATAATTTGGTGGTATCCAAAATCTCTTAATTCTTCAAAAGTATATCCACTGAAATCTAACCAGTGTTTATTAAAATAGGTAACACTTCCATCTACTGATGCATTGTTTATTTTTGCGGGCATTAAATCAGCCATTAGGCGTAATCGCTGTTCGCTTTCTTCAATCTTCCTTTTTGCATATACCTGCTCGGTTACATCATTACCAATAATAGTAATACCCGAAATAGTTTCGTCCGCTTCCAAATAAGGTTGAAAAACAAAATTGAAAAAATATTCTTCCCTTAAGTCCCCATGAAGACTTTTAGGGCTTTGTACTTCATTACCATGAAAAGGGATACCGGTGGCACGAACTTCATCAAGTAAAGCTGGGAAGCTTGTGTTTTTAAGATCGGGCATAAGGTCAAGGAGCGATTTGCCTTCTATGTCATTCCCTATTCCCCAAACTTCTTTGATCCGGTCGTTTGCAAGGTCAATGATAAGGTCTTTGCCTTTTAGCACGGCAAAAGTAAATGACGAATGCTTTAGCATCAGGTTATACCGCTTATCACTTTCTTCAATTTTTTTTCTTGCGAGCACTTTATCAGTTACATCAATGGCAACATTAATTACTCCAGAAACATTTTTATTGTAGTCAAATATTGGATGGTAAATAAAATCAAAATATCCTTTGAATTCATTGCCATCTTTCAAAAAGCGAACAGGAAATTCGTTTCCCTTGAAAGGAATGCCAGTAGAAAATATATCGCTTAAAATTTTATCCAATCCCTGGGTAGCAGTTTCGGGAAATGCATCAAATAATTTTTTTCCAAGTATTTCACTTTCTGATTTTCCTATAATTTCGCAGAAAAGTTTATTTGCAAGTGAAATCACTAGTTCTTTTCCTTCATAAATATTTAAAGCAAACGGGGCTTGCATAAAAATATTCTGAAGTTGCTGCTGACTATCTTTAATTTTTTGCTTTGCATTTACTTCGTTCGTTACTTCAATGGCAATGATAGTAACCCCCGAAATAGTTTCGTCTGCTTCCAGATAGGGCTGATAAACAAAATTGAAATAAGCGTCTTCCAGTTTACCATTGCGCAAAATCGGGGCAAGCAATTCATCGCCGTAAAACGGAATACCGGTGGTGTACACCTTATCAAGCAACTCCGGAAAAGCGGAGTCTTTTAGTTCAGCTATCACATCAAATAATGGCTTTCCTTCTACGTCATTTCCTTTTCCCCACATTTCTTTTATGGAATCGTTGGCAAGCGAAATAACCATATTTTTACCTTTGAAAATAGCAAAACCAAAGGGCGATCTCATCAGCATCATATTGTATCGCTTTTCGCTGTCTTCAAGCTGCTTCAACGCTTTTTTCTGCAAATCGAGCAGTGCTAAAAGTGTTTCATTTTCTGTCACATCCTCGGAACGCTGAATGATATATTTTACGTTATTGTTTGCGTCAAGAATAGGGGAATTAATGACTTTCCAATATTTTGATTCAAACCCGCCACTTTCCGATGTCCGTTTAGGAATATCGTATCGTACAATTGGCAAGGTATCGGCAGTTTTATTTTTGATGACCCAATTAAAAGAAGCGCGCATCTTACTTTCTCCATCGCTAGTTCTATCCTCAGGGTTAAGAGGAAATACAACAAAAATATCGCGCCCTGTAATGTTCTCACGTGTGGTTTTAGTTTTCTTAATAAAATCGTCAGAAGCCGCAACTATGGTAAAGTTGGTATCTATAACTAGGACCAATCCCTGAGACTGCTCGAATAAAGCTACATAATCTATTGTATCCATAAGTTTCGATATTATCAGATAAAAACACTGATTAATGAATTAAAGAGCTTGTCAATGATTTAATTTTTATGGTGAATAAAAGTAGCTGTTTGTAAATTTATATCATTTTTATCTGAATTTTGTCTACCGTGACGCACAATGTCCCGCGGTTCTCAATCTGTTTGGGACTAAATTAAGATTTATTTGTTGGTTACACACAAAATTTACAAATATAAGTTCAACTGCCAATTAAGCATAATGCCCAAACCCGTTGTAGCTGTTGGCAGAATTCTATTTTATTCGAGTCAATATTAAATTTAGCGTATTTCATTTTGTTATATGTTTTTTTGTAAAGTTCTCGCGCCTGTAACTGTTTGTGACTTACGAAGACGAGTATTTTCGGCTGAACTAAAATACGAATAAAAAATGGTAATTCCACTAAATTCGCAAATGGCAACAGACATGTGTTAACGGTTGTTTCTTTGAATAATCCGATTTGTAAATTGTATTTTAATTAATCTTTTGTCAATAAAAATTTTCATATCAGAAATTCAATCTCTACGATTTTTTCTTACTTAATTCTTGTAAATTATAATATATTTGTCTTATATAAATTAAATAATTAGCTACTAAAATGATAAATTTTAAGAAACGCTTGGAGGGCTCCAAACCTGACCTAAAAGTTAATCCTATAGAATTATACGATACTTTAGATAGAGCAAGTGATAAAGGACCATTAAGACCCTCGCAATATGCAATTTTAGAAGATTGGCACAAAAATTATCGAGAAGATAAAGATAGTATTATAAAACTTCATACAGGTCAAGGTAAAACTTTGATAGGTTATTGATTCTGCAATCGAGATTAAACGAAAAAAAAGGATCTTGTATATATATTTGTCCAAACATTTTTTTGGCAAACCAGACTTGTATTCAGGCTCAACAATTCGGAATTCCATACTGTGTTATTGGAAATGATCGTGCTATACCGAAAGAGTTTTTAGATGGTGAAAAAATATTAATTACTCACTCGCAAATAGTTTTTAATGGAAAATCGAAATTTGGATTGAAAAATAAGTCAATTCCTTTTGATTCCATTGTATTAGATGATTCGCATTCTTGTATAGAAACTATAGAAGATAGTTTTACAGTTAAGATTCATAAAACGGATAATGTGACAATTAATAATACAGAAGAATTTGACCAAATTTTAAATTTATTAGAAGGATCTCTAGAAGACCAAGGATATGCCAAACTGCAAGAAATAAAAGATGGAGATACTGAACAGGTAATAAGTGTGCCTTATTGGATATGGAAAGAAAAGTATAAAGCGGTAACCGATGTTATAACAGCGAACAAGGATAAAGAGTCTTCGAAATATAAATTTGCTTGGGATTTAATTAAAGATGAAATAGAAAATTGTTTTTGTCTTCTTTCAGGCGATAAAATTGAGATTCGACCATATAGAAATCCAATTGAAAAATACGGTAGTTTTTATAATGCAAAATGTCGAATTTTTATGTCTGCAACAACAAACAATGATTCATTTTTCATAAAAGGTCTTGGTTTAAAAAAAGAAACTGTTTTAAAACCTATAGTATTTTCAAACAATCTTTGGTCAGGAGAAAAAATGATTTTAGTGCCTTTTCATATTGATGATAAATTAGATAGAATGTCAATAATTGGAACTTTCGGAAAAAGTGATACTACACGGAAGCTGGGAGTTATAGCATTGACATCAGGTTTTCATCGCACCAAATCGTGGGAAAATGCTGGGGCCACAGTAGTTACTACTAGAAATATCTCTGAAAAGATAGAAGATCTTATAGACGGAAGATTTTCTAATACTTTAGTTTTTGCAAATAGATACGATGGAATAGATTTACCTGATTCTAGTTGTCGTCTGCTAATTGTTGATTCAAAGCCATATTCTGAGACTTTGTATGATAGATATCAAGAAGATGTTAGACTAGAAAGCGATGTTATTGATATTAAAATTGCTCAGAAAATTGAGCAAGGACTTGGTAGAGGTGTAAGAGGTGAAAAAGATTATTGTGTAATTTATTTGATTGGTTCTGATATTCTAAGTGTAGTAACAAACGATAGATATAGAAAATTTTTTTCCGAACAAACCCAAATGCAGATTCGAATTGGATTACAGTTAACTCGTTTTGCTGTTGAAGATGCAACAACTTCGGATGGTTTTAAAATTTTAGTTGAGACTACAAATCAGTGCTTAAAAAGAGATAATAATTGGAAAGACTTTTATAAGCAAGAAATGGACTCAATTACACCTGCTACTAAGGATATAGAAATTCTACAAATCTTAGAACTTGAAAAACAAGCTGAAGATTTATTTTCGAACTTTGAGTATCAAAGAGCAAGCAATAAAATTCAAGAATTAATGGATAAATATATTGATAGTTATAACGATACGGAAAGAGGATGGTATTTGCAACAAATGGCAAGGATGATGCATCCTGAAAGTTCAATAGATTCTAATAAGTTGCAAGTTCTGGCTCATAAGAAAAACAAGTATTTATTTAAACCTAGTTCTGGGATGCAAATTAAAAAGTTGAGTATTAACGAAGACCGAATAGAGAAAATAAAGAAATGGATAAAAACATTTTCGTCTTATTTGGAATTAAAATATAAACTTGAAGGGATTTTAGGAGATTTAATATTTGGCGCATCTGCTGACAAATTTGAAATGTCACTAGAGGAAGTTGGTAAATGTCTTGGTTTCGAATCTGAAAGACCAGAGAAGTATTGGAAAGAAGGACCTGATAATCTTTGGTGTATATCTAAGGGAGAATATATTTTGTTTGAGTGCAAAAACGAGGTCGATGTGAAGCGGGCTGAAATAGTAAAAAAGGAATGTGGGCAAATGTCAAATTCTTGTCATTGGTTCGATAAAACATATGTTAATGCGGAAAATGTAACCCCGGTGATGATAATTAATACTCGTAAACTAGCCAAAGAAGCCTCAATGGATAAAAGAGTAAAAATTATGAAAAAGAATAAACTTACATTATTACATAGAAATATAAAAGATTTTTTCAGCGAATTTAACAATCACGATTTAAATACAATTACATCTACTCAAGTTACTCAATTACTAGTTTTACATAAATTGGAGGTTGAAGATTTTAAAGGAGATTTGTATTTTGATAATTTTGTATAATTCTTGAATTGTTTTACGTATTCAAGTTTCTATCGCAATTTTATTTCGTTAGATTCTTGACTCTGCGATGAAGTAATCGCCAACTTTCTCTTGCTACAAGCAGTTTGGGATTAAATCAGCGTTACCTTTCAGATTTGACCAAATCTTGCAAATATAAAACTAATTTCTAATTAAGTCAAATACCCAAACTGCTTGTAGCGTGTGTTAATGTCAGTTTCTATTCCGATATGCAGCTCCTTTAATTTCTTTATCTATTCTACTTTGAATAAAGTTTTCTAATTTAGGATTCTGAATCTTTATTATTTCAAAATTTATTTTTTGGTTGTTCTTTTGATAGTAATATTCAAACGGAGTTAACATCGAATCTAAAGTAAACGAATTACTTTTAAACCTCGCCATATCAACTAGCATATGATAAAATGTATTAACTAAAGTGAATCGTGATGTGGTAGTAATTAGGTTTTCAGCATTTAACATATCTGTAAGCTCTTGGGAAAATTCTTTACTAAAGCTTGGACGGAACGCGAAAGCCCATTCACCATTTTGAACTTTGTTTCTAATTGTAAAGTTTGGCATTAAAGATTCTGTAATTAACCTACGTAATCGAAAATATATTAGAACAAGTTCGTTCCCTAAATTTCTTCTTTGAAGCTTAATATTAACCGTTGAGCAAAATTCATCCTCAACAGGAATTAAATCATAGGCAATGCAGAAAATAATATGTAGAGTTTTATACCATTTTTGATCTAATGGTTGTTCTAGCAAGTAGCTAATTTGATTATCACTTAAAAGATCTTTTTCATAAAATAGCCGTTTAATACTTTCCTCTGCCCACGAAACTTGAATTCCAGATAAAATTCTAGATAGCGATTTAGCTTTTTCTATACTTTGAATTTTATCAGTTGCTGAATCGGCAAGGCTGAAAATAAAATCATCTGATTTATTTTTAGATAAATATAGAATCTTTAACTGATCTCGAATTTCTTCAAAACCAATTTTCAACAATTTCATGTTAGAGTTGTGATATTGAAAATACTGATATATTTCTTGTTGAGTCATATTTAAAATAAAATTCCTGCCCGAAATAGATTTTTTTAAAGCTATCTCGGCCAGGAATCGAACCTGACTTACCGATTGCTCGGTAGGATACCAATCCACGCTACTTTTGGTAGATTTTTATATCGTTGTAAATATAGTAATTTTAATTTTTAGTTGTTGTATAGCGAAATTGCCACGAACTAGTATATAGCCAATACAAACCTTTGCATATGCAAACCCAAATACGGCTTGCTTGGCTAAACTTTATACCACATTATATTCCTTCAAATATATTAAATTTTTCTTACAATTTTTATTGAAAAGAATAAACGTCTTTTTTTATTGTGGTTTGCGTGAGGGAGGGAAGCGGCATACTTTATTTTCTTTCTTTAAGAAAATAAAGATACAGCGTACCGCCCGACCCAAAGCAGCGAGGAGGAACGACAAAGCTGCTGCAGGGTCACGCGCAAAGGAACAATATCACGCTG
This sequence comes from Flavobacterium frigidum, assembly GCF_048286795.2. NCBI lineage: Bacteria > Pseudomonadati > Bacteroidota > Flavobacteriia > Flavobacteriales > Flavobacteriaceae > Flavobacterium > Flavobacterium frigidum. Next base: position 9,071 of record NZ_JBLVPT020000012.1, read on the forward strand.
CACCACTCACTCACCACCATTCACTTTTTTGTCACTTCCCCCATCCTTTTTATGAAATTTCTAAAAAAAGTATATCTTTAGCCAACTAAAATCAAAACCCCAAAACCAAAACCCCAAACCAAAAAAAAAATGGAAGACCAAAAACCAGACGATTTTAAAAGAGAATTAGGATTACTTGACGGAACCATGCTTGTGGTGGGTTCTATGATAGGTTCCGGGATATTTATTGTAAGCTCGGATATGGTTCGGCAATTGGGTTCGGCCGGTTGGTTGCTTGCTATGTGGGTGCTTACGGGCACCATTACGGTGATTGCCGCCGTGAGTTATGGCGAGTTGAGCTCGATGTTTCCTAAAGCGGGTGGGCAATATGTGTACATCAAGGAAGCGTATGGGAAATTGGTGGGTTTCTTGTACGGTTGGAGCTTTTTTGCCGTGATTCAAACAGGTACCATTGCTGCCGTGGGTGTGGCTTTTGCTAAATTTGCCGCCTATTTGTATGCGCCTTTAAGTGATAAGAATATTTTATACGAGATTGGGGATTTTAAACTCAATGCGGCTCAGATTGTTTCTATTTTCACGATTATTCTGCTGAGTTATATCAATAGTCGCGGGGTGAAAAACTCTAAGATTTTACAAACGGTGCTCACGGTTATCAAAATTTTATCGTTGGCTGGTTTGATTATTTTTGGTTTTATGGCTGCCAAAGCGGAAGTTTGGGACGCGAACTGGACCAATGCTTGGACGTCACAAACACTGAACGTAGAAACGGGTTCGTGGTTGCCTATTAGCGGAACGGCTTTGATATCTGGAATTTCGGCAGCCTTAGTAGGTTCGATGTTCTCTAGTGTGGCTTGGGAAGGGGTGACTTTTATCGCTGGCGAAATTAAAAATCCAAAACGCAACGTGGGATTGAGTTTGTTCTTAGGAACCTTAATTGTGAGTGTGATTTATATTTTGGCTAATATCATGTACTTGGCAGTTGTGCCTTTATATGAGATTGCTACAGCCGAATCGGATCGAGTGGCTGTGGTGGCTTCGCAAAGTATTTTCGGCTCTGTGGGGACATTAATTATTGCAGTGATGATTATGATTTCGACTTTTGCCTGCAACAACGGACTGATTATGGCGGGAGCCAGAGTGTATTATACGATGGCGCAAGACGGAGTTTTCTTCAAGAAAGCCGCTGAATTGAATAAAGCCAGTGTTCCAGCGTGGTCTATCTGGGCGCAGTGTATCTGGGCTTCGGCTTTGTGTCTGACTGGGAAATATGGTGATTTATTGGATTTTGTGGTGATCATCGTTTTGATATTTTACATCTTGACTATTTTAGGAATCTTTATCCTTCGTAAAAAAATGCCAAACGTAGAAAGACCGTATAAAGCATTTGGATATCCATTTTTACCTGCACTTTACATAATCATTGCTTCGGCGATTTGTATTGCGTTATTGTACACTAAAACAAGTACGAGCGGCTGGGGTGTGGTGATTATGCTCATTGGGATTCCAGTGTATTATTTGACGAAAGCAAAGGAGTAAATTATTTTTAGTAAAAAGTGAGAAGTGAAGAGTGAATTGTGAATGGTTTTTAATGCGTGGTATAAGGGATAATATATTGATTTTTAAGTTTGACTTTTTTAAAATCAGTGAAAAATCAGTGAAAAATCCGCGTCATCTGCGTTCCAATTCGATAGAGCAAAGACAGTAACACAGATAACGAATACGCTAAAATCTGCGGGCCATTAAATACAACAATGATAGTAATACTTAAAAAAAATCCGTTTACTACGCCTTAAAAGCGCTCCATTCACTGCAACAATGACAAATTAACACATAAAAAAATCCGTCTCGTTATCATAACGGGACGGATTTTCTATTAAATTCAGGTTGGTTTGTGGTTGTTTTAGATCTAAATAAATTAATTGACTAAAAACTAATATCTAAAAAAATACAACTACAAGCTACAACCTGTAAACAGTATGCTAGTAGTACGTAAAACGTCTTACTTTGGCAATATACTTAGCCAATCGAATTACTTGGTGGCTGTACCCATATTCGTTATCGTACCAAATGTATAAGACAATGTTTTTTCCATCTTTAGAAACAATAGTAGCATTACTATCATAAATGGCAGGTTGCGAAGTACCAACGATGTCTGAGGATACCAATTCGTTATTTAAGGAATACTTAATTTGCTCTACTAATTCGCCTTCCAAAGCGTATTTTTTCATGATAGCATTGATATCCTGAACCGAAGTAGTTTTTGACACTTCTAAATTCAAAACAACCAAAGAACCATTTGGTACAGGTACACGAATCGCATTTGAAGTCAGTTTTCCTTCTAACGACGGTAACGCTTTTGCAACAGCACTTCCAGCGCCTGTTTCGGTAATTACCATATTTAATGCTGCGGCTCTTCCGCGACGGTATTTTTTGTGCATGTTGTCAACCAAATTTTGGTCGTTGGTATACGCATGGATGGTCTCCAAATGTCCTTTGACAACGCCCAAAGTGTCTTCAACGGCTTTCAAGATTGGCGTGATAGCATTTGTAGTGCAAGATGCTGCCGAGAAAATATTGATTTCATCGGGATTGTATTCATTGTGGTTTACGCCATGTACAATATTTGGGACTCCTTTTCCGGGAGCGGTAAGCAGTACTTTATCAGCTCCTTTTGAAACCAAATGACGACTCAACGCTTCGTGTGTAGTAAAAGCACCCGTGTTATCAATCACCAAGGCATTATGAATATCAAAGAGGGTATAATCAATTTCTTCAGGTCCGTTTGCCGTGATAATATGAACCGTTGTTCCATTAATAATTAAGGCATTATTTTCAGGATCAGCAGTTACTGACCCTCCAAAATCACCATGAATAGAATCGTAACGCAATAAGGAAGCTCTTTTTTCAAGAGAAACCGCATCGTTTTTGTCACGAGTTACAATGGCACGTAAGCGCAATTGGCTCCCTTTTCCTGTTTTAGACATTAATTCTCTGGCTAACAAACGACCAATGCGTCCAAAACCATACAATACAACATCTTTGGGTTGAATTTCCTCTGAGTCTTTTGCGTTTTTTAGTTTGTCAATAACAAAATATTTGGCATCTGGATATTTATCCTCTTCCAAACCATATTCATAAGTTAGTTTGCCAATATCTAATTTTGCGGGAAGCAAGTTCAATTCTAAAATGGCTTTTGCAATCTTAACAGAATCAAATACTGAAATCGGTTTACCCACAAATTCAGCTGCATATTCGTGTAAGTTGATGATGTCACTTACATTTCTGTCTAGCATTTGATTCCGGAATAACACCATTTCAATTGATTTATCATACCATAAATCGCTGATGATTTTTATGAGTTTTGCTCCTGCGCGTCGCCTGTCAGCTTGTAAAGAAACTTCTTTTTCGTATAAAGTTGTAGTTGCCATTTTGAAAATTTAAGGAAAATAAAGAGTTGTATTTTTTTTAAAATTTGCGCAAAAGTACCCATTTCAATCGATTTCGTAGCGTGTTTTATGAATTATTTACGAAATAAAAAAGCCATCTTGTTTTTTCAAGATGGCTTTCGTAAAATAAAATAGAGGATTTTTTAAAGAATAACGCGCATGATTTCTCCATTTTTATTAATCATTTCTATTCGGATCGATTGGGTTTCTTCTTTTTTACTTAAAAGTTTAGAGACCGTTTCCACATCGGTCGCTTTTACATTGTCAATGCTTAAGATAATATTACCTATCAGTTCGTCTTCGTATTGTTTTAAGTTCTGGCTAGTGATGCCTTTGATTCGCACACCATATTCGATTTTAAATTTCTTTTTGTCAGCAGCCTCAATATTCTCTAATTCGATTCCTTTGAATTCGGCATTAAAAAATTCATTTTTACTTAAAGTCACCGGAATTACTTTAGTTTTTCCGTCTCGGTTATAAGTTACTTGTACTTTATCGTTTGGACGTTTGGTGTTGATGTATCCCGATAAATCCGCAAAAGAGCTGATGTTTTGTTCGTCTATTTTTACAATAACATCGCCTTTGGCTAAGCCAGCTTTGTCAGCGCCTGAATTTCTGGTCACTTTATTGATGTAAAATCCTTGAGTCAAACTAAGGCCGTACTCTTTAGATGAGATACTGTTCAATTCGCCACCTTCAACGCCAAGTATTCCACGTTGTACATTCCCAAATTCCATTAAATCCTCAATTATTTTTCGGGTAATGTTTGAAGGAACTGCAAAAGAGTATCCTACATAGGAACCCGTCATCGATGAAATCATCGTATTGATTCCTATTAGTTCACCGCGCGTGTTAACTAACGCTCCACCACTGTTACCAGGATTAACTGCAGCATCAGTTTGTATGAAAGATTGAATGCCGCTAGTGTCTAAATTTCTTGCTTTCGCAGAAACGATTCCCGCTGTTACCGTAGAAGTCAGGTTGTAGGGATTACCAACAGCTAGAACCCATTCGCCTACTTTTACCAAATCAGAGTTTGCAAATGCGGTGTACGGTAATTTGTCATCGGCATCAATTTTTAATAAAGCAATATCCATTTTAGAATCGGTTCCTATAAGTTTTGCTTTGTACGATTTTTTATTATTCAGTGTAATTTCAATTTCGGATGCATCTTTAATAACGTGATTGTTGGTTACAATATAGCCGTCTTCTGAGATGATTACACCAGAACCTGTTCCCACTTGTTCCTGAGATTGACCGCCTCTATACCCATAAAAATATTCTAATATGGGATTGCTTACCGTAGTTCGGGAAACATTTTTTACGTGAACAACGGAATGAATTGTTTTTTCGGCAGCCTCAGTAAAGTCAAGAACATCAGTTGATAAGCCCACTCTTTTTCCATATGAATTGGATGCCGTTGTTACTAATTCGCTTTTATCGTTAGAAAAATAACCATTAGTATCAAATAATAACTTGTATGAACCTAGTGTTACTACTCCGCTCAACAGTGAAACCAAAAAAAGTGTTGAAATTTTTTTCATAATTAAATTCGTTTATTAAGATATTTATCTTCAAAAATAAAAATAAAAAAGCATGGTAAAATACAGTTTAACGCTCTTTAACAATGATTAACATTTCATTAATAGTTGTACTTTTGTGAGACAAAATTCAAATTAAAATGCACATAGAGTTTTATAAATATCAAGGAACTGGAAATGATTTTGTAATGATTGACAATCGTTCTAATTTTTTCCCAAAACAAAATGCCCAACTCATTGCACACTTATGCGACAGGCGTTTTGGGATTGGTGGCGATGGACTTATTCTATTGGAAAACGACACGATCGCCTCAAATCTCGAAACTGCGACCGATTTTAAAATGGTCTATTACAACTCAGATGGAAACCAAAGCTCGATGTGTGGTAACGGCGGACGGTGTTTGGTTGCTTTCGCCAAAAAGCTACAGCTAATCAAGAACAAAACTACTTTCATAGCAACAGATGGTTTACATCACGCAACTATTGGAACAGATGGTTTAGTTGCTTTACAAATGATCGATGTTCATGAGTTAAAAGTCAGTTCTGATCACGTTTTCTTGAATACAGGTTCGCCACATCATGTGCAACTGGTTGATGATTTAGAAAATTACAATATTAAGGAAAACGGAGCCGCTATCAGATACGGTGATTTGTATGGTAAATCTGGATCCAATGTCAATTTTGTCAAACAAATAGACGATACCACTTTTTCATTGCGAACTTATGAACGCGGTGTTGAAGATGAAACACTCTCTTGCGGTACAGGCGCTACAGCAGTTGCAATTGCGATGAATGTTTTAGGAAAAACAGATGCTTCTTCCATTGATTTGAATGTTGAAGGCGGGAAATTAGTAGTTTCGTTCGAAAAAAATGAAGGACAATTTTCCAAAGTCTTCCTGAAAGGGCCTGCAGAATTTGTATTCAAAGGAACGATTGAGATTTAATTAGGAAGCTAAAGGATGTAATTTTTATTCAGTAAAAAAATAATTTTCACGAACAATGTAGAAAATATGGTTAAAGCAATTATGATTCCGGATGATATTATTAGCAGTAAAATTTATTTGATAAGAGATCAAAAAGTTATGTTAGATAAAGATTTATCGGAACTTTATGCGGTAGAAAACAAACAACTCAAACGGCAGGTTCGTAGGAACATAGAACGCTTTCCAGACGATTTTATGTTTGAACTTAATCAGTTAGAATTCGATAATTTGAGGAGCCAAATTGGCACCTCAAGTTGGGGAGGAACAAGGTATATGCCTATGGCATTCACAGAACAAGGTGTCGCAATGCTGTCAAGTGTACTTAACAGCACTACTGCTATAAAAGTAAATATTCAAATTATACGAGTTTTTACAAAAATAAGAGCGATGCTTACCGATACAATGAGCATGAAATTAGAAATTTAAGAAATTAAAAAGAAACTCTCTAATCACACTAAAAATATAGAACTTGTTTTTAATTATCTTGATGAACTAATTGACAAAAAAGATAATACCGAACCTAGAAAAAAAATAGGGTATAAAAATAATTAAGTAAAATCTTAATTTTAAAATGAAAACATTAAAAGGCGACAATATCTACATTCGAGCATTAGAACCCAATGATTTGGAGTTTGTGTATGCAATAGAAAACGATCAAAGCATTTGGGAAGTGAGTAATACGCACACGCCCTACAGTCGGTTTTTAGTCAAACAATATTTAGAAAATGCCCAGCAAGACATCTATGAAGCCAAACAGTTGCGATTGGCTATTTGTCAAGACCAAGATTTTCCAGCCTTAGGTTTAATCGATTTATTTGATTTTGATCCAAAGAATAATAGGGCAGGAGTTGGTATCGTAATTCAAAATAAAGACAACCGAAGTCAAAATATTGGTTCTGAAGCATTACAATTATTAATCGAATATGCTTTTTACAATCTTAATTTGCACCAATTGTATGCAAATATTGGTACCGAAAATGCAGCAAGTACAGCACTTTTTACTAAATTTGGATTTGAAAGAATAGGTGTGAAGAAAGATTGGACCCTCGTAAACGGCGTATATAAAGACGAAGCTATTTTTCAATTGATCAATACTAATTTTTAAAATTGAAACTTTGAATCGGTATCGTTTCAAAATCAAATAAATAGAAAGCACATTAGGGACATGTTTCCTCGTAAAAAAATACCACTTATGAATATTAAAAAAATAATTAGCATAGTCTCCGTTGTTGTAATAGCAGTATTAATGATTTATGGTTTGATACTTTTGAGACAAATTTTTTCTGCCAACACCAAATTTTCGGATGATGAGGTATACGTTTACGTTCCTACAGATGCAAAATACGAGGATGTAAAAAAAATTATGACACCTTATGTAGAGAACATGGATCGATTTGAAATGGTCGCCAACAAACGAGGCTATACTGATAATGTGATTCCGGGTCGTTTTTTATTGACAAAGGGAATGAATAGTTACGCTCTGGTTAAAACGTTGCGACTTAATTCACCCGTAAAACTGGCGTTTAATAATCAAGAGCGCGTAGAAAATTTAGCAGGACGTGTAGGCTCTCAAATTGAAGCCGATAGTTTATCATTGTTGAATTCGTTCAAAGATTCTATTTTTTTAAAAGAAAACGGGTTCAATGAAGAGAATGTTTTGGCGCTTTTTATTCCGAATACGTATGAGATTTATTGGAACATCACCGCTGAAAAGTTCCGTGATAAAATGATCAAAGAATACCGCAACTTCTGGAATGAAGAGCGAATTGCAAAGGCAAAAGCACAAGGTCTAACTCCAGTTGAAGCGACAATCTTAGCCTCAATTGTTCACAAAGAATCTGTTAAAAAAGACGAAAGACCAAGAATTGCCGGAGTGTATTTGAACCGATTGAGATTAGAAATGCCCTTGCAAGCAGATCCTACGGTGATATTTGCCATGAAAAAGAAATCGAATGATTTTAATCAAGTCATCAAAAGAGTTTTTTACAAGGATTTAATAATGCCGCATCCATACAATACGTATATGAATATAGGCTTGCCTCCAGGACCTATTGCAATGCCTGATATTACTGCGTTGGAAGCGGTTCTAGATCCTGAAAAAAATGATTTTATTTATTTCTGCGCAAGTGTAGAGCATTTTGGTTACCATGAGTTTGCTGCTACATTGCCAGAACACAATGTAAATGCAAAAAAATATTCAGATTGGATCAATAGTCAAGGCGTAAAAAGATAGTTTTGAGAACTACTTTTGGCTATATATTTTTATTTCTAGTCGTTTTTCAAATTGGCTTTAGCCAAAGTAAACCATCTCATTTTTTCAAACCTTCTGATTCTTTGAATCTAAAAAGGCAAAATACGGTTGTTATTACCGAATCAATTTTGGCCACGGGAACTTTAATTGGCTTGAATGAGGTTTGGTATGCGGATTATCCCAAATCTGATTTTCACTTTATAAATGACAATTCTGAATGGCTCCAAATGGACAAAGCTGGTCATCTATTTTCCTCCTATCATTTGGGACGATTCGGAGCTGAGATGCTGCAATGGAGTGGCACTTCTAAAAAAAATCAGGTGTTTTATGGAGCGGGATTGGGCTTTGCGTTTTTAACAGCTGTTGAGGTAATGGACGGCTATTCCGCTGAATGGGGCGCTTCTTCTGGGGACATAATCGCCAATGCTGCTGGAACAGCTTTGTATATTTCACAAGAATTGATTTGGCAGGAACAGCGCATTACACCCAAATTTTCCTTTCATACTACAAAATATGCCATTTTTAGACCTTCAGTTTTAGGAAGTTCCTTTTCAGAACAAATTCTTAAAGATTATAACGGACAAACGTATTGGCTTTCCATTAATTTAAATTCGTTTACAAAAGACTCAAAAATACCAAAATGGCTCAATGTAGCCCTAGGTTATGGGGCGGAAGGAATGATAACTGGAAAGAAAGAAGTTGTACTTCCGAATACAGCATTTAATCCCAAAAGATTCAGGCAATTATATCTGAGTTTGGATGTTGATTTGAAAAAAATAAAAACAAATTCACATTTTTTAAAGACCGTTTTCTCTATTTTAAATACTGTGAAGATTCCTGCGCCTACAATCGAATTTGTGCACTTTAACGATATTAAATACCACTTCATCTATTTTTAGACAAGTTTAACTACCTGATTATCAGTATAATTTTTTTTGTTGTATATTTGCACATAGAAATTTCTTAACGGGACAGCGTTTTGAAGAAAAAAAATTTATGATAAAGAAGTGGTATTTTTACACTAGTCTAACTGTAATTACAGTTTTTTTGAGCTCCGGTTTTAGACCGTTTAACTTAGAAACCAGCCCTTGGTTTCTTATCAATGAAGAAGAAGGAACACACTACTTATTTCCTTCTGAAAAACAAGAAGATTACATCAATTCGAACATCCCTTTTACCGGAAACTTTTTCGTAGGTTTCAGAGAAGCAATTGGTTATAGAGAATCTGAAAGTAAATACAGAAAAATTAATTCCTTAGGTTATTTAGGTAAATATCAATTTGGTATTGAAACATTAAAGTCAGTTGGAGTGCGAAGCAGTTCTTCTTTTTTGAATAGTCCTGAATTGCAAGAAAGAGCCTTTATTGCTCTATTAGCAAAAAATAAATGGGAACTGAAAAAGGAAATTGAAAAATATGAGGGAACAATTCTGAACGGAATTCATGTTACAGAGTCAGGGATTTTAGCAGCAGCACATCTAGGTGGTGCTGGGTCCGTAAAAAAGTATTTTAAAAACAAGGGTAAGCGTTATTTTAGAGATGCATACGGAACTTCAATAAGAACTTATATGAAGTTATTTGGAGGTTACGATACGTCTTTTATTATTGCAGATAGTAACGCAACTGTAAGAAGCATTCAGATTTAAGAATAAGATACATTATGAAAAAAAGCTGTGAAATTTACTTTTCACAGCTTTTTTATTTTAGAACAATTGATAAAAAATTGGATAGATATAAGGAATTCTTATTGTACTAATGAACTATCAAAAAACAAAAAAGCATTTCTCTTTCGACTAATGTTTTAGATAGATTTGACATTCAATGTGTTTTATTCGAAACTTCCCATTAATATTTCTAAAATTTTAATAGCAGCCTCACTAATTTTTGTTCCGGGTCCAAATACGGCAACCGCACCGGCATCAAATAAAAATTGGTAATCTTGTGCAGGAATTACTCCGCCAACTACTACCATTATATCTTCTCTACCGTACTTTTTAAGTTCTTCAATAACTTGTGGGACCAAAGTTTTGTGTCCTGCAGCAAGAGAGGAAACGCCTAGAATATGTACGTCGTTTTCTACAGCTTGTTTAGCTGCTTCTGCTGGTGTTTGAAAAAGTGGACCAATGTCTACATCAAAACCTACATCGGCATAACCGGTCGCCACTACTTTTGCCCCACGATCGTGTCCGTCTTGTCCCATTTTTGCAATCATGATTCGGGGACGACGGCCTTCCTTAACAGCAAAGGCATCTGCTAATTTTTTTGCTTCTTCAAAACTTTTGTCGTCTTTTATTTCTTTACTATACACGCCGCTAAAAGATTTAATTTGTGCTTTGTATCGTCCAAAAACCGCTTCTAGTGCATCACTAATTTCTCCTAAAGTAGTTCTGTTTCGAGCAGCTTCAACAGCAATTTCCAGTAAATTACCTTCTCCTGTTTGTGCACAAAGGGTTAATTTTTTTAGTGAATTTTGAACTTTTTCGGTATCTCGAGTTGCTTTGATTCGGTCTAATTGTTCCAATTGTTGCTTGCGAACCATTTGGTTATCCACATCCAAAATCTGTAACGGATCTTCTTTTTCTAATCGATATTGATTCACCCCTACAATAATGTCTTGTCCGCTGTCAATGCGCGCTTGTTTTCTGGCCGCCGCTTCTTCGATTCTAAGTTTCGGAATTCCAGATTCAATGGCCTTGGTCATCCCGCCAAGTTCTTCTACTTCTTCAATAAGTTTCCAAGCATTTTCAGTAATTTCATTCGTCAAGCTTTCGACATAATAACTACCAGCCCAAGGATCTACGGTTTTAGTTATTTTAGTTTCTTCTTGTAGATAAAGCTGTGTGTTTCTTGCAATTCTTGCAGAGAAATCCGTAGGTAAAGCGATGGCTTCATCTAAGGCATTGGTATGTAAAGATTGTGTTCCTCCAAAAGCGGCAGCTGCTGCTTCAATACAGGTTCGAGCCACATTATTAAAAGGATCCTGCTCCGTTAAACTCCAACCCGAAGTTTGGCAATGAGTTCGCAAGGCTAATGATTTATCGTCTTTTGGTTCGAATTGTTTGACCAGTTTAGCCCATATCATTCTACCAGCACGCATTTTGGCAATTTCCATGAAGTGATTCATCCCAATCGCCCAAAAAAAGGATAATCTTGGTGCAAACTCATCAATTTTCATACCGGTTGCTAATCCTGTTCGAATGTATTCCAATCCATCAGCCAGCGTGTACGCTAATTCAATATCAGCTGTCGCTCCCGCTTCTTGCATGTGGTATCCAGAAATCGAAATAGAATTGAACTTGGGCATGTTTTTACTCGTGTATTCAAATATATCAGCGATGATTTTCATGGAAGGAGTTGGCGGATAAATATAGGTGTTGCGCACCATAAACTCTTTCAAAATGTCGTTTTGTATCGTTCCCGATAGTAATTCGGGTTTGACGCCTTGTTCTTCAGCAGCGACAATGTAAAAAGCCATAATAGGTAAAACGGCACCATTCATTGTCATGGAAACGGACATTTCATCTAGCGGAATTTGGTCGAACAACACTTTCATATCTTCAACAGTGTCGATCGCAACTCCTGCTTTTCCAACATCTCCCACCACACGCTCGTGATCCGAATCATAACCGCGATGTGTTGGTAAATCAAAAGCGATAGAAAGTCCTTTTTGACCAGCAGCCAAGTTTCGTCTGTAAAAAGCATTACTTTCTTCGGCAGTAGAAAATCCTGCATATTGGCGCACAGTCCAAGGTCGGCGCACGTACATCGTTGCATAAGGCCCGCGTAAATTGGGTGCGAAACCTGCTCCAAAATCAAGATGCTTGATGTTCTCAATATCTTGTTCTGAGTACGTTTGTTTTAGTTCAATTCCTTCTGCAGTTAGAAAAGCATCAGCTGGTGCATGTTCATGCTCCACTTTCAACAGTGTACTTTCTAATTTTATATGTTGTAAATCTTTTCTTTTCATTTGTTTAGTACAAAGATTATATTTTTGAAATTTTAATTCCTTTCAATCCATATTTCAGTATTTCGTGAAGTATGAAAAATAGCTTTGATGACAATTGTGTTCTCATAGCTGTTGAAATGAATTAAATATGGAAAATTTTCAATTAAAGCCAATCTGGTGTTGTCATATCTTATTTGAAAAAGAAGCAGATTTGACTTAATTATTTTTAAACTTTCCTTGAAAGAATTGGAAAACGTATCACCCAATTTAGGTTGAATGCTTTTGTACCAGTCCAAAGCTGTTATGAAATCAAGTTTCGCTTCCTCAACAATTACAATTTTATAACTTACCATCAATAGCTTTTAGAAAATCATCAATATCTTGCGCTGAAGAAGGATTCTTAAGATATTTCTCAGTTCTTTCTCTAACTTGGTCTATTTGCCATTGAGGGATTTCTACATTATTCGACTTTGGAAGAATAATCACTTCAACTTCATCAGCAGTAAAATCATCTGGCAGTGTTATACTTATTTTGTGGTTTTTCACCTTAACGATTTGTCTGATGGCTTCCATTATTTTATGTTTTAGTAAAGTAAATATACTCTTTTCCAGTGGTGTTAAATTAAATAACAGAGTTAAGCTGATTATTCAAGATTCAATCGCTCTTGTTCTATTTTCTCTGCAAGACGTTTTTCGATTATTGGTGTAATCAAGGTTTTTCTTGGTTTCACTTTTACAAAAGGAAACAATTCTAAATCATGTTTCATTTTATCCTGTTTGTTAGGATGTTTGTTTGTGCCTAATAGAATTTCTTTCCCAGAATCAAATAATTCTTGACTTGCATCAGCACTTTCCTGAATTTTCCTTTTGATTATTCCATCGTTAAGTTGTTTCAAGAAACCACCATTTGCCTCGATATCTTTGAATAGCGTTAATGCTTTCTCAGCTAATTGATTCGTAAGTGTCTCAATGTAATAACTGCCGTCAGCTGGATTATTCACCTTGTCAAAATAACTTTCATTTTTGAGAATCAACAATTGGTTTCGGGCAATTCGGTCACCAAATTCATTGTCTTTGTGATACAATGCATCATAAGGTAAATTGGCAATAGCATCTGCACCGCCAATGATAGCACTCATACATTCGGTAGTGGTGCGTAACATGTTTACGTTATAATCGTATATTGTTTTATTTCGTTTTGTAGGCGAAACGATGATGTTGCAGTCTATATTGTGGTTGTATTCCTTTGCGATTGTTGTAAAAAGTAATCGCAAAGCTCGGAGTTTTGCTATTTCAAAAAAGTAATTGGTCCCAACGGCCACTTCAAAAACGATGGGTTTATTGATCTGCTCAACTCTATTAAAATACTCATTCGCGTGACTTAAACTATAAGCAATTTGCTGCACTATAGTTGCTCCTGCATTCTGGTACAAGGCACTATTAATACTCAATAAAGATACCGTAGAAATGGTTTGAGTAAGTATATTTAAGGTGTCAAAATTACTTTTTTCTGAGGTTGTGAACCAGTTTCCTTCTTTGGCTAATTGCCCAATAGGATCTAGATTACAGAAAATAGTGGTGTTATTTTTCTTGGCAAATGCATCTATTTTTTTAACGAAATCGATTGAAATAAATCCCAGATTAAAATAAACGGTAACTTTTTCTAAGGGTAATTTTTCTAATAGATAGGTCACCTCAATCGATTCATTTTCTATTGTAAAACGAAGGCTGTCAGCACCACGACTCAAGGAATCTTGTGCTCGTTCTATTGATTTTTCAATATCAAAAACAAATATATTTTGACAAATACTGAACTCAGTTGCTTTTGTAGCAATAGGAAAAGATTTGGCCAGCTCATCTTTATGATAAAAAGGCTTTACTTGAATGTCCTCTGGAGAATTCCAAACTACCGTTTCATTATAATCCGCTCCTTTAAGTTCAAATTGGATTTTTTGTTTCCATTGTTTGGAGGAAATGGGATTGAAATCATCGAAAAGGTTTGTAGCCATTTTGTTTGTTATTTTCCTCACCCCAGCCCTCTATAAAGTAGAGGGAACCGAAACTTGGTGTTATATTTTTAATAATTACTATAAATTTCACATTTCCTTCCCTTTGCGATGGGTTTGGGATGGGATTTTATTTTTTTTCAATCGTATCGCCTTCAAATTCGATGATATAGATGTCTTCACTATCTTTTTTCATATAATATTTCTCTCGGGCGTATTTTTCTATCTGTTCGGGATTCTTTAATTGTTTGATATTCTTTTGGTCTTTTTTTATTTCTTCCTTGTAATAGTTTGCGTTGTCCTCTAATTCGTTGATTTGTTTGTCTAAAACTCGGTGACCGAAGTACGAATAATTGTCTAGAAAAAGCATCCAAGTGACAAAAAACAACAAAACCCAGACATATTTATTGCTTAGAAATTTAAACCAAGGTTTGTCTTTGTGTGGATTTGTCATTTTTATTTTTTTTAGCCCCGATTACAGTGGAAATCCTTTTAGTAGGTGATACTGACGAAGGAAGATTCACCTACTAAAAGATTGCAACGGAAAGCGGGAAATAGCTCCTAATAATTGTATGCTTTAAAATTACAACTAATTTATAAAATTTTTTGGTTTATTACTGCTCGAACCACATCTATGGCTACGGTGTTGTATTTGTCGTTTGGTATAATGATATCAGCAAAAGCTTTTGTTGGTTCAATAAACTGTTCGTGCATGGGTTTGAGTGTGTTTTGGTACCGGTTGATCACCTCGTGCATGTCACGGCCACGCTCAACGATATCTCTTTTCATACGACGGATTAATCGCTCGTCAGAGTCAGCATGTACGTATATTTTCACATCAAATAATTCTCTTAATTCTGGATTTGCAAGAATCAAAATCCCTTCTACAATCATCACTTTTCGGGGATGTGTAAAAACAGTATCGTCTGTTCTATTGTGCGTTACAAAGGAATAAACGGGCTGGTGGATGTTGTTGCCTTCTTTTAATTCTTTCAAGTGTTTTACCAATAATTCAAAATCAATGGCGCGCGGATGATCAAAATTAATTAATGCTCTTTCGTCAAATGAAAGTCCATGATTTTCTTTGTAATAGGAGTCTTGTGAAATAATTCCTACTTCTGTTTGTGGTAATTCATTCATGATTTGATGTACAACAGTTGTTTTTCCGCTTCCTGTACCACCTGCAATTCCTATAATGAGCATACTTTATTTGTTATGTATTTATCGGGACAAAAATAGGAATTTAATTGGGAGTGGATTTTATTTTTTGAGGAAATATTGCTAATTAAATTTGTTTATTAGTCGTAGTTCATTCTCCTTTTTTTATCTTTAGTTTCTAAATCATATTATCTTGTATTCACAAATTAATACCAACATCAGTCGATATGTCACGTTTGAAAAAAAAGAGTTAGAAATTTTCAATTCTTTATTGGAATATCGTACGGTTTCCAAAAAAACAATTTTACTTCATGAAGGCGAAATGTGCAATTTTGAAGCTTTTGTAATAAAAGGTTGTGTACGGAAATATTATATTGATGCCAATGGTTTTGAAGTTATTCTGCAATTTGCCATCGAAAATGCTTGGGTTAGTGATATTTCGTTTAGCATTTATGAAGAAAAACCAAGTAGGGTATACATTGAAACATTAGAAGATTGTGATTTTTTTATGTTTAGCCCAGAAACTAAAGAAGAATTATTAGTTAGAGCACCAAAATTTGAACGCGCTTTCCGAATCCTCATGCAACGCAGTCTTGCGGTTACTCAAGAGCGTTTATTTAATACTATTTCTAAAACTGCCATCGAGAAATACTTAGAATTTCTCGACCATTATCCCACACTTTCTCAGCGCGTTGCCCAACATTATATTGCTTCGTATTTGGGTATTTCGGCTGAGTTTCTTAGTAAGATAAGAACTAAAATCGCCAAACACTAAATTCTCGTTATTTTTCATTTCTTGTCCTAGTTCAATGCGAGCGCTTTTTTTTTGACGCAACTTTGTACCACAATAGTAAAGTACAAGAAAATGGAAAATACAGATAAAATAATAGAAAATGCAATTACGAATTCGGTTTTGCATAAAGCAAATACTCGCGGTCATGCTAATCACGGCTGGTTAGAATCCTATCATACTTTTAGTTTTGCAAATTACCACAATCCAGAACGTATGAATTTTGGTGTGTTGCGTGTTCTTAATGATGATAGAGTCAGCCAAGGAATGGGTTTTGGGAAACATCCGCATGATAATATGGAAATTATTTCTATTCCGCTCGAAGGTGATTTAGAACATCAAGACAGTATGGGAAATACTACCGTAATCAAGGAAGGTGATATTCAAGCGATGAGCGCCGGTACGGGGATTTTTCACAGCGAGTACAATAAAAACAAAGACCAATTGGTTAAATTTTTACAGATTTGGATTTATCCGAATCAAAAAAATGTAACGCCTCGTTATGATCAAATTACTTTAGATTTAAATGATCGGCACAATAAATTACAGCAAATTTTATCACCAAATCCAGAAGATGAAGGTGTTTGGATTCATCAAGATGCTTGGTTTCATATTGGGAAATTTGATCACGATTTTGCTACTTCGTATGAATTGAAAAAACCGGGAAACGGAATTTATGCTTTTGTTTTAAAAGGGGATTTCACGATAGGTAACATCTCTTTAAATGAACGTGACGGATTAGGAATTTGGGATACCAATGCAATCAAAATAACCGCTAATTCATCCAATGCTGAGATATTATTGATGGAAGTTCCAATGAAATTGTAATTATATAAACGAATAATAGAAATAACTAATAAAACATAATAATACTATGTCAACAACAAAATGGGTAATTGACCCAACACACTCAGAAATTGGTTTTAAAGTGAAACACATGATGTTTACTACTATTTCAGGTAAATTTTCAAAGTTTGATGCAACGATTGAAGCAGAAGACAGCAATTTAGAAAACGCGAAAATTGAATTCACAGGAGCAATTGATTCCGTAACAACAGGAAATGCGGATAGAGATACTCATTTATTGAGTCCAGATTTTTTTGATGCTGCTCAGTTTCCAGAAATTAAATTTAGCGCAACTTCTTTCACCAAAATTAATGAAGGTGAATATGAATTGGTTGGTGATTTAACATTACACGGTGTTACAAAATCAGTAAAATTAGCTACAGAATATGGAGGATTAATGAAAGATCCATGGGGAAATACCAAAATGGCACTTGCATTAGAAGGAAAAATCAACAGAAAAGATTGGGGATTAAACTGGAATTCGGCGCTTGAAACTGGCGGTGTTTTAGTAAGCGAAGAAGTTCGTTTGAATGTCGAATTACAATTTTTACAACAATAATTTTAAAACGAATCGGCTCAAATGGTAAAGAATCATTCTCTTTAGGATTTGTGTTATAAGAATAGAATGATGGAAACCATACATATTTTATACATAGGAAGACATCTGGAAATTCTAGAAACCGTCATCCGATTGATAAATGCAAACGAGAATTGGAGCGGAGTAGGTGTGACAAATGATGAGGAAGCGAAGGAAATTTTTCTAAAAAAATATTTTTCACTTGTATTATTAGATTCCGGAATTCAAGAAGAAAGTGAAGCTGAATTGTGCACTTTTTTCAGAAATCAAAATCCCGATATCAGTATAGTACAACACTATGGAGGCGGGAGTGGTTTGCTAAAAAGTGAAATTTTGCTTGCCCTAGAAAACATTACAATATCAAACCATTAGGAAAGTAAAGTGTATTAAGTGTTAATTCTTAATTTTTCTTACTCTCTTAATGGTTTAATTTTTTTAAAACTATTATTTGTTCTTCTTTGCTTTGATCATCATTTCCAGTTGATCCCAAAGTTCTTCAGGAATTGCTTCAAGTAAATTGAACTGTCCAGCACCTTTCAGCCATTCACCACCATCAATTGTTATAACATCTCCGTTGATGTATGCTGAAAAATCAGAAACTAAATAAGCCGCTAGATTGGCTAATTCCTGATGATCTCCCACACGTTTTAACGGTACTTTTTTAGCCATATCAAATTTTTCGGCTAAATCTCCTGGTAATAATCGGTCCCAAGCGCCTTTAGTTGGGAATGGTCCTGGTGCAATTGCATTCGAACGGATTCCGTATTTTGCCCATTCTACCGCAAGGCTCCTTGTCATTGCTAAAACTCCTGCTTTTGCAGTTGCGCTAGGTACCACGTAAGCAGAACCTGTCCAAGCGTAAGTCGTAACAATATTCAAAATGGTAGATGATTTTTGTTTGGTGTCAATCCAATGTTTCCCAAAAGCAAGTGTACAGTTTTTTGATCCTTTTAAAACGATATCAATTACAGTATCAAAAGCATTTGCAGATAATCTTTCAGTAGGAGAAATGAAATTTCCAGCAGCATTATTAAGTAAAACATCTACTTTACCAAAAGCTTTCAAAACTTCTTGTAGCATATTTTCCACTTCTTCATAATGACGCACATCACATTGAATTGGTAGGCATGATCCGCCCGTTTCCGTTTCCAGTTCTGCAGCAGTATTTTTAAGTTTTTCTATATCTCTGGAAGTAATGGCAACTTGCGCTCCTAATTCCAAGAAATATTTAGTCATTGCTTTTCCTAAACCGCTTCCTCCTCCAGTTACGACAATTACTTTGCCTTTTAGGGCATCGTCGCGTAACATTTTATCTGTATAGCTCATATTTTGATATTTTTTTATTGTAAATATAATAAATTAAATAGTATGCACGCATAATAAAAATAAATTTAAATATCGATTTTATATGGCGCACAATCTTTTAGCGGCTTCTTCCAGCGTAGCATTGTCTTTGGCAAAGCAAAACCGAATTAATTTCAGGTCTTTTCCATCGGCATAAAAAGTAGAAATAGGAATAGCAGCCACGCCATCTTCCTTAATAAGTCGTTTGCAAAAATCAACATCATTCTCATTTGATATAGCTGCATATGACGCCACTTGAAAATAAGTTCCTTCGCACGGCATTAGTTCGAAGCGACTCTTTTTTAATAATTGTCTAAAGTAATCCCGTTTTTCCTGATATAATTTCCCGATTTCAGAAACAGAAACAATCTCTAAATATTCGCTAATGGCAATCTGACAAATACTATTGACACTAAAAACTAAAAATTGATGTACCTTTTTGATTTCTTTCATTAAATATTCTGGTGCAACTAAATAGCCCACTTTCCATCCCGTAACATGGAACGATTTTCCAAATGAGGAAACCATTACACAGCGATTTAATAGTTTTTTACGAGTATGAGCTGAAATATGTTTTTCCTCGAAAGTGATGTATTCATAGACTTCATCAGCAAGTAATAAAATATCCGGATATCTTTCGAGCAGAATTTCTAGGGCTTCAAAATCAGAATCTGTTAAAATTTTCCCCGTTGGATTATGCGGATTATTGATGATTATCATTTTGGTTTTTGAAGTACACGCCTGTTCGATAACTCCCCAATTTGGAGTATAATCGTCATTAAGTGCTACCCGAACTGGATTTGCGTTGCACAATAAAACGGGTGCTTCATAGCAATCATAACTTGGGTCTAAGATAATGACTTCATCATTATTTTTTACTAAAGCAGTTATGGTGGTGAAAATGGCTTGGGTCGCTCCAGCGGTAACTAACAATTCCGTTTCAGGCTGAATAGTTCTTCCATAGGAGTGATTCACTAGTATCGCTATTTTTGATAATAATGGTACATAGCCAGACATAGGCGTGTATTGATGTACATTTTCTTTGGCCAGTTTGGCAACAATATCAGTTAATCGTTCATCAACTGGAAAGTTTGGAAAACCTTGGGATAGGTTGATAGCATTATATTCAGCTGCCAGTTGTGACATTACCGTAAAAATACTCGTGTTAATATTGGGAAGTTTACTCATGATAAAAACAATAATTCTTAGTATAAAAATAGGTATTTTTATTAGAATTGTCTTGTATTAGGAGCGTTTTAAGATAATTTAGTATTGCAAAATGGGTTTAAATTAATTGAATACATTTAAACAAGTTCAAATTTTGAAGTTTTTGATACTAAAAAAATTACATCTTATGAATGATAAAAATGGTAGGACGTTTGTGCAAATCGATACTCTCTTTTTTCCAAGCCGCAATTTTCTTGGTCATAATGTATTCAGTAGGTAAGGTGATATCTGTAGCAATGCACAAATGCGTTTCGGGATGCAAGGTTTGCATTAAATCCTCTAATAATTTATTGTTTCTGTAAGGAGTTTCAATGAAAATTTGAGATTGATTTTTTTCAAAAGAGACTCTTTCCAGAGTTTTAAAACTTGCTTTTTTTTCGTCTTTTTCAATAGGCAAGTATCCGTGAAATGTAAAGCTTTGTCCATTCATTCCGGAGGCCATCATTGCCAAAAGAATTGAAGAAGGACCTACTAACGGTATAACTTGAATTCCTTTTTCATGCGCAAGTTTAACGATTACTGCACCGGGATCAGCAACTCCTGGACAACCTGCTTCGCTCATTAATCCCATGTTTTCTCCAGCCAACAATGGTTTAATGAATTCCAAATGTTCCTTAGTCTCAGTGTGTTTGTTTAAAATAAACAGTTTTAAATCTGCTTGTTTTTTTTCTGGATTAACAATTTTGATTGATTTTCGAGCAGTCTTGTCATTCTCTACAATATAGGAATCAATGAGGTCGATACTTCTTTTTATAGTTTGTGGCAATACATCCATAGGATCACAATCGCCCATTGTTGTAGGTATTAAATACAGCTTTCCTAATATTGTTGATGCCATTCCTGAAGTAGTGTTATTGTTAAGTAAATTTTCTATTTATTTTCTCGGAAAATTTTCTAGCTAAAATATTAGGGATGTTTCTTTATTAATTTTGTTGCAATTGCATCACAAACTTCATCAAGCATATTATACACTATTTGAAATCCATTAGGTAAGCCAAAATAAGGATCGGGAACATCTACTTTTTCATTTGGAAATAATTCATCTAGAATTAGTTTAACTTTTTGTTTTTGTTCTAGGTTTTCGGCAAGTTCAATTACTGTATTGTAATTTGAATTGTCCATCACATATATATAATCAAAAGCATCAAAATCAGATTTACTGAATTGTCGTCCTTTTTGATTTGAAATATTGATTTTATTTTTTTTTGCTACAGCAACCGAACGATCGTCTGGTCCATGACCAACGTGCCAAGAACCAGTCCCAGCTGAATCAACTTTAAATTTATTTTTTGGAAGTTTTGAAGCTAAAATTCCTTCTGCCAAAGGAGAGCGGCAAATATTACCTAAACAAACCATTAAAATTTTCACGGACATGATGGGATTACAACGTTAGTTTTTTATTGATGTCTTCCACAAATTTTTTGAATTGTTTATCGGTTGCAACTAAATTATCAACGGTTTTACAAGCATGCAATACAGTTGCGTGATCTCTGTCCCCAATTTGTGAGCCAATGTTGGCCAAAGATGCCTTCGTGAATTTTTTAGCAAAAAACATAGCCAATTGGCGGGCTTGCACCACATGTCGCTTTCTTGTTTTTGACTGTAAGGTTTCCAGATCCAATTGAAAATAGTCGGAAACAATTTTTTGAATATAATCGATTGAAATTTCTCTTTTTACATTCTTCACAAATTTTTCAACCACACTTTTGGCAAGCTCTAGCGTAACTTCCTTTTTATTGAATGAAGATTGTGCAATCAACGAAATAATCGCACCTTCGAGTTCTCTTACATTTGATTTAATATTGCGAGCTACATATTCTATGATTTCCTCCGGAATTTCTACGCCATCTCGATACAATATATTTTTAAGGATAGAAATTCTAGTATCATAATCAGGTTGGTGTACTTCAGCAGACAAACCCCATTTGAAACGCGATAACAAGCGCTGCTCAATATCCTGCATGTCAACTGGCGCCTTATCTGAAGTCAAGATTACCTGTTTTCCATTTTGATGCAAATAATTGAAAATATGGAAAAATACATCTTGAGTTCCTGATTTGCCAGAAAGAAATTGTACGTCATCAATAATTAAAACGTCAATTAATTGATAAAAATGAATGAAATCGTTTCGGTTGTTTTTCTTAACCGAGTCGATATATTGTTGTGTAAAAATTTCAGCCGAAATGTATAAAACTGTTTTCTCAGGATATTTATCTTTTATCTCAACCCCAATTGCATGAGCTAGGTGGGTTTTTCCTAATCCTACTCCTCCAAAAATCAATAACGGATTGAATGAAGTTCCTCCTGGTTTGTTGGCAACTGCCATACCAGCGGAACGTGCTAACCGATTGGAGTCTCCTTCTAGAAAATTATCAAAACTGTAATTCGCATTCAATTGGGATTCAATCTTCAAATTGCGAATCCCTGGAATTACAAAAGGGTTTTTGAGTTCTGGGTTTAAATTTTTGAATGGAGCATCTACTTCTTGTGGTTTCATGGGAACCCTATTGGCACTTGGCAATTGTTCCGTAAACGGTTGTTTATTACCATAAGTGTTTTCCATTCTGATTTTATAAAGTAACTTTGCGTTTTTTCCAAGTTCTTTAGTAAGTGCTACTTTTAATAATTTAACGTAATGTTCTTCCAGCCATTCATAGAAAAATTTACTTGGAACCTGAATATATAATGCGTTATCGGTAAGTTCAACTGATTTGATCGGTTCGAACCAAGTTTTGTAAGCTTGATCCTGAATGTTGTCTTTTATAAAAGACAAACAGTTTTCCCATACTGATTGTGCAGTTTTGTTCATTTTCTTTATTGAATTATGTATTTTTTGGTAACTATTATCTTACGAAAAAAAGATGTTATTTTATTAATTATCGGGGGTAACAAATATGTGAACAATTTTCTATAAAAAAAAATTTAATGGATAATAATTTCTAGAATTATTATTGTAAGGAGTACAAAAATTTAAAAATTTTAACAAATAATTAATGAAAAATCATCAAATACAAGTAAGGGTAAGGTACTCAGAAACGGATCAAATGGGGGTCGTCTATCATGGAAACTACATCCCTTATTTTGAGATGGGAAGAGTGGAATGGCTTAGAAATAAAGGGGTTTCATATAAAAGTATTGAAGAAAGTGGGATTGCGCTTCCTATAGTTTCTATGAATATCAATTATAAAAAGTCAGCGCGTTATGATGACTTGCTAACGGTGCGCACCGTTTTTAAAAGTCGGAGTTCAGTGAAGATAGAATTTGATTGCGAGATATACAATGAATTGGACGAGTTATTAACAAATGCTCAATTTATTCTTGTTTTTGTGTCCTTAAAAACAGGTCGTCCTACAGCGCCACCAGATTATATTTTAGAACTCTTAAAAAAAATAGAATAAAGTAATGAAAAGACAATTTCAGATGTAAATTAGAGTTGTTTTATATCGATTTCAAACATTGATTTAAAAATGTCGAATATCATTTCGGCATTTTTTTTTCGTGTTTTTATTTCGATTTTGCCTATCGGTAATCCTGAATCTTCCTTTATTTCCATTTCTTGGCCTACGATTTCTAACTTTTTTTCCTTAATAATGCGCATTACCTTATTCATATTTACATAGTCAAAAGTGATTGTAAAATGAATATCGATCGTTTTTTCGATAATTTCGCAGGTTTCAAGAACCATTAGTGCGGTTGTTTTATATGCAGCGATTAATCCTCCAACGCCTAATTTGACTCCACCAAATATCCTAACAACAACAATTAATACATTGGTTACTGAAAAAGAAAGGATTTGTCCGTAAATAGGCATGCCAGCACTGTTACTTGGTTCTCCGTCATCATTTGCTCGATACGTCGTGCTTGTTGTACCTACTTGATATGCATAACAAAAATGCCCAGCATTAGGGTGAAGTTTTCGTAAGCTTTCAATGAATGGTTTTACTTCTTCTTCAGATCGAAGTGGAAATGCATAGCCAAAAAATTTACTATTTTTTTCTTTGAATACTACTTCTTCGCAAGCCAAATCAATCGTATTGTAGGTGTCTTTTATGTCCAAAAGGTAGTTTCTAAATTATTTTTTTATCAAATAGTTGTATCACATCTTCTTTGCCTACTTGTAAATTCCAAACTTGAAATCCCAATGCAAGGGCTGCATCTGTATTTTCTGTTTTATCATCAATGAATAAAGTACGTTTTGGTATTAACTCATGCTGCTTTATCAGATAATTAAAAATGTTGGCTTCGGGTTTGCGCATGCCCAATTCAAAAGAAAAATAAACTCTTTCAAAACATTCATAAAATTCTCTATAAAAAGTGGTGCCCGCTACATGCTGAAATCGATTGATATGAATTGAATCAGTATTGCTAAGCAAGAACAAGCGGTATTTTTGCGAAAGCATTTGCAAAAATTCAAGTCGGTACAATGGGAAATCTAATAAAATGGTGTTCCAAGCACTTCGAATTTCTTTTATTGACACATCAGGTATTTTTTTCTGAAAGCCTTCTATGAATTGAAGTTCCGGAATTTTCCCTTTTTCAAAGGATAAATTGAGTTCCTCCAAATCCTCAGACCATGTTTTTAAACCCAATTTCGCGAAGGCAACACGAGGCGCTTCTTTATCTAAGTTGATAAAAATATCGCCAAAATCAAAAATTATTGTGTTAATCATAGTTTCTTGATACTAGTAGTTGATCGGTACCAATGGCTTGTTTTTTGAATTGGCTTCTACCAAGTTTTGGTGCCTGAGTTCCTGTCTTTAATGTCATATTACCAACAAATATTCTAGCTTCATCCCAAAGATTCGCATCAATAAAAGTCTGTAACGTTTGTCTGCCACCTTCTACAATTATCGTTTGAATCTGATGTTGATAGAGGGATTTGATTATTTGGGTTACTATATTTTGTTCAAAATCAAGATACTCAAAGATACCATTTTCTTTTTCAATAGTTTGATTTGATCTAGAAAATAGGATTGTTTTAACCTTTTTATCAAAGATATGACTATCTTTTGGGATGCGGTTGTTTTGATCTAAAACGACTCTAATGGGGTTGTTCCCGTGCCAGTCGCGTGCGTTAAGTTTTGGATTGTCATCAATGACAGTCTGAGTTCCTACTAGAATGGCTTGTTCTTCGGTGCGCCATTTATGGACTAATTGTCTTGAAAATTGATTGGTGATCCAAACCGGTTTCTTTTCTAATTTTTCTATTGGTGCGATAAAACCATCCTGACTTTCGGCCCATTTCAAAATAATGTAGGGTCTTTTTTTTTCGTGAAACGTAAAAAATCGTCTATTAAGTTCATTACATTCATTTTCCAGAATGCCTACCGTAACATTTACGCCCCCTTCCAATAGTTTTTTAATTCCGTTTCCTGCCACTTTTACATTGGGATCAACAGTTCCAATAACTACATTTGGAATTTTATATTTAATGATCAAATCACAACAAGGGGGCGTTTTGCCAAAATGACTACACGGTTCTAGACTCACATAAATTGTAGCTTTTCTTAGCAACGATTTATCTTTTACAGAATTCACAGCGTTTACTTCGGCGTGTGGTTCTCCTGCTTTTTTATGCCAGCCTTCGCCAATGATTTTGTTTTCATAAACAATAACGCTTCCTACGAGCGGATTTGGATAGGTAGTTCCCAAACCATTTTTGGCTAGTTCAATACAGCGTCGGATGTATTTTTCATGTGTTTTCACGATGTAAAAGTAGTTGTTTTTGAGATTAGCCCCAATTTTGACCTGAAAATTCAGAAATGGAAAGGTATTATTTTTTAAACTTTCTAAAATAACACTAAACAATTTCTACTTTTGTACAATAAATTAGGCAATAGAGAAATGGAAAATTACAGCATTAGAAAAATTAAAAAAGAAGACAATCCGTATGTTGCAGCATTGATTAGAGCTGTTTTTGATGAATTAAACATCCCAAAAGTAGGAACGGCTTACGAGGATCCGTATTTGGATTTAATGTTTGAAGAATATAGTAAGCCTAAATCAGTTTATTTTGTAGTAGAAAAGGAAGGTAAAATTCTGGGTTGTGCTGGTATTGCACCACTTGAAAATGAAGCCGAAACAATCTGCGAACTTCAAAAAATGTATTTTTTACCAGAAACTAGAGGTCTTGGAATTGGGAGCCAAATGATGGCAACCTGTTTGCAAAGTGCAAAAGATTTTGGCTTTGAGAAATGCTATTTAGAAACTATGCCATTTATGCTTGATGCTCAAAAATTATACAAAAAAGTAGGATTCGAATACATTTGTTCTCCTATGGGAAGCACAGGCCACACGAGTTGCCCTATTTGGATGCTGAAGAATTTATGATTTTGTTGAGTCTCGACTGCGCTCGACTTGACAAAACGATAATAAACCAAAATTCATCCAAAATAAAACAATGAAAATAAAAGATTATAGAACTCAATTTATTGAAGTGCTCACCCTAATTTATGATGCGGGTGAAGCAGAAAGTTTTTTTTATTTGATTTTGGAAGAAAAACAAAAACTCAAACGAATTGACTTGGCGTTGCAGCCTGATTTGCTTTTTTCTGAAGAAGAAATTGTCGTTTGGAATTCGATTCTTGAGGAACTAAAAAAGGAAATTCCCATTCAGTATTTGTTGGGTTCAACGAGCTTTTATGGTTTGGATTTTGAAGTCAATCCAAATGTCTTGATTCCAAGACCTGAAACCGAAGAATTAGTAGAATGGATTATTAGAAATAATTCAAAGATTGAAAAATTCAAAGATTTAAAGATTCTTGACATAGGAACAGGAAGCGGTTGTATTGCTATTTCATTGGCAAAAAATCTTCCAAATGCCACGGTTTCTGCCATTGATGTTTCTGAAAAGGCTTTGGCAACAGCCAAGAAAAATGCACAAAATAATTCCGTCAACGTATCTTTTATCAATCAAAACATTCTTCAAACAGAAGATTTAAAACAGCAATTTGATATTATTGTCTCGAATCCACCTTATGTTCGGAATTTAGAAAAAGAAGAAATCAAGAAAAACGTTTTAGAAAATGAACCTCATTTGGCACTATTTGTAGAAGATGAAGACGCTCTTATTTTTTATAAAAAAATAGCCAATTTAGCGCACAAAAACCTCACTACAAACGGAATGTTATTTTTTGAAATAAATCAGTACTTAGGACCAGAAACAGTCGCTTTACTTGAGGAATTACAGTTTAAAGACATCGAATTGCGCAAAGACATGTACGGTAATGATCGGATGATTCGATGTTCGATTTAATTTATTTGATTGCTATAGATAAGATATCAATTTTCACATTTTGATCAAAGTCTTATCCCTAAAATTTAAATCTATTCGTATCGCAAAGCTTCAATAGGATCTAGCACTGCGGCTTTGATTGCAGGATACAGTCCAGAGGCAATAGCAACTATAAAACTGGTGATAAAGGCAGCCATGATTGCGCTCCAAGGAATTACAAAAGCGAAATCCATGGCAGTGGCGATTCCAAAACCAATTAAAATTCCAAAAATAATCCCTACGAGTCCGCCCATTTGTCCAATCAATAAGGTCTCTATCAAAAACTGAATAGCAATCGTTGTTTTCTTAGCTCCTAAAGCTTTCCGAACGCCTATTTCGCGCGTACGTTCAGTTACCGATACTATCATAATATTCATCAAAGCAATAGATGATCCCAGAACAGTAATCACTCCTATTAACCAGGAGGCTAATCCCAAATATTTTGTAATTCCTAGAATTCGATTGATCAAATCATCGCTTCGTACTACACCAAAGTTGTTGTCTTTCACAGGGCTCAATTTACGAACCCTACGCATGGTACTTGTAGCATTTCCTAAAGCTTGCTCTAGAAATTCCTTTTTAGCGACCATAACACTTACCGTATAATTGATGTTAGGCGCTGTAAATAAAGAACGTGCGAGTTGAATAGGGATTAAAACGCGTAAATCTTGACTATTGCCAAACGTAGATCCTTTCTCCTTCAAGACACCAATGACTTTAAATTTTGCCCCGCGAATAGAGATTATTTTATCAATAGGATTTACATCTTTAAGCAACCCTTTTTCAAAATCAGAACCTACCACGCACACACAGGCATTGTTTGCGATATCAAATCCAGTAAAATTGCGTCCAGAACTTGTTTCTAAACCAGAGTTGGTCATAAAAAATTCATCTACACCCACAATGGCATTTTCGGGATCAGTTTTAGTCGCTTCGTATTTTATTTCAGCAGCTGATGTAGCGGTAAACGATAAGGATGTTTGGGTAAATGGATACCCATATTTATTTTTGAAAGCGACTGCTTCAGGATACGAAATGATAGGATTTATGATCAGCCGTTCGTTTCCACCGCGATTCCTAGTCGTATTTTCATATTGTTTCAAGTTAAACGTATTGGCTCCCATCGATGCAAAATCCGAGGATATTGTGTTTTCAAGCGCCGAAACAACCGTAAGAATGCTCACCAAAGCGGTGATACCAATAGCAATAATCAGCACAGTAAGAACGGTTCTCAACAATTGTGTTCGGATGGAACCGAGTGCAATTCGAATATTTTCTTTGAATAATTTTAACATCATAGCAGTTTGACACGAAATTACAATTTTTGTTACAAATTTTCTTTAGCTAAAAACTAATTTATTGTAATCCTCCTTATTTGAAGCTATTTCCCGCTTTTCGTTACAATCCATCAGCAAAAATAATCTGTTTTCAATTGCCGCAAAGGAGCTTCCTGCGGTCGCTCTTTCCAGCAATAAAACAGTATTATTTTTCGCTTTTGTATTTTCACTACAATCGCGGCTATGCGTTCTGTAATAAAATGACAAAATTTCTAAAGAGAATAATTTTAAAAATAAGATATTTGCAGAAATATTTAAGAATTTACAATTTAGATTTTAGAAAGCTAATATCAGAAACCATATAGCAACAATGGCATCAAAACCGAGTATTCCAAAAGGGACTAGAGATTTTTCACCAACCGAGGTGGCAAAACGAAACTATATTATCCAAACCATAAAAGGTAATTTCGAGAAATTTGGTTTTCAACCGATAGAAACACCTTCATTCGAAAACTCAGACACGCTTATGGGAAAGTACGGTGAGGAAGGCGATCGTTTGATTTTTAAAATATTAAATTCCGGAGACTATTTGGCGAAAGCCAATCCCACTCATTTAGAGAGTAAAGACAGTACAAAACTAACAGCGAGTATTTCTGAAAAAGCATTGCGTTACGATTTAACCGTTCCCTTCGCTCGTTATGTGGTACAACATCAAAACAATATCGAATTTCCATTCAAACGATACCAAATTCAACCGGTTTGGAGAGCAGATCGTCCGCAAAAAGGACGTTTCAGAGAATTTTTTCAATGTGATGCAGATGTGGTGGGATCTAAATCCTTGTGGCAAGAAGTTGAACTGGTACAATTGTACGATACTGTTTTTACTGCGCTTGGTTTAGAAGGCGTAACAGTCAAAATTAATAACAGAAAAATATTATCGGGAATTGCTGAGGTCATTGGGGCATCTGATAAATTAATTGATTTCACGGTTGCACTAGACAAACTCGATAAAATAGGCGAGGACGGCGTGAAAAAGGAAATGATAGAAAAAGGTATTTCTGAAACGGCAATACAAAAGGTACAACCCTTGTTTAATTTTACAGGAACGATATCTGAGAAATTAAATCAACTTTCGGTTTTGTTAGCAGAATCTATCGAGGGAATGAAAGGGGTAGAGGAGTTGCGTTTTATATGTGACAATGTTGCAGAACTTGGATTGTCAACCGCAATTTTAGATTTGGATGTAACCTTGGCTAGAGGATTAAATTATTATACTGGTGCTATTTTTGAGGTGGCTCCGCCTAAATCAGTTGCAATGGGATCCATTGGCGGTGGCGGTAGATATGATGATTTGACTGGAATTTTCGGATTGAAAAATATGAGTGGTGTTGGAATTTCTTTTGGTTTAGACCGCATTTATTTGGTTGTCGAAGAATTGAATTTGTTTCCTAATACTGTAACCGCTACTTCTAAAGCGTTGTTTATTAATTATGGCGATACCGAAGCATTTTATGCGATGAAAGCGATAAAGGAATTAAGAAATGCTGGGGTAAAAGTCGAATTGTATCCCGATGCTGCAAAAGTGGCAAAACAATTCCAGCATGCAGATAAAAGAGGTATTCCGTTTGCGATAGTGGTAGGAGAACAAGAGATTGCTGGCAACACATTTTCGCTCAAAAATTTAGAGAGTGGCGAACAAGTTTCACTAGATTTTGAGGGTCTCAAAAAAGCGTTGTTGTAATTCTGTTTTAAAACCATTAAAAAAGCTTCGTCTACTAAACGAAGCTTTTTTAATATAAAACAATGGTGAATTAATAATATGAAGGAATTTCAATTTTAGTAATCAATTCTTTTAGCATTGATTACTAAATCAAATTTATTGAAAGTATAGCCAGATAATCTTAAAATTATATTAAAATTTTAAAGGATAAATTTTATTAAAAACCGTTTGAAATTATGCTGAAATTGTGAATACAATAAAAAGATGACAATTTGACATTTTAAAAGAATTGGCAGTACTTTTGCAATCAAAAAAAGAATAAAATGAAGTTTAAGAATATTTTTAAAAATACAAGTAATATGACTACTGAAAATACCGAGATTGATCAAGAAATAGATGATGTGACATTAGAAAATAATGCAAATGGAGAGCAAATCATTATTGAAGAACTAAGTGTAGAAGAGCAATTGACTCAAGACTTAGCTAAAGAGAAAGACAAGTATTTACGATTATTTGCTGAATTTGAAAATTACAAACGTAGAACTTCAAAAGAACGTATTGAGTTGTTTAAAACGGCTAATCAAGAGGTTTTACTAGCGATGCTTCCTGTTTTAGATGATTTCGATAGAGCGATAGTTGAAATAAATAAATCGGATGATGAGCTCTTGACTAAAGGAGTAGAGTTGATCCATGAGAAATTAAAAAGCACACTTGTTGCCAAAGGTTTAGAACAAGTTGATCTTAAAGCGGGAGATGCTTTTGATGCAGATTTTGCTGAGGCAATTACGCAAATCCCTGCTCCATCAGACGAGTTTAAAGGTAAAATCGTAGATGTTCTTGAAAAAGGATACAAACTAGGCGATAAGATTATCCGTTTTCCTAAAGTTGTTTTAGGACAGTAATTGACCCGAGCTGAGATATACTTTGGTGTATTTCAACAAAAAAAATAAAAAATGAAAAAAGATTTTTACGAAATATTAGGCATTTCAAAGAGCGCTGATGCTGCTGAAATTAAAAAGGCATATCGCAAAAACGCACTTCAATATCATCCTGATAAAAATCCTGGAGACAAATCGGCTGAAGAAAAATTCAAATTAGCCGCTGAGGCGTATGAAGTTTTAAGCGATCCTCAGAAAAAAGCAAAATACGATCAATACGGTCATCAAGCTTTTGATGGTTCAGGAGGTTTTGGCGGTGGTGGTCAAGGTGGAATGAATATGGATGACATATTCAGTCAGTTTGGTGATATCTTTGGAGGCGGTTTTGGTGGTTTCGGAGGAGGCGGTGACGGAGGTGTTCGTCGCGCTAAAGGAAGTAATCTCCGAATCAAAGTAAAGTTAACTTTAGAGGAAGTTGCCAATGGTGTTGAGAAAAAAGTAAAAGTAAAACGCAAAGTTCAAGCGCCAGGAGTATCATACAAAACGTGTTCTACGTGTAATGGTCAAGGGCAAGTGATGCGTGTCACGAATACCATTTTAGGTAGAATGCAATCGGCCTCCACATGTCCAACTTGTGGTGGTTCAGGTCAAATATTAGACAAAAAACCATCAGAAGCTGATTCTCAAGGAATGATCTTGGAGGACGAAACAGTGTCTATAAAAATACCTGCAGGTGTAGTTGACGGAATGCAATTGAAAGTTTCTAATAAAGGAAATGATGCGCCAGGAAACAGTATTCCAGGAGATTTGATTGTTGCAATTGAAGAATTGGAGCATGAGTTCTTGAAACGTGAAGGAGAGAATTTACACTATGATTTATACATCAGTTTTGCTGAAGCAGTTCTTGGGATCTCCAAAGATATTGAAGCTATAAACGGAAAAGTGAGAATCAAACTAGAAGAAGGAATTCAATCTGGTAAAATTCTAAGATTAAAAGGCAAAGGAATACCAAGTATCAATGGCTACGGAAACGGAGATTTATTGGTTCATGTAAATGTTTGGACGCCAAAAACACTAAACAAAGAACAAAAACAGTTTTTCGAAAAAAACCTAAATGACGAAAATTTTGTTCCAAATCCAGAGAAATCAGATAAATCATTCTTTGAGAAAGTAAAAGACATGTTTTCATAATAGAAAATTTGTCTAAGCTGTTTTAAATATAGTACCCATCCTTACTACAATAAGGATGGGTTTTTTTTGAAAATTATACGTGTTACTTATTTGGTGTTAACAGTCGCCTACACTTTTGTTAGAATGATTGTAATTCGTAATAAATTAAATGGCACTTACATGAAACTAATTATTTACTTTTACATCAATTAAAAAAGGAGCATGAGTACTATTTTAGAAGTTAATAAAGTTGTAAAACGATACGGTGATTATGTGGCGCTCAACGAGGTTTCAATGAGTATTCCAAGAGGAAGTATCTACGGACTTTTAGGTCCAAACGGAGCTGGAAAAACGTCTTTAATCCGAATCATAAATCAAATTACATTACCTGATAGCGGTGAAATTATTTTGGATGGTGAAAAACTGCAACCCAAACACGTTCAATACATCGGCTATTTACCCGAAGAAAGAGGATTGTACAACACGATGAAAGTGGGAGAGCAATGCTTGTATTTGGCCCAAATGAAAGGACTTTCTAAGGCTGAAGCCAAAAAACAACTGGAGTATTGGTTCGAAAGATTGGGAATTCAAGGATGGTGGAACAAGAAAATCCAAGAGCTTTCTAAGGGAATGGCACAGAAAATTCAATTTGTAGTTTGTGTATTGCACAAGCCAAAACTATTAATTTTTGATGAGCCTTTTTCTGGTTTTGATCCCGTAAATGCCAACACTATCAAGGATGAAATTCTGGCTTTACGAGAAGACGGAGCGACAATAATTTTCTCTACACACCGTATGGAAAGCGTAGAAGAATTGTGTGATCATATTGCTTTAATTCACAAATCGAATAAACTCATAGAGGGAAAACTAGACGAAGTAAAAAGACAATTTAAAACTAATAGTTTTGAAGTGGGCATTTTATCGGAGAATGTAGAAGGATTGATGTATGCTATTACGCAAAAATTCACCGTTGGCCCGGCTACTTTTAAATCCTTGAACAACGAATTAAAACTAGAAATTCAACTCGGGAATGCCACACCAAATGAGTTATTGAATATTTTGACACAATGCGGACAAGTAACTCATTTTGTCGAAAAGATTCCAAGTGTAAATGATATTTTTATTCAAACAGTAACACAATAGACTTTCCAGACTACTTAGATTTTTAGAAAATCTAATGGTTTATAATTCTAAGAGTCCAAAATGTCTAACAATCTAACCATCTAAAATGTCTATAGTATCATTAATTATAAAAAGAGAGTTTATTGCCAAGGTGCGGAATAAATCCTTTATTGTCATGACTTTTTTAAGTCCGTTATTATTTGTGGGAATCGCCGTTTTTGTTGCGTATTTAAGTTCCATGAAAGCAGACACGAAACGAATTGCTATTCATGACGAATCAGGTATGTTTGCAAAGGAATTTACGTCGCAGAACAATAAAAAGGAGGAATACAAATACCTTGATTTAACTGCAATTGATTTAAAATTTCTCAAAGATAGTATCACAAAGGAAAGCTATGAGGGATTATTGTATATCCCAAAGGCGAGTAATACTGAGGATTTCGAAAGTAAAATACAGTTTATTTCAAACAGCAGTCCCAGTATTTCATTCATTGAAAATGTTCAGGATGTAATTGCCAATAAATTAACTAAAAGCAATTTAGAAAAAGCACATTTAGATACCCGGGCAATCAAAAATGCTCAGTCTAAAGTAAATATTAGCTTGACAAAAGCCTCTGGTGAAGAAAGTGTCAAAGGACTTAACGAAATCAAAATCGGGATTGGTGGCGCATTTGGATATCTTATTATGATGTTCATAATTATTTATGGAAACATGGTGATGCGAAGTGTCATCGAAGAAAAAACCAGTCGAATAGTAGAAATCATAATTTCCTCAGTGAAACCATTTCAATTGATGATGGGAAAAATCATAGGAACTTCACTAGCAGGATTGTTGCAATTCCTAATTTGGGCAATAATTGGAATGTCTTTACTTTTTGCAGCTTCGGCATTTTTAGGAGTAAATGTGGGTCCTACAGCCAGGGTTTCGCCAGAAATGATGCAAACTGTACAGCAAGAAATGACGGGAACTGCCCAAATGTATATTAAGGAATTATGGAATTTACCCATTGCAAGTATCTTGATTGGATTTGTGATTTACTTTATTGGCGGCTATTTTCTATACAGTTCCTTTTACGCAGCAATTGGCGCCGCAGTCGATAATCAAACCGATTCACAGCAATTTTTGTTGCCAATCATTATGCCGTTAATGTTGAGTGTTTATGTTGGATTTTTTACGGTTATCAATGATCCACACGGGACAATTGCAGTCGTTTTCTCAATGATTCCGCTTACTTCTCCTATCGTAATGCTGATGCGAATTCCGTTTGGCGTACCTTTGTGGCAAATCACCATTTCTGTAACGTTATTGTTCGGTAGCTTCTTTTGTGTCGTTTGGTTTGCTGCAAAAGTATACCGAATTGGGATACTTATGTACGGCAAGAAGCCAACGTGGAGTGAGATGTATCGCTGGTTGAAATATTAAATAAAGCTCGGCTCAGCTTTGTTAAAACTTAATTAATTTATGGAGCTATTTCCCGCTTTCCGTTGCAATCTTTTTATTTTTAAAGAAAAAATAAAAAGGATTTCCACTTCAATCGGGGCTAGGGCATCAGTTTTCAAAAACTTTGTCTGTTAATTAGAAATTAAATTTTGTGTCTTGGTGGCTAAACAAAAATAAAAATATGTCAAAAATACTAATCATAGAAGACGAAGCTGCAATTCGAAGAGTACTCACAAAAATACTCTCTGAAGAAAATGACACTTATCAGGTTGAAGAAGCCGAAGATGGTGTTGCAGGTCTCGAAAAAATAAAGAACAACGATTACGATTTGGTTTTGTGCGACATCAAAATGCCAAAAATGGATGGTGTTGAGGTATTAGAAGCAGTCAAAAAAATCAAGCCCGAAATTCCTATGGTGATGATTTCCGGTCATGGCGATATGGAAACGGCAATTAACACGATGCGTTTGGGAGCGTTTGATTACATTTCAAAACCACCAGATTTAAACCGATTATTGAATACGGTTCGCAACGCTTTAGACAAAAAACAACTCGTAGTTGAGAATAAAATCTTAAAGAAAAAAGTCAGTAAAAACTACGAAATGATTGGCGAAAGTGAAGCCATCAATCATATCAAAGTGATGATTGAGAAAGTAGCTCAAACCGAAGCTAGAGTTTTAATCACGGGTCCCAACGGAACCGGAAAAGAACTGGTTGCGCATCAACTACACGAAAAGAGTGAGCGCGCTAATTTCCCTTTAATCGAAGTAAACTGTGCTGCAATTCCATCAGAATTGATAGAAAGTGAATTATTCGGTCACGTAAAAGGAGCATTTACTTCGGCTGTCAAAGATCGCGCAGGAAAATTTGAAGCTGCGGATAAAGGGACTATTTTTTTAGATGAAATTGGGGATATGAGTCTTTCGGCGCAAGCAAAAGTATTGCGTGCTTTACAGGAAAGTATGATTACCAGAGTGGGAGCGGACAAAGACATCAAAGTCGATGTTCGTGTGGTAGCAGCTACCAATAAAGATTTGAAAGTTGAAATTGCCGAAGGGCGTTTCCGAGAAGATTTATACCATCGTTTGGCAGTGATTTTGATTAAAGTCCCGGCTTTGAATGATAGACGAGATGATATCCCGATGTTGATTTCTCATTTTGCGGATAAGATTGCTTCGGAGCAAGGGAATGCAGTCAAAAAGTTCTCTTCAGCAGCGATTAATTTGTTGAAAGAATACGATTGGACAGGAAATATCCGTGAATTACGAAATGTGGTAGAGCGCTTGATTATCCTTGGCGGAAGCGAAATTTCTGAGAATGATGTGACATTATTTGCGTCTAAATAAAATTAATTTAATGATTGAATAATTTAAAAATTAGTGTGGTAATATTTTAATTTTTGAATATTTAAATCTATCAATATCAAATAAATGAAACTAAAAAAAATAAACGAAGAGTTACAACAAGCCTTAATTGAAAACGGTTTGACTGAAGCCAATGCGATGCAAAAAGAAACATTTTCGACCATGAAAAGTGGTTCGGATTGTATTATTATCGCACCAAAAGGAAGCGGAAAATCAACTACAATTGTGCTGAATGTAATTCAGAGATTGGCTGGAGTGACCGAAGAATCGCCAAGGGCTTTGATTATAGTTGAAGATAAAGCGAAAGTATTAGAAATGGAATCTCTTTTTGAAAAATACGGAAAGAATTCTAATTTAGAAGTTTACGGTGTTCATGATAAAGGCGACATGGAGTACGATAAAAATTATATTTCCAGCGGAATTGATGTTTTGATTGGAACGCCAAATAAGTTAAGCGAAATGTTTACTACAGCTGGATTTAACGTAAACCGATTAAAAATGTTTATCCTTGATGATGCTGATCCAATTTTGAAGTTGCGTCATGAAACAAAAATCATGCGTATTTCGAATAGTATTGTTAGAGCGCAACGTATTATTTTTTCGGAACAATTCACAGAACGAATAGAAGTTCTTGCTGAAAAAATGCTAGAGGAACCTTATGAATTCGATTTTGATGGAGAAGATGAAGACGAAGAAGATTTTGACGAGGAAGAAAACTTGGAGGTAGATGCAAATGAAGATTTTGAGGAGGAGGAATTAGAAGGCGATGAAGAAAACGGTACAAAATAATTAAATAAAGAGGGAAATGGGATTAATGAAAGTGTTTTCGGGAAGTGAGATTTTAGCTGTAGCGTTACAAGAAAGAATTGAATCGATTGGCGTCGATGTAGTAGTAAAAAATAATATACAATCGGCTCGATTGGGAGGATTTGGAAATTCAGATTTAGCGGTTGAATTGTTTGTTCAGGAAACCGAGTTTGCAAAAGTAAATCCTGTTATTGAAGAATTCAGAATGAGTATTTAAATTTATATATTTGCTATTCAAATACCTCTGTAAGATGGACATAGCTGCAAAAAAAATAGAATTGATGGATTGGTTACTTCATGTTAATGATGAAAGTAAACTAAAAAAAATAATTGCGTTTAAATCTGTTTTAGACCAAGAAGTTGTTGCGCATACCATAAGTGGTTACCCAGTTGATAAGGAAGAATACGTTGCTATGGTAAAAGAGGCTGATGAACGAATTTCATCGGGAGAATATACAACGATTGAAGATTTAGAAAAAGAAATCGAGAAGTGGTAATATGCAGAAGCCAATTACCATACTTTGGGATACTGAAGGGAAAGCCGATTTAAAACTACTATTTGAATTTATTAAATTAAAATCTCCTCAAGGAGCTAGGAACGTTATCAGAGATATTGTACTTCAAAGTTAAAACATTCATTTTGTTGAGCAATATCAAGTAGATGAATTCTTAGGAGAACCATTCAGAAGAATGATTGTTCGAGATTATAAAATTATTTATAAAATTCATTCTGAAACTGAAATTCGTATCCTTCAAATTTTTGACACTCGTCAGAATTCAATCAACTTGAAAAAGTAATTTGTGAATCCGCAGTAATTGAAATTACTACGTTTAAAAAATAATAATGAAATATAAAATGTTGGTTTTAGACTTGGATGACACTTTGTTAACCGATGACCATACCATTTCAGTAGAGAATGCAGCAATGTTGTTTAAGGCCCAGGAATTAGGAGTTTATGTTATTCTGGCTTCTGGAAGACCAACGCCAGCAATGATTGCTTACGCCAAAGAATTACAATTGGATAATTCGTATATGATATCGTATAATGGAGCTGTTATTACTGATTTAAAAGAAGATAAAGTCATTTTTGAGCAAACGTTAACTCAAGGGCAAATCCATGAATTGTATGATTACAGTTTAAAAAGTAAGACACACATTATTACTTACGTTAATGGGAAAATTGTAAGTGAAACGGATTCTGAATATATTGAAATCGAAAAAAATATTACGGGTTTAGAACACAATAAAGCGGTAAGTTTTAAAGAAGAAGTTCAGTCTTCAGCTGTCAAATGTATTTTGTTAGAAGAGCCAACTTACTTAAAAGAAGTAGAAAAAGACTTGAAAGCCGCAATGCCGCATCTAAGTGTGAGTATGTCAAAGCCATTTTTTCTTGAAGTAGCGCAAAATGGAATTGATAAAGGAGCCAGTATCAAATTTTTAGCCGAGAAACTAAATATTCTTCAAAGTGAGATTATTGCTGTAGGAAATGCAGGGAATGATTTAACCATGATTGAATATGCTGGATTAGGAGTTTGGGTCGATAATGTCGATCCTGAATTGAGAGCTAAAGGAGATTTTATCGTAGCTTCTAATAATAATCATGGCGTGGCTGAGGTGGTGAGAAGATTTATTTTGAATTAAATCTTAAATCAAAAAATAATAATTTATCATCCGATACTTAGTCTCTCAAAAGATTCTGAGTGTCGGATTTAGTTTTTAATAAAATTGTTGTCGTCTAAAAATTAATAGATTTTAGTTCGTAAATTTGCACACTCAATTTTTTGACAACGATTTCATTAATTGAGTTATAATATGGAAAATAGAAAAAAAGTAGCCTTTTATACCTTAGGCTGTAAACTAAACTTCTCAGAGACTTCTACGATTGCCCGTAACTTACAAGACGAAGGATTTGACCGTGTAGATTTTGAGGAAGTCGCTGATATGTATGTGATTAATACGTGTTCAGTTACTGAAAATGCTGATAAGCAGTTCAAACAAGTCGTGCGTCAAGCAATGAAATTGAATGATAAAGCATTTGTCGCGGCAGTGGGTTGTTATGCGCAATTGAAACCGGAAGAATTAGCGAGTGTAGATGGAGTGGATTTAGTTCTTGGTGCAACTGAAAAATTCAAATTGGCAGATTATATCAATGATTTGTCGAAAAATGATTTTGGCGAAGTGCATTCCTGCGAAATTGCCGAAGCTGATTTTTATGTTGGAAGTTATTCGATTGGAGACAGAACCCGTGCTTTCTTGAAAGTTCAGGACGGTTGCGATTATAAATGTACGTATTGCACCATTCCGTTAGCAAGAGGAATTTCGAGAAGTGATGAACTGGAAAATGTATTGAAAAACGCTTCAGAAATTTCAAAACAAAATATCAAGGAAATTGTTCTTACCGGAGTGAATATTGGGGATTACGGAAAAGGAGAATTTGGAAATAAAAAACACGAGCATACTTTTTTAGAATTGGTTCAGGAATTAGACAAAGTAGAAGGAATCGAAAGACTGCGAATTTCGTCTATTGAACCAAATTTATTGAAAAATGAAACGATTGAATTTGTATCAAAAAGTAGAACTTTTGTTCCGCATTTTCACATTCCGCTACAATCGGGAAGCAATGATATTCTAAAATTGATGAAACGCCGTTACCAACGCGAAGTATATACGGAACGCGTAAATAAAATCCGGGAAGTAATGCCACACGCTTGTATTGGCGTAGATGTAATTGTAGGTTTTCCGGGTGAAACAGACGAACATTTTTTAGAGACCTACCATTTCTTGAATGAAATGAATATTTCGTATTTACACGTATTCACGTATTCGGAACGAGATAATACTGAAGCAGCTTCAATGGAAGACGTTGTTCCTGCTAACGTTCGCGCCAAACGCAGTAAAATGTTACGAGGTTTGTCAGTTAAAAAACGCCGTGCTTTTTACGAAAGTCAATTGGGAAGTAATAGAACTGTTTTGTTCGAAAGTGAAAACAAAGAAGGTTATATTCACGGGTTTACCGAAAACTATGTGAAAGTAAAAACACCTTGGAATCCAGAATTAGTGAATACTTTACATGACATTAATTTGACGAAAATTGATGAAGATGGAAGTGTACGAATGGATTTTGTTACGAGTATGTTTTAGTTTTTAAACATATAAGTCATATACGCAAAAGATTAAAAAACCATTAAGGGATTAAGTTCATTAAGTTTTACGCTTAATTTTCTTAATCTCTTAATGGTTTTTATTGTACCTATCGACATTTGACTTTAAGACTTTTGACTTTCGACTACTTTTAAGGGTTCGTAGACCAAATACTACTGTTTTTGATAAATACGCGTCGGTTTAGTTTTAGTTGGGCGATGATTAATTCGGACATATCTTCTGCTTGCATTACGGTTTCTGGATTACCGTCTGTCAATTTTAATTCTTTGGCCATGTCGGTTGCAACAGTACTCGGCGTTAATGCCGTTACACGAATATTATGCTTTCGAACTTCTTGCATCAACGATTCCGTTAATCCTAAAACGGCAAATTTAGAAGCGCTATAGGCACTAGTTAAAGCATTCCCACTTAATCCTGCAGTGGAAGAAATATTGATGATATCACCTGTTTGTCTTTCGATCATATTTGGCAAAACGGCACGGGTTACATAATACGTTCCCATAAGGTTTACCTGAATGATGCGTTCCCAATCTGTTGGCTCTAATTCTAAGAATTTTCCAAAAGCTGCTATTCCGGCATTGTTGATTAAAATATCAATGGTTCCAAATTCAGCCAAGGCTTTCTCAACGGCAGCGTTTACCGAATTGATATCAGCAACATCGGCAGTGATGGCAAGCGCTTTTACTCGCAAAGAACGCGCTTTTATGGCAACACTTTCTATTTCATCTTTCGTTCGCGCCACTAAAATTACATTTACACCTTCTTTAGCTAATGCCAAAGCGATTGCTTTTCCAATTCCTTTTCCTGCGCCGGTGATTAGGGCATTTTTATTTTTTAAATCTGTCATTTTTTGCTTTGTTTTTGTTCCAAAACAAAGTTAAGGCATTTGCTCAGGGTAGAGGCTGTCTTTAACTTAAAATTAAAGCCAAAATATTTTAGAACTATTTCTGAATTTTTGGAGTTAAAAGAATGAAGTTTTCAATTGAAAAATGAAATAAAAAAAGAGCTAACAGGTTTTCAAAACCTATTAGCTCTAAAACTTAATAAATTATTTCACAGTTTCTACCAAACGGACAAACTCTGCTTTATAACCGTCTTCGTCATTGGACAATCCTTCTTTTGCCAGTTTTTTGATTTCTTCAGAAGATTTATTAGATACCAGTTTTGAATCTCTTAATTTCAACCCAAACCAAGCTACAGCGGAACTAAATTTAAAATCATCGGACGAATTTTTTAATGGAATGGATTTGTTTTCAATAGCCTTTACCATTTCGATACTTTTTTCACCATCAGGTTTTTTATATCGGAGTTTTATGGTTGCAAGCTCTTCACTATAATTACTTTCGTTTGGATAAACTTTTGTGTATTTTAAATCAGGTTGATTGTTAATAAATTCATTTTCCAAACCAGTTGGAATCACTTCGTACAAAGCAGTTACTGTATGGCCGCTACCTAACTCTCCTGCATCAATAGTATCGTTTGTAAAATCTTCAGGACGCAATTTTCTGTTTTCGTAGCCAATTAATCGGTACGCCTGAACATGTTTTGGATTGAATTCGATTTGGATTTTCACGTCTTTGGCGATAGCAAACATTGAACCTTTAAATTCTTTACCTAAGAAACGATTGGCTTCTTGAATATTGTCGATATAAGCATAATTTCCATTGCCTTTGTCGGCTAAAGTTTCCATTTTACTGTCTTTGTAATTGCCCATTCCATAGCCCAAACAAGTCAAGAAAACACCTGATTTTCTTTTTTCTTCAATCAAGGTTTGCATGTCGGTATTGGAAGATGCGCCCACGTTAAAATC
This sequence comes from Flavobacterium frigidum, assembly GCF_048286795.2. Taxonomy (NCBI): domain Bacteria; kingdom Pseudomonadati; phylum Bacteroidota; class Flavobacteriia; order Flavobacteriales; family Flavobacteriaceae; genus Flavobacterium; species Flavobacterium frigidum. The sequence goes on from NZ_JBLVPT020000012.1 coordinate 51,208, forward strand.
GCCGTCAGTAGCCAAGATTACTCGGTTATTTCCTCCTTTGACGAAATTCTCTTGAGCTAATTTATAAGCCAATTCTATTCCAGCTCCACCAGCTGTGCTTCCGCCAGCATTGAGTTTTTCCAACGCATCAATTATGGTTTGCTTTTCATCTCCAGATGTTGGAGGCAAAACCATTCCTGCTGCTCCAGCATAAACCACAATGGCTACTTTGTCTTTTTTACGGAGTTCGTTTACCAAAATTTTCAGTGATTGTTTCAGTAAAGGCAATTTGTTGAGATCACTCATCGAACCTGAAACATCAATCAAGAAAACCAAGTTGGAAGCTGGCAGATTATCCGTTGGAATATTTTTGCCTTGCAAACCAATTTTTAGCAATTGGTGTTTTGGATTCCAAGGACAATCACTATATTCCGTACTAATCGAAAACGGATTTTGGTCTTGTGGTTGTGGATTTTTGTACTTGAAAAAATTGACCATTTCTTCGACTCTCACCGCATCTTTCGGCACGGTTTGTCCGTTGTTGATAAAACGTCTTACGTTGGTATAAGAAGCGTTGTCAACATCAATCGAGAAAGTGGAAAGAGGCGCTGATTTTGGACTTTCGAATTGATTTTCTACAAAATTTTCATAGTCTTCTTGTGAAACTTCGATAGATTTTGGTGGAACTACTGCTTGTTCTTCCTTTTTATTTTTGTTCAGTTTTTTGAGTCTTTTTTCTAGTTCTTTTTTGGAAAGATTTTGATAAGTTCCGTTTTTTGTGGTTATAATGATGACACCATTTGATGCTCTACTTCCGTATAAAGAAGTTGCTGAGGTGTCCTTAAGAACGTTTATAGTTTTAACGTTTTCAGATTTTAACTGTTTAAAATCATCAGGATTCACAGGAACGCCATCAATAATGTATAAAGGCTCGTATGATTGTGTAATGGATGCGTTTCCGCCGATTATAATTGTTGGAGAAGGTTTAGGCGTGCCTTGGCTTAAATATCCAGGATTGTTTGTAATTTGAACACCTGCAACTTTACCTTGAAGGGCTTGACTAACATTTACTGATTTTTGTTTTAGCAGATCATTACTAGAAATCATTGTAACAGAACCCGTCAAAACTGACTTTTTTGGCTTTGATGCATAACTAGCAACTACTACTTCATTCAAAGCCATTGAATTATTAACCAGTTTCATATTTATTTTATCATTTTCACCAACAGTGGCATAACTGTCTTCATATCCTATATATGAAAAAACAAGTTCATCTCCTTTTTCAGCTTTGATGCTAAATTTTCCATCAAAGTTAGTTGCGACTCCTTTTGTTATTCCTTTAATATATACATTCACCCCAGGAAGTGGTAAGTCCATTTCGTCTGTAACTATGCCTGAAATCATTCTTGTTATGGCATCGTAAGTAGATGTGATTTTGGCTTTTGCCTTATTTTCTTCTAATGCAATTGCTTCGACTTTAAAGGCGTTATTATTCGCTTCTTTGTCCTTGTTCCGTTCGATGTCTTCTGAATTAGTAGAAGTTATTTGATTGATGTCACTATTGATATGAGTTGTTGTTTTTACTACGACTACAGGTTTTTCAATTTGTTTTTTTAGAATAACTTCTACATCTGGTTTTATGGTTTTTGAAAGTCCCTCGGTTTGTTTAGGCTCTGTTTTTTCTTGAATAACTACGCTGTTTTCTTTCGTTTCGCTTGGAGTGATTACTTTCGAATCGGTTTTAATAAACTGGTATCCCAATGAGAAAAACAATAGGAGTGAAGCGGCAATGGCTAATTTTTTCCAAAGTACAATAGCTTTTTTGTCTTCTTTTTCATCGATTTTTTCTTCTACTCGCATCCAAACTTTTTCCATTGCAGGAAAGTTTTTTTCTTCTGCTTTTTGGGAAGCATTTTTTATTTTTTGGAATATTTTTTCTTGATTGTCCATGACTATTTCGCTTTTTGGTAATACAAATTGTTTACTAATTCCTTTAGCTTGGTTTTCGAAGCATTCAATTGTGATTTTGATGTTCCTTCGGAAATGTTCAGCATAACTGCAATTTCTTTATGACCATAGCCTTCGATAACGAAAAGATTAAAAATCGTCTTGCAACCTTCAGGAATATGATTGAGCAAATTCAGCAAATCGTCCTCTTCGAGGTCCGTTATTTCATCAGTAAGAGGCTGCGAAATAGTTTTGAGATCATCAAGATACAAATTGAAATTGGTGTTTTTCTTGATGTTAGCCAAACAATGATTAACTGTAATTTTTCGGGACCAAGCTTCAAAAGCGCCAAATTCTTTGAGCTGGTCGAGTTTTGTGAAAATAGTATAGAAAGCATCGGCCAATGCTTCTTCTATTTCTTCCTCTTTCTTTAGGTAGCGCTTGCAAGTGCGGTACAATTTTGGAGCCATAAGCTCGTACACTTGACGCTGGGCATCTCGGTGCATTTTTTTGCATTCAGAAATTAATTTTTCGTTTATCACAATTGATGTCTTTCTACTAAAGAGATGAAAAAAATGAAAAAGGTTGGGATGGAAATAAATTATTTTTTGATTTATTGATTTGAAAAGGATAATTTGTAAATATCTGTTTCCAGAACTTCCGTGTCTTTATCTTCACAAAGCAGGAACTCTATTTTTTCTTTTGAATTGGTGTATAAAGTCAATCCTTCGAATTTATGGGTGCTACTGATTTTTTGGGTAAAATCTATTTTCATTGTTTTCAGGTTGATTCTCCCAATAAGACTTCCTAAAACTTCGCCGTCATCATATGTAGATTCGGTATCTTCGGCTGTGGCCAAAAAATAAATGCTGTTGTCAACTAAAATGGCATCCGTAAAACTACTGCGCACTCCTCTTATTTTTGGCAGTTTGTAGGCGTTTGAAAGAATAGTGAAATCGTTAGTCAGGTTTTTTCCTTCTATGGTGAAAAGAACATTTTTATTAGAACTTCCGTTGCCACGATTCAACAAAAACCAACTTTCGCCATTATAGATAGCACCTTCAAGGTTGAAGTCTTCGGGTTTTATGTCTCCGAAATTTTGCATGATTGCATACAAATCGCTGAGATCATTCGTGGCGATTACCTTTTTATCGCTGGAGTTAACTTGTATCATTTTGGTCCTTTTCTCGGTGGAACCGGAACCAAAAACGTACAAACTATCTCCAAAATGAGTTATGGCTTCAAAATCAGCTTTGTCTTTTTTGAGTGTGTTCTCAGTTGGATTTTCCATTAAAGGATGGCGTTTTAAATCATGGGAATCCATATGGTATTCATAAAGAAAACCGCTGTTGTCACCAATAATCAGTAAGGAATTGTCTTTGTAAATAAGTCCTGAGGCGGAACCAATGCCAATGATTTGAAATAATAGTTCGAGTGTGAATTTTTCCATTGTATTTGTTTTGAAAGCGAGTACCTAGCCCAGATTACTTCACCTAATTTCTATTTTCATAGGAGTTCAGTGAACTTTGTTTGTAGTGAAAATCCTTTTATTATTTTCCTTTAAAATAATAAAAGATTGCAACGAATAGCTGGAAAAAGCTCCTGAAATTCATCAGGATTAATCCTTATAATTTGGTATATTTGAGAGGTAAAGATAAATTATTTCCTATGAAGTCTATAAATCCCGATGATTTTAAAGTTATTGACAAAATAAGTTTGTCACAATTGCCTACCAATCTTAATATTGGGGCAAGCGATGAAAAAAAAGAAGATAAGTTAGAAAATGTTTCCAAAAAATTAAGCCAACTGCAAGATGTCATGTATGCACACAATCGCTATGGCGTTTTAATTTGTTTGCAAGGCATGGACACCTCTGGAAAGGATAGTCTGATTCGGGAAGTTTTTAAGGAATTCAATTCTCGAGGAGTTGTGGTTCATAGTTTTAAAACACCCAATTCAAGTGAGTTAGAACACGATTACTTGTGGAGGCATTATTTGGTTTTGCCAGAAAAAGGGAAGTTTGCGGTTTTTAACAGAACGCATTATGAAAATGTCTTGGTCACCAGAGTACATCCTGAATATATTATGAATGAAAATTTGCCGGGTATTGAAACCGTTGATGATGTTACACCTCAGTTTTGGGAAAATAGAATGCAACAAATTAATGATTTTGAAAAGCATATTACGCAAAATGGAACCATTATTTTAAAGTTCTTTTTGCATTTGAGTAAAGAGGAGCAAAGGCAGCGTTTGTTGCGCCGACTGGAAGAAAAAGAACACAACTGGAAATTTTCGGTAGGCGATTTAAAAGAAAGGGATCGTTGGGATGATTACATGCAGTATTATGAAGAGGCAATTAACAATACAAGTTCAGAATATGCGCCATGGTATGTTGTTCCTGCTGATGATAAGGAAATGGCACGCTATATTGTAGCTAAGATTATTTGGGAAGAAATGCAAAAACATACCGATATTAAGGAACCTGAGATGGACGATACGATCAAGGCGAATATGGAAATGTATAAAGCGATGTTGAAAAAAGAGTAACGGAAAAATAATTGCAAAAAAAATGCGCTGAAATTCAGCGCATTTTTTTTAACTAACTCAATATTTTTTTATAGTTGAAAACCATAAGCTAAACGTACACCAACTTGTCCAACTCCTCTACCAAGAGAACCGTTACTGTTTAAACGATCAAAATGATTGTAGTGTGTATAGTTTAAAGAAATATCTATGTATTTAGTAGCATAACCTACACTTGGAGATAACAATAAAGAAGTATCGTCTCTTGTGTTTTCTACATTACTTGTTGCAAATGCTGCACCAGCTTCTCCCATAACGTAGAATTGGTCATTCCAAATAAAAGCTTTGAAACCCGCTTTAGCTGGAATAATACCTAAATCTTTTCCATCAGCTTTGCTTACAAATAAATTAGTGTAACCTGAAGTCAATGTCAAAGAGTATCTTTTTGATAAATCATATTGTCCTCTTACATCTGCACCAAGTGCTAACTTATAAGGGTCATTAGTTGAATATCCTGCATTTAAACCAACACCTAGACGGAATCCCTGATCGTAATTTGTAGCTGTAGTTGTAGTTTCTTGTGCTTGTGCATTATTAGCAAACATCATTGCTACTGCGAATACAAAAAACATTTTGATTTTACCTGTCATTTTCATAATTGTAATATTTTATTTATTTCTTTATTGTTGCTAGTTAGATTTAATTACCCGTTTGCAACAGTGCAAAAGTATAGTGCTTACAAGCATTGTTTGTTATAGAATTATTTGGTTTTGTTATAGAATTACTTGTTTTCTTCAAAATAGATAGCACTACAGAGTGTTTTATTATCAATTGTATTGAAAGAATTGAAACCTTCTAATTATCTTTGCTTTCAAAAAAAACATCAAGTGAATTTATCACAATACTTTAAAGAGTTTTCATATAATATTAAATTGGCATATCCAGTAATTCTAGGAATGTTAGGGCATACTTTGATTGGGATAGTCGATAATTTTATGGTCGGGAAACTGGGGTCTACAGAGTTAGCTGCAGTTTCTTTGGGAAACAGCTTTATATTTATTGCCTTATCATTAGGGATAGGGTTTTCTACGGCAATTACACCATTAGTTGCTGAGGCTGATGCTGAAAATGATGTGTCAAAAATTCGAACCACGTTTCATCACGGTTTGCTTTTATGTACGGTTTTAGGAGTTGCATTATTTATTTTGACCGTGCTTTCTAAACAAATTATGTATTTTATGCACCAACCCAAAGAGGTTGCTGATATGGCAACTCCATATATTGATTGGGTTGCTTTTTCTTTGATTCCAGTGATTATGTATCAAGGGTACAAGCAATTTGCGGATGGTCTAGCCAAAACGAAATACTCTATGTACGCTATTTTTATGGCTAATGTGGTGCATGTTTTTTTTAATTACGTGCTTATATATGGAGTTTGGATATTTCCAAAATTAGGAATATTGGGAGCCGCTTTAGGAACGGTTTTGTCCAGAATAATGATGGTGGTTTTTATGCATTATTTGATGAAAAGGAATGCCGACTTAAAAAAATATTTTAAGAATTTTAGTTTTAAAGAAATCCGAAAGTCAATTTTGAAAAAAATCATCAATCTTGGTTTGCCCTCAGCGATGCAAATGTTGTTTGAAGTAACGTTGTTCACCGCTGCAATTTGGCTCTCCGGTTCTTTAGGTAAAAACAGTCAAGCGGCCAATCAGATTGCACTTATTCTGGCATCGTCTACTTTTATGGTTGCCATGGGATTGAGTGTTACGGCAATGATTAGAGTGAGTCATACTAAAGGTATAAACGATTATAAAAAACTGATCGTTGTAGCGCGTTCTATATTTTTGTTGGCTATTATTTTAGAAACCTTTTTCGCTATTGTGTTTGTTGTTTTACATAACTTCTTACCCCATTTATTCTTGAATATGAATGATGCTTCTCAGGTGCTGGACAATTCCGAAATCATTGCTATAACATCAAAATTATTATTGATTGCTGCCATATTCCAAATTTCTGATGGTATTCAAGTCGTTGTTTTAGGCGCATTACGCGGTTTGCAAGATGTAAAAATTCCCATGTACATTACCTTTGTGGCGTATTGGGTCATCGGCTTTCCTATTTCCTATTATTTGGGCAAGTATACGGAGCTCAAGGCTGTTGGAATCTGGATCGGACTCTTGGCAGGATTAACAGCAGCAGCTATTTTTTTATACATTCGCTTTGCGAGACTTACAAAAAAGTTAGTTTTACAAAATCATAAAGAATAAAATTTTTCGTACGCTGTAACTTCTCATTCGTATTTCCGTATAACTAGAATAATAATCTAACCAATAAAAAAAATGATACTATTAATTATTCTTGGAATAATCTTTTTGATCTTAAGTTTTACATTAAAAAACAACCTAAATTCTTTCTCAAAATTCTCTGGTAGTCTTAAAATCATTGGAGTACTTCTGATCATTTTAGGGATTTTCTCGTCTATGTTCAAACAAATTGACGCTGGGAAAGTAGGAGTAAAGTCCCTTTATGGTAGCGTTCAAACAGATATTTTACAAAGCGGACTCAGTTTGATAAATCCGCTTATGGATGTGACAGAATTTGATATTCAAACCCAAAATTATACCATGTCTGCAATTCATAGTGAAGGCGCTCAAGCGGGTGATGATGCCATTCGTGTGTTGTCAAATGATGGACTTGAAGTCGTTATCGACCTTACTGTTTTATTTAGAGTATCGCCAGAAGCTGCTCCAAAAATTTTAAAAGAAATTGGCGTAAACTACAGTGATAAAATTGTTCGTCCCGTTACTCGAACTCGTATTCGCGACAATGCTGTTTATTATGATGCAGTAGCTTTGTATTCTACTAAAAGGAATGAATTTCAGCAGCGTATATTTAAAACAATTGAAGCCGATTTTAAATCAAGAGGTTTGGTTTTAGAGCAATTATTGATTAGCAATATAAACCTTCCAGCATCGGTAAAAGCTTCTATCGAAAGTAAAATTAATGCCGAGCAAGATGCCCAAAAAATGACATTTGTGCTGCAGAAAGAAAAACAAGAAGCAGAGCGTAAGCGAGTAGAAGCGCAAGGTATTGCTGATTACCAGCGTATTATTTCAACAGGATTATCAGATAAGCAATTGCAATACGAGCAAATAAAAGCGCAGAAAGAACTAGCAGCATCAACTAATACCAAGATTATTTTTATGAATAGCAGCCGAAATACACCTATAATTCTTTCGGATAAATAGTTCTTTCAAAATTTAAATAACTCAATATCAAATCAACTAAACAATACTAAAATGGAATTACCAAAATTTTTATTAGGAGACAATACAGATTTCCCCGAAGATATATTCATCATACACCTTGATTACCCAAGATTTATCATCAATTTGAAAGACGATGAAGTAGAGTTTATAGAAGAAGCAGAGGATCTTGACGAGGCCGAATTAAATGCAGAAATGGAGGGATTAATAGTTCTTGCCAATGAGTTTTATGACCGAGAAATTAAACTTTACGAGGAGTAGTTAAATTTTTGTTTTACATAATTTGTATTAAAATGAAAAATGTTTTTATGTATTCTATGTTTATTTTTGGCACAATACTTTTAATTAAAGGGATTTTTAACTTTTTTCCGTTTGAAATTAGATCAAATATAAACGCAAGTGAAGCCTATAATTCTGGACATATTGTAGGATATATTATTGGTAAATTTGGTAAGATTGCTCTTGGTGTTTTAATGTTAAAGTATGGATACCAAACTTATTTAGAAGTAAAAAGAAGAACAGAATAGATTATTCTTTTTTAAAATAGGTTTCTAACAATCTTTGAGCGGTTGCAAATGGTGAAATTTCATCATTTTGCAACCGCTTTTTTATTTCATGTTTTTAGATGATTTAAAATAAATTTTACATTTAAATAAATTAGTCGTACTTTTAATACTCTGAATTATAATAGATTAGAGTTTAATAAGATTAATAAGGATTGAGATAGAAAAAACAAACCTTTAATACGGTATTACTATTAACCATTAAATCTTAACTATCATGAAAAATATAAAAACAATTTCAAAAATCTTTTTAGTTCTACTTTTATTGGTGCAAAATTGTTTTGCTCAACAAAAAGGGGGTGATACTGCTATAAAAGAAAAAGAAATGCAAGGAACAATAGTAAATGGAAAAAGCAACATAAATAATATAAACGGTGGAATGCCAAATAGAATTTCGATGAATGTTACCGTTCCAAAACAGACTCAAGGGGCAACATTTGGCGAAAAAGTAAGCGCTGGTAAAATAACTGTTGCAGTAGTTGAAGGAGGTTGTGTCGTTTTATTTGCTTCTAATACAGGATACAGAGTTAATACCGCCAATAATAGTATTATTGAATTGTCTAAGGATGAGAGTCTCGCTTTTGGAGAAAAAGTAAATCAAGGGTTACAAGCCGACGGCGGAGCATTAGCGCAAGGCGCTTCGTTATTGGGCGGATCTTTACCCGGTGGCGCTATTATTTCCGCAGCAGTTTCTAGCGTTGGTAATTTATCAGGTGGCGCAGGTGGAGGTGCTGCTGCAGCTTCTTATGCAAAAACCGGAAAAAAAGCTTGGGAAATCAATGATAAAGGGGACGGTGTGATGCTAGAATTGACTAATGGGGAATTTGAATTGACATTTGTTATAGTTGAAAAAGCTACTTCTGGCTTAAAGGATACCTTAAAAACGCAAGTTCGCATTGGTTTTGAAATGATAAGTAATGTTTTAAAAACCAAACACGATACCGCTAAAAACTCGGTGAGTAACATTCGTTAATAAAAGGCTTAACGGTTAAAATTTAAAATACTTTTCTAATAATTTTTGAGCGGCTGCAAAAGGTGAAATTTCATCATTTTGCACCGCTTTTTTATTGCTTTCAAGTAGCTTTTGAATTTCTGGATGTTGGTAGAAATTTGATTTCAGTTGTTCATTAATCGTTTCTAACATCCAATATTGGTTTTGTTCTTTGCGTTTTTCAAAGAAATAATTGTTGCCTTTTGTCAGTTCCAAGAATTTTTGAATAGTTTCCCACACGGCACTAATACCTTCATTAGTAATTGCACTGCAAGCAGCAGTAGTAGGTGTCCAACCTGATTTTTTGGCAGGGAACAGATGTAACGCTCTATTAAATTCCAGTTTGGCTAGATTCGCTCTTTTAATATTGTCACCATCCGCTTTGTTAATGACAATAGCATCGGCCATTTCCATGATTCCGCGCTTTATTCCTTGCAATTCATCACCCGCACCAGATATTTTTAATAAAAGGAAAAAATCAACCATGCTGTGAACGGCGGTTTCACTTTGGCCTACACCTACAGTTTCTATGATAATAGTGTCAAAGCCAGCTGCTTCACAAAGCGTTATGGTTTCTCGAGTTTTTCGAGCTACACCTCCTAATGTTTCTCCCGAAGCCGAAGGACGGATAAACGCATTTTTATCCTTTACGAGTTTTTCCATTCTGGTTTTATCCCCAAGAATACTGCCGTGACTAATCGTACTGCTGGGATCTACAGCGAGTACCGCCACTTTTTTGCCTAAACTAGTTAAATAGGTTCCAAAAGCTTCAATAAAAGTACTTTTACCAACGCCTGGAACGCCTGTGATTCCTATACGCACCGATTGATTGGCGTGAGGCAAACACGCATTGATAACTTCATTGGCTTTCGCCAAATGACCGCTATTGGTACTTTCCACTAAAGTAATGGAGCGACTCAAGGCTGTAATGTTTTCGTCTAAAATGCCAGCAACAAGATCTTTTGCCGAAGGTTGTATTTTTCTAAAACGTTGAATGGTACCAATGGCCGAAGCACTGATAATTTCAGGAGCAGCAATACCGGGTTTTTCTTGTAAGGCGCTAGGATTAGGTTTTTTATTTGGCAAAACTATTTTTTAGAATAGTAAAAATAATAAAAACTATTTTGAATAGACCGTCATTCTCTTAAAATGTCATTTCATTTTGATGGTTCCTCTTTTGTCGTCTATTTTTACAAATTTTATTTTTTTGAATTCATTTTATTTACCATTAGTCAATATCTTTGATGATTATGACCAACTTTATCCTAATTTTTGTTTTTTTATTGCTAGGCATTTTATTGCAACATGTAAAATGGTTTCCCACTCACGCCTATACTGTATTAAACAAGATTGTTATTTACGTCTGCCTTCCTGCTTTGGCTTTGTATTACATTCCTAAAATTAATTGGAGCCCGGAATTACTCTATCCTATTGGTGTAGCTTGGATTGGCTTTATAGTGTCGTATTTGTTTTTTAGTGTCTTAGGAAAGCGGTTGAGATGGTCTAAAAAATTGATTGGTTGCTTAATTCTGACCGCTGGTTTAGGAAATACTTCTTTTTTGGGTTTTCCAATTATTGAAGCGCTGTATGGCGAAGAAGGTTTGAAAACAGCCATTTTGGTAGACCAACCGGGCTCTTTTGTGGTGCTGTCTACTTTAGGAATTTTGGTGGCGACCATTTATTCTAGCGGGAATCCCAATGGTTTTCAAATTGCCAAAAAGATTTTTCTTTTTCCACCGTTTATCACTTTTTTAATTGCTTGCGTGATGAATATTCTGAATTTTGAGTTTCTGGATTTTCTACAGGTGGTCTTCAAAACAACAGGTAGTTTTGTAACGCCTTTAGCTTTGCTATCCGTAGGTTTACAGTTGCGTTTCGATCGAAAAAGTCAGCATTGGCACTTTTTGGGATTAGGTCTTTTATATAAACTAATACTGACGCCCGCACTGATTTACGTGTTGTATGTTGTAATTTTGCAGCAGCATTCAAAAGTGATCCAAGTTGCAGTACTAGAATCGGCAATGGCGCCCATGATTACCGCTTGTATTTTGGCTTCCACACACGGATTAAAACCGCGATTGAGTAGCATGATGATTGGTTTTGGAATCCCATTATCGTTTGTTACGCTATTATTTTGGTATTTTTTGGTTCAGTTTATTTGAATTTTTTAATGCGAGTCTTGTTAGTTAATCATTGACCTATTTTATTATACTATGAATTCAACTTTAGGGACGTCCTCAAATACCGATACTAGTCCTATTGCGCAACAAACCATTTATTCGATATTATTTTCGATTGCTTTTGCTCATTTATTAAACGATTTGCTGCAAGCAGTTATTCCTGCTTCCTATCCCATTTTAAAGCAAAATTTTAATTTAAATTTTGCGCAAATAGGTTTAATCACCCTAGCGTATCAGCTGGCAGCTTCGATCTTGCAACCGCTAGTGGGATTGTACACTGATAAAAGGCCCAAACCTTTTTCTCAAATTTTCGGAATGTTGTTTACTTTAGCTGGAATTGTTAATTTATCCTATGCTTCTAGTTTTGGAATGATAATCGTAGCAGTAATTTTGGTTGGCATTGGTTCCTCTATTTTTCATCCAGAAGCTTCGCGAATTTCTTTTTTGGCCTCAGGCGGAAAACGGGGTTTAGCGCAGTCTATCTTTCAATTGGGAGGTAATGCCGGGACAGCAATTGGTCCCTTGTTAGTGGCGCTTATAGTAGTGCCAAACACACAATTTTACATCATTTGGTTTGCCATTGTTGCGTTAATCGGATTGCTAGTTTTAAGCCGAATTGCACTTTGGTATCAAAGCCATTTGAATTTAAGAATTACTAAAAAAGCGGTGATCGATTTGCCCAATCTATCTCAAAAAACGATTGTAATATCGGTAGTGATTTTAATGATTTTAATATTTTCGAAGTTCTTTTATATGGCGAGTATGTCGAGTTACTTCACCTTTTATTTGATTGAAAAATTTGGATTATCGGTGCAAGATGCCCAATTTCATTTGGTTTTGTTTTTAGTTTCTTGCGCTATCGGAACTTTAATTGGTGGGCCGCTTGGCGATAAGTTTGGGAGAAAATATGTGATATGGTTTTCTGTTTTAGGAGCTGCACCATTTACATTATTATTGCCGTATATGGATTTGTTTTGGACAGGAGTATTATCAGTGGTGATAGGAATAATTATTTCATCTGCATTTCCAGCAATTTTAGTTTATGCACAAGAATTATTGCCTAAAAAACTCGGAATGGTTTCTGGTCTTTTTTATGGCTTTGCTTTCGGAATGGGTGGTTTAGGTTCGGCTTTATTAGGAAATCTTGCGGATCATACCAGTATTACTTATGTCTATATTCTTTGTGCTTTTTTACCTTTGATTGGGATCATTGCTTTCTTTTTGCCGAATTTAAAAAAGAAATAGAACTTCTTTACAGCAATTTATTTTTGTCTGAATAGTTTTTTTTTGATTCTGACATTATTTTTTATTGGTAATCAATAAACCCACAATAATAATTCCCATACTGATAACTTGAGTTATTACAATGGCTTGATTTAGAAAAATATATGCTAAAACGCCACTAAAAACGGGAATCAGATAATAAATCATGGCCGTTTTTGAAGTGCCAATAAATCGAATCGCTTCGTTCCAGAAATAAAACGAAATTAAGGAGGCGCAAATTCCAACATAACTTACAACTAAGATTGTTTTGATGTCAAAATATACTTTTTTAAAGTACAGATTTTCAATAAAATAAAACGGAAACAATAATATGGTTCCAATTACAAAAACACTGAAAAGAAAGACTTTTGGCGACAATTCATCTGGCTTTTTACGGACTAAAATGGTATAATATGCAAAAAATAAACAAGCCAAAAGCATCAAAACATCTCCAATCGCAAAATTGATTTGTAACAGAGCTTGAAACGATCCTTTCGAAATGAGTACCAAAACTCCCGTAATGATTATTGCAATTCCTGTAATTTTAATGTTAGAAACTTTTTCTTTAAAAATAATTCGAGACAAAACTACAATGAATAAAGGAATGGAAATCGCTATCAATGATAAGTTGACCGCACTTGTTGTTTTACCTGCAAAATAAATGAGCGTATTAAACACGGTGATGCCCATTACAGCTGTAAGTGCAAGGTATGCAAAATGATTCCGTATAATTTTGAAATCATTGATAGTACTTTTTAAAGCAAATGGCGCCAACACAATGCAAGCAACGGTCCAGCGCCAAAAAGCCAAACCAACAGGAGGAATGTGGCCTTTTATGCCGCTTGCAACGACCATATTTCCAGACCAAAGCAAGGTGGCTAATAAAGCAAATAGAATTCCTTTGGTCGCATTATTCATTACAGGAAACTGTTAATTTTGGCATATTGCAATAGAATAATAGTCTTAGCATCCTGCATTTGGCCAGATTCAATCATAGCATAGGCTTCATCAAGTGGCATTTCTATTACCTCAATGTTTTCTTCCTCGTGTGCTACGCCACCTCCTTCACTCACTCGCATCGATTCATCGTACTCGCCTACAAATAAATATAAAATTTCGGTTACTGCGCCAGGTGACATATAGGTTTCCATTACTTTAGTAACGTTTGTAATGCGGTAGCCAGTTTCTTCTTCGGTTTCCCGAATGATGCATTGCTCTGGATTGTCTTGGTCTAAAAGTCCGGCACAAACTTCCAGCGTCATGCCAGTTGAATTCCCATTTAAATATGTAGGTAAACGAAATTGTCGGGTCAAAATGACGGTTTTTTGTTGTTTATTATACAATAAAATTGCTGCACCATTGCCTCGGTCGTATACTTCTCTTTTTTGGGTAATCCAAGAGTCGTCTTTTTTTTGATAGTCAAAGGTAACTTTGTTTAAAACATAATGGTTATCAGAGAGTACTTCAGTGTTCTTGATTATGATTTTTGGATCAGTCATAAGGTTCAATATAGATTTAAACAAAAAAAACGCCCCGAAATTCAGGGCGTTTGGTTGTATTATTTTAAGATGGTTTGTTTTCTGTCGGGACCAACTGAGACTATTTTGATTGGAATTTCAACTTCTCTTTCGATAAATTCAATATATTCTTTCAATTCAATTGGCAATTCATCATAACTTGTCATACCTGTTAAATCTTGTTTCCATCCTTTGAAGTCTTGGTAAACAGGAGTTACATTTTCTGGCTCTATGTTGTAAGGGAAATGAGCAATTTTTTCGCCTTTATAATTGTATTCCGTACACACTTTTAAGGTTTCAAATCCTGACAATACATCGCCTTTCATCATCATTAACTGAGTCACACCATTTACTTGTACCGCATATTTAAGCGCTACTAAGTCTAACCAACCACAACGTCTTTGTCTTCCTGTAACAGATCCAAATTCATTTCCTACACGTGCCATCGTAGCACCATCTTCGTCAAAAAGTTCTGTTGGAAACGGACCACTACCTACACGTGTTACGTAGGCTTTGAAAATTCCGTAGACTTCTTTGATTTTATTTGGAGCAATCCCTAAACCAGTACAAGCGCCAGCAGCTGTTGTGTTTGATGAAGTTACAAAAGGATACGTACCAAAATCGACATCTAATAAAGAACCTTGAGCACCTTCGCATAAAATGGCTTTTCCTGCTTTTTGCGCTTGGTGTAAATATTCTTCACTATCGATGAAATCTAATTTTTTTAGTTCTTCAATTGCTTCAAAGAATTCTTTTTCAAGTTCTTCAAGATTGTATTGGATGGCCACATCATAAAACTTGATCATGGCTTCATGCTTGTCAGCCAAAGCTCTGTAACGGTCTGCAAAATCTTCTAATTCAATATCTCCTACACGAAGTCCGTTTCTTCCGGTTTTGTCCATATAAGTTGGACCAATTCCTTTTAAGGTAGAACCAATTTTTGCTTTTCCTTTAGACGCTTCAGAGGCGGCATCTAGTAAGCGGTGCGTAGGCAAAATTAGATGTGCTTTTCTAGAAATGATTAATTTATTTTTGATGTCTAAATTAAATCGTTCCAGTCCTTCAATTTCTTTTTGAAATACAACAGGATCAATTACTACTCCGTTTCCAATAATGTTTACAGCAGTTTTGTGAAAAATACCGGATGGTATCGTTCTAAGAACATGTTTTATGCCGTCAAATTCTAAGGTGTGTCCTGCATTTGGTCCCCCTTGAAAACGGGCTATAATATCATATTTAGAAGTAAGAACATCAACAATTTTTCCTTTTCCCTCATCTCCCCATTGTAATCCTAGTAATAAATCTACCGTCATTCTGTATGTTATTTGTAGTTAGTTTTTATGTTTAAGGACGATCTTTTTCGTCTAAGCTTTTATTTTGTCTTTTAGTTCCGTAGAGATACAACGAGTGGTTGGTGATTTCGATATCAAAAATTTCTTCAATTGTTTTTTTGATAGTTTGAATTCTAGGATCGCAAAATTCAATTACTTCTCCAGTATCGGTCATGATAATATGATCGTGTTGTTTGTCAAAGTATGATTTTTCGTAATGTGCTTGATTTTGGCCAAATTGGTGTTTGCGTACCAAAGCACAGTCTAATAGCAACTCAATGGTGTTGTAAAGTGTTGCTCTACTCACACGATAGTTTTTGTTTTTCATCTTGATATACAGATTCTCTACATCAAAATGTTCTTCGCTATCGTAAATTTCCTGAAGGATTGCATAACGTTCTGGAGTTTTGCGATGTCCTTTTTTTTCGAGATACATTGTAAAAACATTTTTTACAATCTCTTGGTTTTTGGTGTTATCTGTGGAAATGAGTGTCATATGCAGGCAAAGGTAATTTTTTTAGTTTAAAGTATAAAGATTCCAGTTTGTTTAGTTTTAAGTTTTTTAAGTTTCATATGCAGTACACTTTGATTTAAAACAAAAATCGAATTTATTACTACGTTTTATAAACACGTGTTACTTTATCTATACCGTCAATTTTTTTGATATTATTGATCATTTTTTTCAAAATGGTATTGTTTTGCACAATTACAGCCACTTGACCATGAAAAATTCCTGCATCAGTGCTCAAGGAAATACTTTGAATATTGACATGCATGTTATTTGAAATCACTTTTGTCAATTGGTTGGTAAGCCCTAAAACATCCATTCCCGTAACGTTAATAATGGCTTTGAATTCTTCTTGCGAGGAGTCAATCCATTTGGCTGTCATAATTCGGTACGCATAGTTGGACTGCATGCCCAGCGCGTTCGGACAATCTTTTTTGTGCACTTTTATTCCTTCGTTGATGGTTACAAATCCAAATACGTCATCTCCAGGTATGGGGTTGCAGCAAGGCGATAACTTATAATCCAATTTATCATGTTCTTTGCCAAAAACGAGCATGTCATAATTACTACTGATTGTTGGTTTATGAATGTCCTCATCGGCTGTGCTTGGTGAACGTTTCATTTTATTTTTGAAAAAATTAATGAAACTATTACTTTTTTGTGCTGCGTAATCCTTGAGTTGTTGATTTTCAATGGCACCAATTCCTACACGATAAAATAAATCTAAACTTGTTTTGAGTTTGAAAAAATTAACTAATTCATTAACCACTTGTTCGCTCATGGTTATTTTTAAATGTTTTAATTTTCGAGTCAGAAGTTCTTTTCCTTCTTCACCAATTTTCTTAGTGTTTTCGTTTAAAACATTTTTTATTTTCGTTTTTGCTCGCGAAGTAGTTACATAGTCCAACCAGTTGATGGTGGGTTTTTGATGTTGCGAAGTAATAATGTCAATTTGGTCGCCACTTTTTAATTCGAAATTCAAAGGAACCAATTTTCCATTAACGCGTGTTCCTCTAGTGCGAATCCCAATTTCAGAGTGAATACTAAAAGCAAAATCAAGTGATGTAGCGCCTTTGGGCAATGATTTTATTTCACCTTTTGGAGTAAATACAAAGATTTCTTTGGAATATAAATTCATTTTAAAATCTTCAACAAAATCTACAGCATTCGTTTCAGAATTTTCTAAAGCTTCTTTGAGTAAGTTTAACCAAACATCTAAACCGCTTTCTTCTGTAGCGCCGTTTTTATATTTATAGTGCGCAGCATACCCTTTTTCCGCAATTTCGTCCATACGCTCACTTCGAACTTGTACTTCTACCCAACGGCCTTTTGGTCCCATAACCGTAATGTGCAAGGCTTCATATCCAGTTGATTTTGGTGATGAAATCCAGTCTCGCAAACGACTAGGGCTTGGTCTGTAATGATCTGTAACTATTGAATATATTTTCCAAGCTAGAAATTTTTCATCGTGAGTATTCGATTTGTAAACAATTCGCAATGCAAATTTATCATAGACTTCATCAAAGCTTACATTTTGCGCCAGCATTTTTCTGCGAATAGAATAAATAGATTTTGGACGGCCTTTAATTATATATTCTACACCTTCCAGGTCTAATGAAGTCTTCAGAACAGTAGAAATGGCTTCGATATAAGCGTCTTGTTCTTCTTTTGTTTCTTTTATTTTACTTACAATATCATTGTAAACAGCTTTTTCTGTGTATTTTAAACCTAAATCTTCTAGTTTAGTTTTTATGTTGTACAAACCCAATCGGTGTGCTAATGGAGCATAGATGTATAAGGTTTCTGAGGCAATTTTAGTTTGCTTGTCTTCCTGCATCGACTCCATGGTTTGCATATTATGCAAACGATCGGCAAGTTTAATCAGAATTACACGAACATCATCATTCAAAGTCAGAATCATTTTTCTGAAATTTTCGGCTTGTAATGAAGCGTTTAAATCCTTTTGAACCATCGATATTTTGGTTAATCCTTCAACGAGTTGGGCAACCTTTGGATTAAACAAACGTTCAATATCTTGAATAGTTGTTGGGGTATCTTCAACCACATCATGAAGTAATGCAGCTGCAATAGAGGTAGCGCCCAAACCAATTTCTGAAGCAACGATTTTTGCCACAGCAATGGGATGAAAGATATATGCTTCACCTGATTTTCTTCGTTGATCTTTGTGTGCTTCTACAGATACATCAAATGCTTTCCGAATCAGTTTCTTGTCCTCAGTGGTCAAGGTTTGGTAACTAATACGTAGCAGTTCTTTGTATTCTTGGGCAATTGCTTTGTTTTCTTTTTCTAAATCTATTTCTGTCATAACGGCATGGTTCATTTCTTAAAAATAACAATAAGTAATCAAATAAACAAGAAGATTTTAGGATTCGAAAATAATACGGGTTCTAAGCAGTTTCATTATTGTCTAGAATGCGAATTGGTTTTTTATTTTCATCCAATGCAACAAAAGTAAAGTTTCCAGATATGGCCTTTTCTCTATGATTGCTGTACATTTGCTCGATATAAATTTCTACTTTCACATCTAAACTAGTGTTTCCAATTTTAGATACTTTACCTATTAGTTCTACAATTGTTCCAGCTGGAATTGGTTTTTTAAAATCAATTCTGTCAGACGAAACCGTTACACATCTTTTTCTAGTAAATCTTGTGGCTGCTATAAACGCTACTTCATCCATCATTAACATGGCTGTTCCTCCAAATAAAGTATCGTAGTGGTTTGTCGTGCTTGGAAAAACGGTTTTAAAAATTCTGGTTTCAGCTTGTAAAATTCTTTCTTCTAAATTCATTTGTGGGATATAAAGTAGTTTGTTTTTTTATTTTAGGCATTCTCTTTTTAGCAATCTCCAATCGTTAATATGCAATCTAAAATCTAAAACCCTCTTTGTCTTTTAGCTTCAAAGATTAAGATGGCAGCTGCGACCGAAACATTCATCGAATCAATTTCGCCTTGCATCGGAATAATGATATTTTGGGTGGCTGCGTTACGCCATTCCTCTGTCAATCCAGTGGCTTCTGTTCCTACAACTAATGCCGTTGGAGTAGTGTAATCTTGCGTGTGGTACGACGTCGAGTTTTGTAAAGTAGCACAATAAAAATTGATATTTCTTTCTTTCAAAAAAGCTATAATTTCAGCGGTAGTTCCAGTTGCAATTTGGTTCGTGAACAAACATCCAACGCTGGATCGCACAATGTTTGGGTTGTACAAATCACTTTTAAGATTTGCTATAAGTACTGCATCCAGATTAGCAGCGTCGGCCGTTCGCAATAAAGCGCCAATATTTCCAGGTTTTTCGGGTGCTTCGGCAATAAGAATCAACGGGTTTTGGGATAATTTCAAATCGGATAATTGCATCGATTTGGTTTTGGCCACAGCCAAAACACCTTCGGTAGTGTCCCTGTAAGCTAGTTTTTGATAGACTTCTTTATTAATTTCAATCAAATCAGCGTAGCTAGATAATTGTCGGGCTTCGGCTTCCGAGCAAATTTCCGGCAAAAACAAGAGCTTTTCCATTTCATAACCACCTTTAATAGCAATTGCAATTTCGCGCTTTCCTTCCATTAAAAAGGTTCCAGTTTGTTTGCGTACTTTTGCTTTTTCCTGCAATTGCACTAATGATTTGATGTAGGGATTTTGTATCGAAGTGATTTGTTTCAAGAGGTACAACTATTTAATTTTTAGAAAACAAAGATACATAGAGATATTTCAGTTTGTTCTATTTGAATTCGAATATTTACAAGGTGAATCGTAAGTTGATTAATTGTAGAAAATAGAAGCGTTTACACCAGTATTTTCTTTAATTTTGTTTTCTATAATAGTAGCAAACAACAGGCGTTTTATCCATTTTAATCCAAAATAAATGTTCCAATTTTTAGACATTATCGGCACGATGGCTTTTGCTATGTCTGGCGCTTTGACGGCAATGAATAAAAAAATGGATCCCTTTGGAGTGTTTATCATCGCTTTCGTAACAGCGGTAGGAGGCGGGACACTTCGCGATATTTTGATTGGCAGAACGCCAGTGGGATGGATGCTAGATTTAATTTACGTTTATGTAATCATCATCGGATTTGTATTGGCCATTATTTTTAGAAAAAAATTCGATACGTTGCGAACGTCCTTGTTTTTATTTGATACCATTGGGTTGGGTGTTTTTACTTTAATTGGACTCGAAAAAGGAATAAATATTGGTCTTCATCCAGTTATATGTGTGGCATTAGGAACCATGACAGCTTGTTTTGGTGGCGTTATTCGAGATATTTTATGTACAGAAATACCTGTTATTTTTAGGAGAGAAATTTATGCGACAATTTGTATTTTAGGTGGAATAGTTTTCTTTATTCTTCGTGAATTTAATTTAGAAAATGATGTTTTATACCTGACAACCTCGCTGGTTATTATTTCCTTTCGTCTGATGGCAGTAAAATTCAAATGGTATTTGCCTACATTAGAACATAAATAAAAAATGATTACTTTCACGAAGTCTAAAATTAAATAGTGAAAAACTACTCCGTAAAACAGTACCAAGAGAAGGATTATGCAAATTGGAACACCTTTATTGGTCAAGCCAAAAACGCTACCTTTTTGTTTCACCGCGATTTTATGGAATACCACAAAGATCGATTCGAAGATTTTTCTTTGATGATTTTTGAGGACGATAAACTAGTCGCTCTTTTGCCTGCAAACAGAGGTGGAAATGCCGTTTTTTCGCATCAAGGGCTTACTTATGGGGGATTGGTGTATTCAGCTAAATTAAATGGAGAAAAAGTAGCAGTAATTTTGGATTCACTTTTGTCTTTTTTGAAAGAAAATGAGATGCAAACCTTTTATTACAAACCAATTCCTTCATTTTATGTGTCAAAAGGCAATGCCGAAATTGATTTTTTCTTGATTAAGAAAGGAACACTTTTGGATCACAAAGAAATGAACTTGGCCATCAATTTAGCCACGCCATTAACCATTTCAAAAAGTAAATTAAAACATTTCAGGAGAATTGAGGAACTCGATCTCGAACTAGTCGAAGAACAGCAATTGGAGTTGTTTTGGAAAATGGTTTTAGAGCCAAGACTATTAGAAAAACACAATGCAAAGCCCGTACATACGTGGCAAGAAATTTCGGCGCTCAAAGAGAAGTTTCCGAATAATATTAGACAGTTTTCAGCTTATTATGACGGCGCAATCATTGCAGGCATTACGATTTTCGAGTCAGAAAAAGTGGTGAAATCGCAATATGGAGCCACCACAAAAAAAGGTGAGGAGATGCGCGCCTTGGATTTTCTATTCATCAATTTGATAAAAAAATACAAGAGTGAAGGCAAACTTTTTTTTGATATGGGAATTGTGAATGAGGATGATGAAAAAGGATACAATGCTGGACTTTTGAAACAAAAAGAAGAATTAGGCTGCTCTGTTTACAGTCAGGATTTTTATAAAATGAAGCTGATATGATACCATTTCTTGATTTAAAAAAAATAAACGAACCGTATGAAATTGCTTTTCAAGAAAAATTGAAAGTGGTTTTAGCTACTGGTTGGTATATTTTAGGCAATGAAGTAAAGGAATTCGAAACGAGTTTCGCTAAGTATTGCGGGACACAATATTGCATTGGTACAGGAAATGGTCTGGATGCTCTGGTTTTGATTTTTAAAGCATACATTCAGCTGGGGAAACTACAGAAAGGGGATGAAGTTATTGTTCCTGCAAACACCTATATTGCTAGTATCCTCGCTATTTTGGAGGCAGATTTAATTCCTGTTTTGGTCGAGCCAAAATTAGAAACCTACAACATCAATCCCGATCTAATTACAGAAAAAATCAACTCAAAAACCAAAGCCGTTCTTGTGGTTCATCTCTACGGACAATTGGCAGAAATGGATGCGATACATGAAATTGCTCAGGTAAATAATTTGCTAGTCATTGAAGATGCTGCTCAGGCTCACGGAGCAATCAAAAATCTAGAGTCAAAAATCTCGAATCAAAAATCAAGCGTAGCATATAGTTTTTATCCTGGGAAAAATCTTGGTGCTTTAGGAGATGCTGGCGCAGTTACCACAAATGATTTGGAGTTAGCCAAAACCATTCGATCACTTCGGAATTACGGTTCCGAAACCAAATATTACAACGATCACATTGGGCTTAATTCAAGATTAGATGAGCTTCAAGCGGCTTTTCTCAATGTGAAACTCCCTTTTTTAGATGCAGATAATGAACACCGAAAAGCAATTGCCAAACGGTATTTGATTGAAATTAAAAATGAAAAAATCATCTTGCCAACGGTATCAATTGATGAAAAGAAGCAATCCAATCACGTTTTTCACTTGTTTGTTATTCGAACTCAAAACAGAATAGATTTACAAGATTATTTGCATCAAAACGGCATACAGACGGTTATCCATTATCCAGTTCCGCCGCACAATCAAAAGGCTTTGTCATTTTTGAACCATTTGTCTTTTCCGATTACCCAAAAAATTCATGATGAAGTATTGAGTTTACCTATAAGTCCTGTTTTAACGATGGATGAGGTGACTAAAATCATTGAAAAACTGAATGAATGGACATCCTAATCAAATCATTTAATAGGCCGTATTATTTGGATAGATGTATTCAAAGTATTTATAGAAACTGTAGTGGTTTAGAGTTTAATATTAAGATTTTAGACGATGGAACACCACAAAAGTACTTGGATAAATTACAACGCAGTTTCCCTGAAACAATGATCTATAAATCGGGTTATTATGACGAAAAAGTGAAATGCACTTCAGTTGGTAAAACTCCTGCAATAACTGCAATTCCAATTGATTTATGGGTAGAAATTGCGCAAAAATCTTCGGATTATTTTATTTTGCTGGAAGATGATATGTGGTTTACTGAAAAAGTAGATTTGCAAGAATTATTATTTTCGACACAAAAAAATGGTATTCAGTTTGTAAAACTTTTTTGGCTAGGAAATCCAAAATTAATACAGAAAAAAACGATAAAAATTGCCAATAAGATTACTGTTTACAAACCAGATTTATTCATTAGAAACCCCTTTTTATACTACTGTATTTTTTATAAGTTAGATAGATTCGGTATTCGCAAAATGCTTAGGTTTTTCAAAATTAATACACTTGACAGGTTGCTAGCATATTATTCCATATATGCAGTTGCAGGTATTCTATTTCATAAAAATTATTTTTTGCAATTGTGGTCCAATCATAATAATGATGTAAACGAAGGACTCCAGCTCTATAATGCGGTGAAGTTTTACAACAGAAATAAAGAAATGTTTTTTGCGCACACAAACAACGAAGTTATGAAAACTGGCTTTTCATCCTCGGCAACTTCACAAAATAAAAACGGAGTGTTGATCGATATGTTTGCTTTTAATTTGATGTTGAATGAGGCTTGGTTTACAAATAAGTTTGATGCCATTAATAATTACCCAAACGATTTTGATGAAACCGTGATTTACGCTATTATTGGTCATCAAAACAAATTAGTTTCGAACGAGAAATGGTCCATCTGGAAAAGAGAATTCAGAAATCAATACGAATCCTTTGGTTGTAAATTGGAATAAGATGGAGCGAAATAGTAATTCTAATTCATATCAATCAATTTTAGAAGCTACTGGTGTTTTTGGTGCGATGCAATTTATCAAAATGGCTGTGAGCGTCGTTAGCTATAAATTTATTGCTGTTTTTTTAGGCCCAATTGGTATAGGAATAGTTGGACTGGTGACAAATACAATTAATATTATTTCTGCAGTTACTAGTTTTGGCATTAGCACTACCAGTGTGAGAGAAATCGCAAATGCGTCGGGAAAGCCAGACAGCGCTCAAAAAACATCTGAAACTATTTATCTAGTGCAAAAAATGGCATTGGGGATTGGTATATTTGGTACAGTATTAACAATCATATTCAGTCCTCTTCTGAGCCAACTTACTTTTGGTTCTTCAAACAAATATTATTGGTTTGTTTTTTTGTCAATCAACTTTATTTTTACCAGTTATACCGCTAGCCGCGTTGCAATATTACAAGGAATGCGGATGCTAAAAACAATCGCTATTTCTAATATAGTTTCCTCAATTTTAGTTTCAATTTGTAGTGTTGCCCTATATTATTTTTTAAGATTCGATGGGATTATATATGTCATTTTGCTGGCCAGCGCAATCAATTTGATGGTCAATATCTATTACACCAGAAATGTGCAACAGCAAGTGAATAGACTTCCTATTTCTGAAATTTGGAATAAAGCAATACCGATTTTAAAACTTGGTTTTTTATTGTCAATAAATGTTATTTTTGGGTATGTATGTACGTTTCTTATCAAGCTCTATTTAAATAATAAAGGTGCAGCATTAGAGATTGTCGGGTTTTATGAAGTTAGTACAGTTATTTTGATTTCGTACGTAGGACTGATATTTAATGCCATGGCGATCGATTTTTATCCCAGATTGACTAGCATAAACGAAAATCATTCTGAGATGAAAAATCTAGTAAATCATCAAATTGAAATTACTTTACTTTTGCTTACACCTGCCATATTGTTTCTTTATATTACAGCTCCTTACTGGATTGAATTGTTGTATTCAAAAGATTTTTTACCCGTTAATATGATTTTTAAAGCGGGGCTTTTTGCAATGATTATAAAGGCGGTAATTTGGCCACTAGGGTTTGTAATTTTGGCTAAAGGCGATAAAAAACAGTATTTTATTCAGGAATTACTAGGTGATTTTTTAAATGTAAGCTTAACCATTTTATCGTATAATTATTTTGGACTTTTAGGTATAGGACTTGCCAGTATTCTGAATTTTAGCTTGTATGGTTTTTATGTCTATCGAGTTGTGAATAAAAAATATGGATTTAGTTTCAAAGTAGCGTGTGCTAAAATTATAGTGTTTTCACTATTTGTGGGAGCTGCAAGTTGTTTATGTCTATTTTATTTTTCAAACTATACTGCGCAGATCATCATTTCTATATTGCTTGTTTTTTCGCTTGTGTATTCGTTTCGAGGAATTAATAAGCGGGTGGGATTGAGAAATTACTATTTGAAAATTAAAAATAAATTTTGACCTCGAGTAGTAATTTAAAATCTTCACACAATTAACGATAGCTACCTGATTGAAGTTTTTTACATCTACAAAACTCAAAAAAAGTCTAAAATTGAAAGTATAATAATTGTATGCAAATCGAACTTTGCTCAGCAGTCCTATTTAATTGAATGAACGCGTTTTGATAGAATCAAAATACTAGGAAACAAAATCGGTTAAATCAGTATCTAAAAAAATTGTAATTATAGTCTTAGCTTTATCGCAAGTAAACTATATTTCAAGAGCAGCATGTAATCGGCTGTTTTACAGGCTAAAATCAGTTCAAAATGAATTCGTTTTAAAACAGCTTTATTCTCTTTTTTTGTTTTGTTAAGTGCAATTGCCTTTTTTAGAATTAAATAAGTAGAGTGGTTTATTTTTCGGCCTCGAGCATCATTTTTCTTAAAAAAATGGGTTCCTAATGAATTTTCAACCGTCCTTTTTTGAATTAAAATGGCATCAATAAAATCGAAATCATACATTCGAGATGTGCGAATCCAAAAATCTAAATCTTCATAAGCCAGCGACTCGTCATAACCATTTAAAGAATCAAACACTGATTTTTTTACCATCGATGAAACCGAGCACATACAATCACCACCACTAAGAATGGATTCGTAAATATCACCCGTGAGTCTGGAAGTTACTACTTTTTTAAGATGGTTTACAGGGAAATAATAAGAATCAAAAACTCCTTTTTCAGTGATTAATGCAGCATTGCCATAGACAACACCAAGGTTTTTATAAGCTGTATTTTTATAAGCATTTATTTGTGAGCTCACACAATGTGGCAATAAAACATCATCAGCCGCCAAGTCAATGATGAATTCACCTTGGGCTTTTTTCAAGGCTTTATTGAACGATTTCGTGCTTCCTAAATTAAAGTCGTTTGCAATAAATTGAATTTTCGGGAAATCAAGTTGCCATTTTTCGATTACTGCTCTCGAGTTATCTGTACTACAATCATCAACAATGATCAGTTCTATACAAGGATAATCTTGATTAATTACTGAAAACAAACTCTCCAAGATATAATCCTGCTGATTGTAACATAAGCAAATAATGGTGACCAATGGATTGACTTGCATATTTTTTTAAAAGAGTTATATTTGATACGAAAATAAGAAATCGATAATGATATTGCCCAACAAAAAAATTAAAATTGCTTTAATTGGTTATCGATTAAGTATTGGCGGAGCCGAAAAGGTGATGGCCACACTGTCTCATTTTTTTGAAAAACAAGGATTAGAGGTTCATAATATTATCGTTCTCGATTCCGTATCGTATGCCTATTCCGGGAAATTAGTTAATTTAGGTAAGCAGAAAAATGCATCCAACAACTTTTTTAATAAATGGAAACGGTTCACTTTTCTTAGAAAATGCCTAGTCGAAAACCAATTTGATTTCATTATCGATTTCCGATTTAGAGTAAAACCCATTCAAGAAGTGCTCATTGCAAAGTGGCTTTATAAAACGAAAACTATTTTTACTGTTCATAGTTTTCTAATAGATCATTACCTGCCAAATTGGACTTTTCTTAGCCGCTTTATGTACGGAGATTGTTATAAAATAGTCAGTATTTCGGATGAATCCAAAGCATTAATACAGAATAAACACCAGTTAAAAAATGTTATCCGAATTTATAATCCAATTGATATTGATGAAATTACCCTAAAAAGCAAAGAGAAAAGTGAGCTTGAATTTGATTGTATTATTAGCATGGGCCAAATGGAAACCAACATCAAACAATTTGATAAATTGATTGAAGCATATTCCAAATCTATTTTACCAAAAACCGGTATTCATTTGGTTTTGCTGGGCGATGGAGAACAAATGCAAATGCTCTTAAATGTGGCCAAAACAAGAAATGTAGTTGATAAAGTACATTTTTTGGGCTACCAGGACAATCCATTTAAATATTTAAAAAAGGCGCGATTTTTTGTTTTAAGTAGTTTGTATGAAGGTTTGCCCAATGTTATTCTAGAATCTTTGGCTTGCGAAACACCAGTCGTAGCTTTTGATTGTTCATCTGGACCACGCGAAATGATTCAGCATAAGGAAAATGGATTGTTGGTTGCAAACCAAGATGTTGAAAAACTTGCTGAAGCAATGAATTTATTGGTAGAAGATGAAAATTTATATCGATATTGCAAGCAAAATGCATTGCAAAGTGTGCAATCTTTTTCGGTTTCAAGTATCGGAAAACAATGGTTGGATCTTATGAAAATTAGCTTAAAATAGAACTATGACTACACTCAGAGACATACAGCTGTTGCAAATTCCTGTTGTAGAGGATAGGCGTGGGAATTTAGCATTTATTCAAGAGGATATTGTGCCATTTGAATTTAAGCGCGTGTACTACCTTTTTGATGTGCCTAGCAATTCGTTTAGAGGCGGTCATTCGCACATCAATCAATCCGCAGTATTAATCGCTTTGAGCGGCAGTTTTGAAGTAATTTTAAATGATGGAACAGAGAAAAAATCATTTCTACTGAACAAACCTAATATTGGGTTGTATATCCCAACGGGAATTTGGAGAGAATTAGATAATTTTTCTTCGGGAGCAGTGTGTTTGGTTTTGGCTTCTGATGTATATGACGAAGAAGATTATATTCGGGATTTTGATCAGTTTATGATTTCAAAAAAATGAAACTTTTATACATTGTTCCCAACATAAATAACGAAGGTGGTGTAGCCAGAGTCCTTTCAGTAAAAGCAAATTATCTTGTTGAAAAATTGGGATATGAAGTTTATATTCTGACTCAAAACGAAGGTTTTTCTCCGTTGTTCTATACTTTTAATTCCAATATTATTTTTCACGATATAGTTTTAAAAGGAAACTTATATCAGTTTTTAAATTCTTTTTCGAAGGGATTAAAAACTAAAATTAATACCATTCAGCCCGATGTCATTGTCGTTTGTGATAATGGTTTGAAAGCATATTTGATTCCTTTTATTTTAAAAAATAAAATTCCTCTTGTGTTAGAAATGCACAGTTCTAAGTTTATCGAGGAAAGAGAATTAAAGGATAATTTCCTGACGAAAGTCATATCTAATGGTATTAGCATTTTTAAAAAAGCAGGAATACATAAATACGATCGATTTGTTGTTTTAACTAGCGAAAACATTGCTGAATGGAATATTAAAAATACAATTGTTATACCTAATCCTTTATGGTTTACTCCTCGTAAAACCAGTGCTTTAGAAAATAAAAAAGCTATTGCCGTAGGAAGGCACACGTATGAAAAAGGATTTGATAGATTGTTACAAATCTGGAAAAAAGTAGTTGTGAAGCACCCCGATTGGATTTTGGAAATTTACGGTAAAGCCGCAGGAAACCTCGATTTAAAATCATTGGCCGAAAACCTAAAGGTGTCGAATAATGTTGTTTTTCATAAACCAGTTCAAGATATTGAACATAAATATGTAGAAGCTTCATTTTATCTGATGACATCTCGATTTGAAGGTTTTGGAATGGTGTTAATCGAGGCCATGGCATCTGGATTGCCTTGTGTAGCTTATGATTGTCCGTGTGGGCCGAGAGGTGTTTTAACTCATGGCAAAGATGGATTTTTAATTGAAAACGGTAACGAGATGGATTATGTAAATGCAGTCGAGACTTTAATCGAGAATATAAAATTAAGAGAAGAAATGGGCGAAAAGGCAAAAGTGTCCAGTGAAAAATACCAGGTCGATTCTATTATGGAAACTTGGGATCAGTTATTTATCGGACTCAAAAAGAATTAATTTTTTTGTTGTAATGAGCATAAATAGCCCACTCGAAACCAATTAAAAACAAATAAATTAGGATATTTCCCAGTCAGATTTTTAATAAAAAATGATTCGAAAACGGAATGTAATTTTGAAATAATATAAGTAAGTCTTGTTCTGTTTAAAAAATGATACAATTGAATCAGTCTCACAAATTCAATATCAATTTTTTCTTCTTCGTACAGTGAAATCAAATTCTCCAAAGACGCTTTGGTCTTATTCAAATAAACGAGATTAGTATCAATATCTCCATGTTCAACTGGGTTTTCTGTGTGATTTACTTTGCATTTTAGCAAGCTTATCTCGAACGCCAATTGCGTATCATCGTGACCGTATTTCTTGCTGTTCGTGTCAAATTTTATTTTGTTGAAAAGCACTTTTTTGATTACAGTATTGTTGAAAAGTAGCGATTGATACGTTTTTTTCTTCCGGTTTGGTGCAGATTTGTCCTCAATAAATTTTCCGTATTTCCAACGTAGTTTTTGATGGTTAGAAGGACATTTTTCAGGATGCAACCTTCCGCCATAAACAACATCAAAATCCTGAAGAGTTTCAACGTATTTTTTTATGAAATTGTCATGAATAATTATAGAGTCCCCATCGATAAAAAGCAAATAATCAAATTTTGCTTGTGCGGCAAGGGAATTTCGGTTTGCGCGATGTGCTAGATTTTCTTTTAAAGAGACAAAACTACAATTAGACAGTTCGTTTACGTGTTCATTGAAAGCGTTTAAACTTGAATTAGAAGCGTCGTCTTGGCAAAGAATTTCAAAATCTATTCCGCAATCCGTACATTGTTTGTGCAACGCTACAACAAGAGGAAACACATTGTAATTGTATATTGGAACAAGAATAGAAAGCATTATGCCGTTCGTTGAACTACTTCAAAGATTTTAGCATCTTCACATTTTAATGTTTTTGAAGGGAATTTCATCAACAAAGCATAATCATGCGTCGCCATAATAATGGTTTTTCCGTTGGCATTGATTTTCTTTAAAACCTCCAACACTTCGGCACTGGTTTGTGGATCAAGGTTTCCAGTTGGTTCATCAGCAAGGATTAATTCGGGGTCGTTCAGCAAAGCACGTGCAATAGCCACCCGTTGTTGTTCTCCTCCAGAAAGTTGATGTGGCATTTTTTTACCAAAATCTTTCATCCCCACTTTATTCAATACTTCTTCAATTTTATTTTGCATTTCTGTGATGTCTGTCCATCCAGTTGCTTTCAATACAAAAAGCATATTAGCATCTACGGTGCGATCAGGAAGTAATTTGAAATCTTGAAAAACGATTCCAATTTTACGTCTTAAAAACGGAATGTCATCTTCTTTTAGCGTTGCTAAATCATAGTCTACAATGTGTCCTTCTCCTTCAGTCAAAGGTAAATCAGCATATAATGTTTTCATTAAACTACTTTTTCCAGAGCCTGTTTTCCCTATAATGTATAGAAATTCTCCGTGTTTAACCTCTAAATTTACTTCTGATAAAATAGATTTTCCTTCTTGATATATCGTTACATTTTTTAGAGACAGTACAGCTTGTGACATAATTTACATTTGTTTATTGGGTAAAAGTAATAAGATAACGGTTCTATTCAAAATAAATTCTGTTCTATGAGACACAATTTAGAAAATTATGGATAATATGCCAAAGCAGTTGCATTTACAGGGCGAAATCGCTGTGTGTGGAAAGTTAAATTCTACCGTGTTAAAAAAAATGTTTATAATAAAAACCAATAACGATTCGTTATAGACTGCAGAATATGATACATTTGAATTATTAAAATAAATTACAATGCGTAAAATTTCTTGGCTCTATTTTATATCGATTTTCATGGTCACTGTGGCTGTTTCGGCACAAAAATCTATGATATATACTCACGATTCTAAAGATTTTAACAAAGCAGTAGCGTTATTTAAGGATGATCAATATGCCTCTGCGCAAATCATTTTCAATAAAGTAAAGGAAACTGCGACTACCGAAGAGCTAAAATCGGATTGTGCATATTATGCCGCCAATTGTGCCATTCGAACCAATCAATCCAATGCAGATGAGTTGATGGAGCAATTTGTCACGGAATATCCTACAAGTGTCAAGCAAAATCAGGCTTACATTGAGGTGGCGCATTTTCATTTTAGCCAGGGGGATTATCCGCAAGCACTGCAATGGTTTGATAAAGTAGATGAAAGTAGTTTGAGCAGATCAGACTTAGACAAATTCAATTTCCAGAAAGGTTATAGTTTTTTTAATGCCAAAAAGAAAAAAGAAGCAATCGTTTATTTGAACAAAGTCGTAAACTCAGCAGAATATGGTTCTCAGGCTAAGTATTATCTGGGATTTATGGCTTATGAAGGCGATGATTACAAGCAAGCTACCAAGTATTTTGATGAAGTTTCAGGGGAAGAAAAATACAAAGAAAAGCTATCGTACTATCAAGCGGATATGAATTTTAAGTTGGGGAATTTTCAAAAAGCGATCGATTTAGGACAGAAAGCAATGGCAAAATCGACACCTTTAGAAAAATCTGAACTGAGTAAAATCATTGGTGAAAGCTATTTTAATTTAAAGCAATATGATACATCCATTCCATATTTAGTAGCTTACAAAGGAAAAAAAGGAAAGTGGAACAATACAGATTTTTACCAATTGGGCTATGCGCATTACAAACAAAAAGATTATGAAAGTGCCATCGCGCAATTCAATAAAATCATTGGCGGTAAAGATTTTGTAGCGCAGAATGCGTATTATCATTTGGGAGAAAGTTATCTCAATACCGATAAGAAACAACAAGCTCTGAATGCTTTTAAAAATGCTTCGGAAATGGAGTTTGATTTGGCCATTCAAGAAGATGCCAGTTTGAATTATGCTAAATTAAGTTATGAATTAGGAAATTCGTATCAAAGTGTACCAGCTGTTTTACAATCTTTTTTGAAAAAATATCCAGAAAATTCAAGCCGTACTGAGGTTGAAAAGCTATTAATTGATTCCTATATTTCTTCTAAAAATTACAAAGAAGCATTAGTTTTATTAGAAAAAAATAAATCACCAGCAAATAAATTAGCGTATCAAAAAGTGCTTTTTTATCGTGGTTTAGAATTGTACACGGACGAAAATTATCAGGAAGCCTTGAAAATGTTTTCGAAATCGATAGTCGAACAAAAAGATCCAATTTTCACTGCTCGTGCTACGTTCTGGAAAGGAGAAACAGAGTATGTGTTAAGTGAATTCAAAGAAGCGTTGTTGAGTTTTAAGCAGTTTATTGGTGCAAGCCAAGCCAGCACCACGCCAGAATTTAAAAACAGTAATTACAATATTGCGTATACGTATTTTAAATTAAAAGAATATGAGCAAGCGGGAAATTATTTCCAAAACCAAATAGAAAAAGCGCCTTCTGATAAAGTACGTTTGAATGATTCGTATTTGCGGTTAGCCGATTGCCGTTTTGTGACTACAAAATATGCTGCAGCAATGGATGCGTATACTAAAGTGATTGAGTCTAAAAGTGTAGATGCGGATTATGCGTATTTCCAAAAAGCTATTTCTTATGGTTTTATGTCTAAAAATGACAAGAAAATTGACGAGATAAATGCTTTTTTACAACTGTATCCAAAATCAGAATACAGAGACGATGCACTTTTTGAATTGGCCAATACCTACGTTGCCGAAAATCAAAATGACCTTGCGGTAAAAACGTACGACAGGTTAAATACGGAATTCAAAAAAGGTTCTTTCACTTCCAGAGCTATTTTGCGTCAAGGGTTAGTGTATTACAACACAGACAAAGATGATCAAGCATTAGCCAAATTTAAAAAAGTGGCAGCTGATTTTCCGCGAACTCCAGAAGCGCTTGAAGCAGTTGCAACCGCGCGATTGATTTATGTAGACAATGGCAGAGTAGATGAATATGCAACTTGGGTTCGAACCTTAGATTTTGTAGCTGTAACCGATGCTGAATTAGATAATGACACCTATCAAGGCGCCGAAAAACAATTTCAACAAAACAACACCAAGCAAGCCATAGCGGGATTTAACGGATATATAAATCAGTTTCCTCGCGGAATTCATGCTCTGCAGGCGAATTATTATTTAGCACAACTGCATTATGCTGAAGGTGCTGAGAGTAAATCAATTCCTAATTATGAATATGTGATTGCGCAATCCAGAAGTGAATTTACAGAACAATCGTTGTTGCGATTGGCCCAAATTTCCCTTAAAAATAAGGAATATGAAAAAGCAATTCCGGTTTTAATTCGATTGGAAAACGAGGCAGACCTTGCTCAAAATAAAACATTCGCACAATCAAATTTGATGAAATCCTATTATGATAAAAAAGATTATGCTAATTCTGGTATTTATGCAGAAAAGGTTTTAATAAATCCTAAAACAGATAGCAATGTAAAAAGTGATGCTCAAATTATCATCGCGCGTGCCGCAATTGAGACTGGTGATGAAGATAAAGCGAAAGTAGCTTACGCCAAATTAATGACGATTGCCAAAGGCGAATTAGCTGCTGAAGCCCTGTATTATGACGCTTATTTCAAAAATAAAGACGAGAAATTTGAAGCTTCTAACACAGCAGTTCAAAAGTTAGCAAAGAGTTATTCTAGCTATAAATATTTCGGAGCCAAAGGATTAGTCTTAATGGCCAAGAATTTTTACGGATTGAAAGACAGTTATCAAGCAACTTATATTTTAGAAAATGTCATTCAAAATTTCACTGATTTTTCAGATGTGGTTGCCGATGCTCAAAAAGAACTGGACAGAATTAAAATGGAAGAATCCAAAACGAATTCATCTATTACTAAGTAGGACGTTTGGGAATTACATTCAAAAAAAACAAATAGAATAGGCATATATTTTTTAAAATTATCCAAGCCAAAAAACAAAGAGAATGAATCTACCTTTTTATATCGTTGATGTTTTTACAGAAAATAAATACGCAGGCAATCAACTGGCTGTTTTCTTAGATGCACATTCTTTAAGTACTGAACAGATGCAGCTAATTGCGCGCGAAATCAACTTTGCAGAAAGCACTTTTATTGCAAAACTTGATGGTCAAAAGTGCGCAGCTACGATTCGCATATTCACGCCAGAACATGAAATGCAATTTGCTGGACATCCCATTATAGGAACTTCATGGGTTTTGATGAATAAAATATTCGAAAATAAACCAGATAAAATTACAATTTCCGTTCCCGTAGGTGAAATTCCAGTACGTCAAGTGGGAGATTTGGTATGGTTACAAGCTGCTCAACCTCAGTTTTTGGATACTTTTTCAAAGGAAGATTTCACGACTTTCAGCAACTTAAGTAGTACTGATTTTGAGGATGCATTTCCTATTCAGGAAGTGACTACAGGAAGTGCTTTTGTAATTGTTCCTCTCAAAAATATAAAGGCATTAGAGCGTTTAATTATCGATAAGGATAAAATGAACAATTGGATGCAGGCAAATTGTAAAACCAGTCACAGAGCCTTGTATTTTTATTGTTTAGAAGATGCTAAACTCAGTAGTAGGATGCTTTGTGTCGAGAACAATCAACTGATAGAAGATGCAGCTACTGGTAGTGCCAGTACGTGTTTGCAGGCTTTTCTTTTAAAATATCATGCGTTAGACATTCAAATTACCAATCATCAGGGGGAATACATCAACAGACCGTCACAAATTTATTTTGATGGAAAATTGACTAATAATGATTTTGATATCAATATCGGCGGTAAATCGCAATTTATTGCAAAAGGCGAATGGGAAGTTTAAAAAATAAGATGAGAAGCATTAGAAATAAGAAGTAAAAAAATAAAACATGACAGTTAAACAATTAAACATAAAATCATTCACAAATACAGCAGTAACGTTTACGGCTCCTTTCCCTTCGGGAAGTGTTGGATTGGGGATTTTATTTCTTTTATTTTTCCAATTTTCGTTTGCACAAAAGAAAGAGCAAATAGGAACCGAAACTGTAAATGTAGTAAAACCGTACACGCCAAAAATTTCGGATGCTTTTAAACCAAAAGAAATTCCGGAACTCGATGAAGAGGAAACGGCCCAAAAAGAAAAGATTAAGTATACCATTTTCTCTTTTCCTGTAGCTTCTACTTTTACACCTTCTAAAGGAAAAGCAGAAGGAGTAGAAAAAGAAAAACAAGCACTTTTATATAAAAATTATGCCACATTTGGGGTGGGGAATTATGGAACTTTTATTGGGGAGTTATTTGTAAATCATGATATCAGTAACACAGATTATATAGGAGGCATGTTTCGCCATCATTCTTCCGAAGGCGGAATACAAAATGTGGCACTTGACAATCGCTTTTATGATACTTCACTAGATTTGATGTATGGTTCCAATCAAAGAGACGTATCCTGGAATTTAGACTTAGGATATCAAAATCAAATATACAATTGGTACGGATTGCCAACTTATTTTGGGAGTAGTTTAACGCCACAAGATAAAGCGACTTTGATTAATAGTATCAGGCCGCAGCAAACGTATGGAACGTTATCATTAGGCGGTAATATTGGTTTTAACGAAAGTATTTTAAACAAAGCAAGCTTTATGTATCATCACTTTTCGGATGCTTCAGGAACTTCTGAAAACCGATTTTATGCAAAGTCAACGGTAACATTTGATGTTATGGAAAGTGCCGTAAAAACAAATATTATTGTTGATTATGTGGGCGGAAGTTTCAAGAATAATTATTCTAAAACAAATACGGAGCGTGTAAAATATGGTTTTACCAATTTTGGAATTGTTCCGAGTTTTGTGATGAAAGAGGACGATTGGACGCTAAATATTGGAGCTGGTTTGTTTTACAGTATGGATAACGTGAACAGCAATAATAAATTTTTAATATATCCGAAGTTCAACGCATCGTATAAAGTGGTTGGCGATTTGATGATTTTTTATGCTGGTGCCGAAGGAAATTTAGAACAGAACTCCTATATGGACTTTGTAAATGAAAATCCATTTGTATCGCCAACATTAACAGTCGCACCTACAGACAAGCAATATGATATTTTTGCAGGATTAAAAGGTAAATTGACTAATACAGTAAGTTATAATGTCAAAGCGTCCTATGTAAACGAAAGAAATAAAGCCTTGTTTCGAAGCAATGATTATGCAGCAAATGCCGATTATGCTTATGGGAATTCTTTTCAAGTAGTGTACGATGACATGTTAACGTTGCGTTTTTATGGGGAGCTAAAAGCTGATTTTTCTGAAAATGTATCTTTTGGGATCAACGGAACTTTTAGTAGTTATACGAATGATGTACAACAAGAAGCTTGGAATTTGCCTACGATTCAAGTGGGTTCTAATTTGGATGTATCCATAACTAAAAAATGGTTTGCAGGTGCTAATCTTTTTTATGTTGGCGAGCGAAAAGATTTTACAGTATTGGCATTTGAACCGGCGTATATAGAGGGAACTGCGACTTTAAAATCATATTTTGATGTCAATGCAAATGTTGGATTTAAATACAGTGATCGATTGACTGCTTTTGCCAGAGCCAATAATATCACTAATAATGCCTACCAAAAATGGCAAAATTATCCAGTGCAAGGATTTCAAGTGATTTTGGGAGTGAACTATAAATTTGATTTCTAATCTTTTTACGTAACCACCAAGTTCACAAAGAAAGCGCAAAGACCACAAAAGAATATTTAAGATTTTAGGTTAATCTTTTGCCTTTATTGGTTAAATTTTTTTAAGTATCGAAATACAATTAAAAAAAACTTCGTGAAGATTGTGCTTTCTTTGTGAACTTTGTGGTTAAACTTTAATAAATGACTTTCAAACAAAAAATACATACCCATTATTTGCAATTAGTTCAGGATCGGATCGATGTTTTTAAAGATATGATTGTGGCCCTAACCGAAGATTCTAAGAACGATGCCAAAGGTTCTGCCGGAGACAAACACGAAACCGCTTTGTCAATGATGCATATTGAGCAGGAAAAACTCAATCGTAAATTGAGAGAAGTATTGGATCAAAAAACAGTTTTAGACAAAATTGATGCTACTACAATTGCTGAGACTATTATTGTCGGGAGTTTGGTCAAAGCAAACGGAATTTATTTATACTTAAGTGTCGCACTTCCAAAAATTGCTGTTGATGGTATCAATGTTATCGCATTATCACCTCAATCTCCCTTAGGAAATAAACTGATGGGCAATCAAGAAGGTTTTACTTTTGAAATTAATGGTACAAAGTATTTAGTGGAGGAAATTAAATAAGAACTAAACACTTCATTATCGACTAGATTCGGATATCATTTTTAATATCTGCAACTTCATGTTGCTCCTTGTTCATTTTAAATTACATTTTAGATACAAATACTATTTTTTGATTATCATTTATAACCAAAAATAGTATTTATGTTTTTCAATTAGAACTATAACGCCACCTTTGCTTTATCAAAATAAATAAATTTTTTTAAAAAAATATAGCGTTATGTGTGGAATAGTATGTGCCTTTGACCTCAAACAAAAAGCGGATGTTTTGAGACCGCAAGTATTAGAAATGTCTAAAATTATTCGTCATCGTGGACCAGATTGGAGTGGAATTTTTAGTAATGAAAAAGCGATTTTATCTCATGAGCGTTTGGCTATTGTAGATCCAGCTTCGGGAAAACAACCTTTACTCAGTGAAGATAAACAATTGGTTTTAGCAGCAAACGGTGAAATTTACAACCACAGAGAATTGCGTAAACAATTTGAAGGCAAGTACAAATTCCAAACCGAAAGTGATTGCGAAGTAATTTTAGCTTTGTACAAAGAAAAAGGACCTCATTTCATAGATGAAATGAATGGGATTTTTGGATTTGCTATTTACGATGTAGAGAAAGATGAGTATTTTGTTGCTCGGGATCACATGGGAATTATTCCATTATATATTGGTTGGGATGAGCACGGAACTTTTTATGTGGCTTCTGAGTTGAAAGCGCTAGAAGGATATTGTACAAAGATCCAATTGTTTCCTCCCGGACATTATATGACAAGCAAAGACGGGGAATTTGTACAATGGTATAAAAGAGAATGGATTGATTATGATGCCGTAAAGGATAATGAAACAAACATTCAAGATATAAAAGTAGCTCTCGAAGCTGCGGTTCATAGACAATTGATGAGTGATGTGCCTTATGGTGTTTTACTTTCAGGAGGATTAGATTCTTCTATTACTTCGGCTGTAGCCAAAAAATATGCACAAAAACGTATCGAATCTGGGGATATTGCTGATGCTTGGTATCCACAATTGCACTCTTTCTCTGTTGGTTTAGAAGGTTCTCCAGATTTAGCCGCTGCACAAATTGTTGCTGATCATATTGGAACGATTCACCACGAAATTAAATTCACTATACAAGAAGGCTTAGATGCGGTTAAAGATGTGATTTACAATTTAGAAACTTATGATGTGACTACCATTAGAGCCTCGACACCCATGTGGTTAATGGCGAGAGTGATCAAATCAATGGGGATCAAAATGGTATTGTCGGGTGAAGGAGCAGATGAACTTTTTGGAGGATATTTGTATTTCCACAAAGCGCCAAACGCAAGGGAATTTCATGAAGAAAACGTACGCAAATTAGGGAAATTGCACATGTATGACTGTTTACGTGCTAATAAAAGTTTAGCAGCATGGGGAATTGAAGGGCGAGTTCCGTTTTTAGATAAAGAATTCATGGATGTGGCGATGCGCATCAATCCACAAGATAAAATGATTAATGCAGAACATCCAATGGAAAAATGGGTCGTTCGTAAAGCTTTTGAAGAGATGTTGCCGCCAAGTGTAGCTTGGAGACAAAAAGAACAATTTAGTGATGGTGTTGGATACGGATGGATCGATACCTTGAAAGCTACAGTTGCTGTTGAAATTTCTGATGAACAATTAGCCAATGCAAAATATAAATTTCCTTTACAAACTCCTACATCAAAAGAGGAATATTACTACCGTTCTATTTTTCATGAACATTTTCCGAGTGATGCCGCAGCTTTGTGCGTACCACAAGAAGCAAGTGTAGCGTGCAGTACAAAAATTGCTTTAGAATGGGATGAAGCCTTCAAAAACATGAACGATCCTTCCGGAAGAGCAGTCACGAGTGTGCATGATGATGCGTATGTGAAAGCATAAACAGCAAAAAAATCAGAATTTTATAAATAGACGAACGCTCTCTTATTTGAGGGCGTTTTTTTATAGTAGTAATCATAATGGTCAAGTTAAGAATTCAAAAATTTCTTTTAATTCCGTTTGTTTAAAATAATTCGGTTCAGTTTTTTTATATTAGCCTAACTAAATTTTTTATTATGAAATCTATTTCACTCTACCTAGCTTTAATTTTGATGATCTCCTGTGATCAAAAAAATAAAATTTCTGTCGATACTATAATTACTGATGCAACAATTTACTCAGTAAACAACTCTTTTCAGGAGTTTTCTGCAATGGCTATTGATAAAGGAAAAATTGTAGCTATTGGTTCAAATAGTGACATATCAAAACAATACGAATCTAAAAATACAATCGATGGGGATGGCAAGTTTATTTATCCAGGATTAATTGATGCGCATTGCCATTTTTACAGCTATGGATTAAGCTTGCAAGAAGCTGATTTGCGCGGTACTAAAAGTATGGCTGAAATCGTTAGCCGTTTGCAAGCATTTCAAAAGGATAAAAAACCAACTTTTATTGTGGGTAACGGCTGGGATCAAAACGATTGGCAAGTAAAAAAGTATCCTACAAAAGCCGATTTAGATGCGGCATTTCCTGATATTCCAGTTGTTTTAAATAGGGTAGATGGTCACGCTATTATTGTAAACAGTAAAGCCTTGCAGATGGCGGGTATTACAAAAAACACGAATGCTGATGGTGGTCAAATAGAAATTGCAAATGGAGAGCCAACAGGAATTTTAGTGGATAATCCGATGGAATTGGTTTTTAAAATAATTCCAAAACCAACACGAAAAATACAAATAGCAGCTTTATTAGATGCTGAAAAAGTAATGTTCGATTATGGATTAACTACTGTAAACGATGCTGGTTTAGATCCAGATATCATCAACCTAATGGATAGTTTGCAAAAAGCAAAATTAATGAAGTTGAACGTATATGCTATGATCACAGCCAACCAAAAGAATATTGATTTGTACCTTAAAAAAGGAATTTACAAAACAGATAATTTGAATGTACGTTCATTCAAGATGTACGGCGATGGTGCACTGGGTTCGCGTGGCGCTTGTATGCACAAACCATATTCGGATAAACCAGATCAATATGGTGCTTTGTTGGCGCCAATTTCAGGATTAAAAGATGTGGCCATGCAAATTGCAGCTTCAAAATTTCAATTGAATACGCACGCTATTGGAGATTCAGCTAACACAGTGATTTTGAAGATTTACAGCAAAGCTTTGGCTGGAACCAAAGACCGCAGATGGAAAATTGAGCACGCTCAAGTGTTGCGAGAAGTAGATTTTGATTATTTTAAATTCGGAATTATTCCCTCGGTACAGCCTACTCATGCTACATCAGATATGTATTGGGCTGAAGACAGATTGGGAAAAAAAAGGTTAAAAAATGCCTATGCGTATAAAAAATTGCTACAAAAAGCGGGGACTATTGCATTGGGAACTGATTTTCCGGTTGAGGAAGTGAACCCGATGCTTACTTTTCATGCAGCAGTAGCTAGAAAAGATACAAAAGAATATCCAAAAGGTGGTTTTCAAATGGAAAATGCGCTTTCAAGAGCAGAGACTTTGAGAGGAATGACACTGTGGGCGGCGTATTCTAATTTTGAAGAAAAAGAAAAAGGAAGTCTGGAAGTAGGTAAATGGGCTGATTTTGTGATGTATGATCAAGATTTGATGAAAGTAGAAGAGAATAAAATAGTTAAAATGAAACCTACAGCAACCTATTTAAAAGGTCAGAAAGTGAAATAAGGTGGTAAGAAAGATTTTATCTTCTTATTCATGATCAAAGATAAATTTTGAGTTACATTTTAAATCTAAAAGTTAAGTTTTAGTAACAGATAGTAATTAATAGTTGAAATTATATTTCGTATCGGTAGTAGGTAGCGCATATT
This sequence comes from Flavobacterium frigidum, assembly GCF_048286795.2. Classification (NCBI taxonomy): domain Bacteria; kingdom Pseudomonadati; phylum Bacteroidota; class Flavobacteriia; order Flavobacteriales; family Flavobacteriaceae; genus Flavobacterium; species Flavobacterium frigidum. The sequence goes on from NZ_JBLVPT020000012.1 coordinate 92,211, forward strand.
TGTCAAACTGCAATTAAAAAAATTAAATTAGGGTACTATGTGCGGAATATTAGCGATCATTGGTAAAGGAAAAGAGGAGCAGCTAGTAAGGGATCTCTCTAAAAGAATGGCTCATAGAGGTCCAGATGAAAACGGTTTGTTTATTACTGAAAAAGGACATTTTTTAAGTCATGAACGGCTTTCTATTTTAGATTTAAGTACTGGAAAGCAACCCATTCAAGGGACCGCCACTGCCTACATGATTCATAATGGAGAAATTTACAACCACAAAGAACTTCGTTCCGGTATTTTGAAAGGACATACTTTTAGAACGCAATCAGACTCAGAAGTAATCGTGCATTTGTACGAAGAATTTGGCTTTGATTTCTGTGATAAACTGGACGGCGATTTTGCTTTTGTCATAGTTGATGGAGACAATTATATGGCCGCTCGCGATCCATTAGGCGTGAAACCCTTATATTATGGTTTAGACGAACGAGGAAGAATTTATTTTGCTTCCGAAATGAAAGCTATTGTTGATCAATGTAAAACATGTTCTACGTTTCCTCCAGGGCATTATTACACGGCCAATACGGGTTTTGTAAAATATTTTAGACCTGAATTTGAAAATTTTGAGAAAGCAAATCAAGAAACAGATTTTACACTAATTAGAAAAGCACTGATAAAAGCTACCCAAAAAAGACTAATAGCAGATGTTCCTATTGGTGTCTTACTGTCAGGAGGTTTAGACTCTTCTTTGATAACGGCTATAGCTGCGAGATTACAAGCAGAAAGCGGAAAAAAATTACAGTCTTTCGCAATTGGTTTAGATGCTAATGCGCCTGACGTTGCAGCAGCGCGCAAAGTAGCGGCTTTTTTGAATACTGAGCACAACGAAATTTACTTTACTGTCCAAGACGGAATCGAAATTATTCAAGAAGTGATACGGCAAATAGAAACCTATGACGTCATTACTGTACGAGCAAGTGTTCCTATGTATTTTGTTGCAAAAGCTATAAAAAAATCAGGGATTAAAGTCATTTTGTCTGGTGAAGGTGCAGATGAAATTTTTGGTGGGTATTTGTATTTTGCCAATGCCCCTTCGGTTGAAGATTTTCAGAAGGAAACCATCGAAAGAGTCCAAAAATTGTTCACAGCTGATTTATTAAGAGCAGATAAAGCAATGATGGCTCATGGTGTTGAGACTAGAGTTCCGTTTTTAGATAAAGAATTTTTAGATATTGCCATACGAATTAAAGCAGAAGAAAAAATGCCTAAGACGTATCAGGGTAAAGAAAAATACATTTTGCGAAAAGCTTTTGATTTTCAGGACGATTCCTATCTTCCAGACGAAGTTTTATGGAGGCAAAAAGAGCAATTTTCGGATGGTGTTGGGTATAATTGGATTGATGAATTGATTGATTATTGTGCAACACAAGTTACAGATGAGCAATTAGCTGGAGCTGCAATCGAGTTTCCGTATAATTCTCCTGCAACTAAAGAAGCCTATTTTTACAGGTCTATTTTTAATAAGTACTATCCACAGATAAGTGCTGCACAGACTGTTAGGAAATGGATTCCAAAATGGCAAGAAAATTTGGATCCAAGTGGAAGAGCAAATTCGGCACACATGCAAGCAGATACTGAAATTGCAAAAACAAGAGGTACTTTTTAACCCATTATTTTTGTTTTGCTTTAGATATAAAAATGCGCTCTAGTTGAAGCGCATTTTTTTTGTCTTATATGAACAAATGTTAATAACTTAAGTACTTAAAAAGGTATTTTAACGGTTATATAATTTGTGATTTTATATATTTGCCTGTTAGACAAAAATTACGTTTTTAGAATAAAATATATGAGCGAAGAAATCAAGAAGGACAATTATTCAGCGGATAGTATTCAGGCGTTAGAAGGAATGGAGCATGTAAGAATGCGACCATCGATGTATATTGGAGATGTAGGTGTTCGAGGACTACACCATTTAGTTTATGAGGTTGTAGATAACTCTATTGATGAGGCAATGGGTGGTCATTGTGATACCATCAGAGTCGATATTAATGAAGATGGATCTATTTCTGTTGAAGATAATGGACGTGGTATTCCGGTTGGTATTCATAAAAAAGAAGGTGTTTCAGCATTGGAAGTAGTAATGACTAAAATTGGTGCTGGAGGTAAATTTGATAAAGATTCTTATAAGGTTTCTGGAGGACTTCACGGTGTTGGAGTTTCTGTAGTGAATGCTTTGTCCAATCATTTGAGAGCTACCGTTCACAGTAGTGATGGAAAAGTATACGAGCAAGAATATGAAAAAGGAAAAGCGTTGTATCCGGTTAAACAAATTGGAGAAACAACCAAAAGAGGAACAATCGTTACTTTTTATCCGGATCCAAGTATTTTTACGCAAACAATAGAGTATTCTTATGATACTTTATCCGCTCGTATGCGTGAATTATCTTATTTGAATAAAGGAATCACAATTACTTTTACTGATAAAAGAGAATTAGATAAAGATGGGAATTTTGTTTCTGAAATTTTTCATTCTGATGAAGGTCTAAAAGAATACATCCGTTATTTAGACGGGAACCGTGAGCCAATTATTGCGCACGTGATTTCTATGGACCATGAAAAAGGTGAAATTCCAGTTGAGGTTGCATTAATTTACAATACAAGTTATACAGAGAATATTTTCTCTTACGTAAATAATATCAACACACACGAAGGAGGAACGCACTTGCAAGGTTTCAGGACCGGTCTTACGAGATCGTTAAAGAAATATGCAGATGCTTCTGGAATGTTAGATAAACTGAAATTTGATATTTCTGGTGATGACTTCCGTGAAGGTTTAACAGCTATTATTTCTGTAAAAGTTGCTGAACCACAATTTGAAGGACAAACCAAAACGAAATTAGGAAACAGAGAAGTTGTTTCTCCGGTTTCTCAAGCGGTGAGTGAAATGATTGAAAATTATTTGGAAGAAAATCCAAATGATGCACGTATCATTGTTCAAAAAGTAATTCTTGCAGCACAAGCGCGTCACGCAGCTAAAAAGGCACGTGAAATGGTACAACGCAAAACCGTAATGGGTGGCGGTGGATTGCCAGGGAAATTATCAGATTGTTCAGAGCAAGATCCTGCAAAATGCGAAGTATATCTTGTCGAGGGAGATTCGGCAGGAGGAACTGCAAAACAAGGTCGTGATCGTGCGTTTCAAGCTATTTTGCCATTACGTGGTAAGATTTTGAACGTAGAAAAAGCGATGCACCACAAGGTTTTTGAAAACGAAGAGATTCGAAATATATTTACTGCTCTTGGAGTTACAATAGGAACTGCCGAAGATAGTAAAGCCTTAAATATTGAAAAATTACGCTATCATAAAGTAATTATTATGTGTGATGCCGATGTCGATGGTAGTCACATTTCTACTTTAATCTTGACGTTCTTCTTCCGTTTTATGAAAGAATTAATAGAAGAAGGTCACGTATATATTGCTGCACCACCTTTATATTTAGTCAAAAAAGGAAACAAGAAAGAATACGCTTGGAATGACGTACAACGCGATCAAGCGAATGAACGAATGGGCGGAAGCGCAGGAATTCAACGTTATAAAGGTCTTGGAGAGATGAACGCGGAGCAATTATGGGAAACTACAATGGATCCAAGTTTCAGAACCTTGCGTCAGGTAACAATTGACAGTTTGGCGGAAGCCGATAGGGTTTTCTCTATGTTAATGGGTGACGAAGTACCACCAAGAAGAGAGTTTATTGAGAAAAATGCAGTGTATGCAAATATTGATGCATAATAAATAAACTATTAACCACAGAAATTAACTAATAACCGAATAAACTTTAAAATATGAAAGTTACCATTGTAGGAGCAGGGAATGTAGGTGCAACCTGTGCAGACGTGATTTCTTATAGAGGAATTGCTAGCGAGGTAGTGTTGCTTGATATCAAAGAAGGTTTTGCTGAGGGTAAAGCGCTAGATATTATGCAATGTGCTACCAATACGGGTTTTAATACCAAAGTATCAGGCGTTACTAATGACTATTCTAAAACAGCAGGAAGTGATGTGGTAGTGATTACATCAGGAATTCCAAGAAAACCAGGAATGACTCGTGAAGAATTGATAGGAATCAATGCAGGAATTGTGAAAACAGTTGTTGAAAACGTACTTAAGTTTTCTCCAGATACAATAATAGTTGTAGTTTCTAATCCTATGGATACCATGACGTATTTAGCATTGAAAGCTACTGGATTGCCAAAAAATAGAATTATTGGAATGGGAGGAGCACTGGATAGTTCACGTTTTAGAACGTATTTATCTTTATCTTTAGACAAACCGGCTAATGATATTTCAGCGATGGTTATCGGCGGGCATGGTGACACTACTATGATTCCGTTGACAAGACTAGCATCTTATAATGGAATTCCAGTTTCACAATTTCTATCTGAAGAAGAATTGAAAAAAGTAGCTGCAGATACGATGGTTGGTGGAGCAACACTTACAGGTCTTCTTGGGACATCAGCTTGGTATGCTCCGGGAGCTTCAGTTGCTTTCTTGGTAGACAGCATTTTGAATGACCAAAAGAAAATGATCGCTTGTTCTGTTTTTGTAGAAGGAGAATACGGTCAAAAGGATATTTGTATCGGTGTTCCTTGTATTATTGGTAAAAATGGTATCGAAGAAATTCTTGATATAGCACTTAATGATGAAGAAAAAGCCTTGTTTGCAAAAAGTGCAGACGCGGTTAGGCAAATGAATGATGCCTTAAAATCGATTTTAGCGTAAAAAAATATACATATAATGAGTAAGACTGCTACTATGCAGTCTTTTTCTTGAGATTAATTAATAAATAAATTGGTTAATCTTAACGTTAATTATATATTTGCTCGGTTTAAAAAAATAATGTAGAACTTGATTTGTCTTTTTTTTGGTAAAAAAATGGATGCCAAGTCACATTTTATAAGGTTTAAAGCAAAAATAAATAAATAAAAATAATTAATTTTTAGTAATAATGCAGAATAAAGGACTTATTAAATTTTTCGCAATTCTATTTGCATTGGTAAGTATTTACCAACTTTCGTTCACTTTTGTAGCCAGTAAAGTAAAAAGCGATGCAAAATCTTTTGCTAATGGAAATGCTGACAAAGAAGTAAAATATTTAGATTCTATTGGTAAGGAAAAAGTATTCAATATTGGTTTTACTGATTTTACTTTTAATGAGGTAAGTGACAAACAAATCAATAAAGGTCTTGACTTAGAAGGAGGTATTAATGTGATACTTCAAATATCAGTTAAAGATATTTTAAAAGGATTATCCAATAATTCTAAAAATCCAATTTTCAATAAATCTTTGGCTGACGCAACTGCGGATATGCAAGGTAATAAATCCTACTTGGATAAATTTTTTGATGCTTTTGAAGCAAATTCAAAAGGAACGGTAAAATTAGCTTCTCCAGATATTTTTGCAAATAGAAGTTTGCAAGGTGAAGGTGGTGTTGATTTTCAAATGTCCGATTCTGAAGTTCAAAAAGTAATCAAAAGAAAAGTTGAAGAATCTGTTGAAAGTGCTTTTGGTGTATTAAGAAAACGTATAGATCAATTTGGTGTAACACAACCTAATATTCAAAAATTAGGTAACTCTGGTCAAATTCTTGTAGAACTTCCGGGTGCTAAAGATGTAGATCGTGCAAAAAAATTATTATCAAGCACGGCTCAATTACAATTTTGGGAAACGTATAAAATTGAGGAAATTGGTAATTTCTTAATGGCTGCTAATGAGTCATTGAAAAAAACAGAAGTAAAAACTACTGAAGTTAAACCGGTAGTAAAAGATTCATTAAGCGCTTTGCTTGCAGATACTAAAGATTCTACTGTTGCTAAAAAAGGTCAAAATCCTATATTTGATAAAATTGTTGGTCAAGGTGGAGGTCCAGTTTTAGGACTTTTCTCTCCAAAAGATACGGCAACAATTAACGGATATTTAAAAAGAGCAGATATCAGAATTTTATTAGCAGGTGATCAGCGTTACGCTAAATTTGTTTGGGGTATTCCAACAACAATAAAAGATGCTAAGGCAAAAGATATTGAAGTATTAGAATTGTATGCTTTAAAAGGAAATAGAGATAATGTTCCTGCTATGGCTGGTGGTGTTATTACTGATGCAAAAGATACTTTTGATCAATCGGGTAAACCAGCGGTTTCGATGCAAATGAATGGTCAAGGTGCAAAAGCTTGGGAAGAATTAACTGGTAGAGCATATACTCAAAAAAGTAATATTGCGATTGTTCTGGATGATGTGGTTTATTCTGCACCAGGTGTTTCTACAGGACCAATTTCAGGTGGTAGGTCTGAAATTTCTGGAGCTTTTGATGTAACTCAAACTAAAGATTTAGCAAATGTTTTAAGAGCAGGTAAATTACCAGCTACTGCTGATATTGTGCAGTCAGAAGTTGTAGGGCCATCCTTAGGGCAAGAAGCTATTGACAATGGAACTAATTCAGCAATTATAGGTTTGCTTTTAGTATCATTATGGATGATGATTTATTATGGTAAAGCAGGTTGGTATGCTAATATTGCATTGGCGATAAACTTACTTTTCTTATTCGGAATTTTAGCAAGTCTTGGAGCTGTTTTAACTTTGCCAGGTATTGCAGGTATTGTTTTAACAATGGGAACTGCTGTCGATGCAAATATTATTATTTATGAAAGAGCAAAAGAAGAATTAAGAGCGGGAAAAACGCTGGAGGAAGCAGTTAAAACATCCTATAGCTGGAGAGGTGCTATGTCATCAATTACAGATGCGAATGTTACGCACATTTTAACAGGTGCTGTGTTGTTTATATTTGGTTCAGGACCAATTAAGGGTTTCGCGACTACATTATTAATAGGTATTATAACGTCATTATTTACTTCTATTTTTATCGCTAGAATTTTTATCGACTTGAATATTAGCAAAAAGAACAACTTGACATTTGTTACTAATTTCTCTAAGAACATGTTCAATAACTTTCATTTTGATTTCTTAGGAGTTAAAAAGTGGACGTATTTGTTTTCGAGTATCGTAGTTGTAATCAGTGTAATATCGTTAGCAACAAATGGTTTAGATGAAGGAGTTGATTTTGTTGGAGGAAGAACTTTTCAAGTGCGTTTCGAGAAACCAATTGAAACAGAAACTGTAAAAGCAGAATTAGCTAAAGTTTTAGATGGTAGCGCCGAGGTGAAAATTTTTGGTAACAGCAACCAATTAAAAATAACAACGAAGTATAAAGTTGAAGAGCCAGGAATAAAAGCAGATGAAGAAGTAAACAAACTATTGTTTGGAACTTTGAAAAAGCATTATTCAGCAGATATGACCTATGAAAAATTTGTGAATGCTTACGAAGGTAAAACATTAGGTATTGTACAAGCATCAAAAGTTGGACCAACAGTTGCTGAGGATATTAAGACAAATGCGTATTGGGCCGTTCTTGGTGCTATGGCAATTGTGTTTTTATACTTAATGATCAGTTATAGAAAATGGCAATATAGTTTAGGTGCGATTGCAGCTGTAGCGCACGATGTTATTTTTGTTTTAGGTATTTATTCTTTATGTTACAAATTTATGCCTTTCGGAATGGAGATTGATCAGCATTTTATTGCTGCGATTCTTACTGTAATTGGTTACTCAATGAATGATACTGTAATTGTATTTGATAGAGTTCGTGAATTTTTAGCTGGAAAGACTAAAGGTACTTTCTCTGATATTGTAAATCAATCTATTAATACAACAATGTCAAGAACGATTAATACGTCCTTAACGATGATTGTTGTTTTATTAATCATGTTTATTTTTGGTGGCGAATCTATTAGAGGATTTATCTTTGCAATGTTAGTGGGTATCATTGTAGGAACATACTCTTCATTGTTTATTGCAACACCAGTTTTAGTTGATACTATTTCTAAAGAAGATAAAAACAAGGTAGAAAAAGCACATCAAGAAGTTTAGTATAATTTTTATACAAGGTTAAAAAAAGAGATTCAACGAAAGTTGAATCTCTTTTTTTTGGTCAAAAGTAGCCTGTAGATTATTCTCTTTCTTTGTTTTGCTACTGTGTAAAAAATTTTACCTTGTATTTACTATTCTAAAGTATTGAGGTTTTTATAATACAATTTGTATGTGAATACCACCGTATCTTATTTAGTATTTTTCAATTAAATTAATAAAGGTGGAGTGACGTTCATTACTTTGAAAGTGTTGAACTACGATTTGAAAAAAGAATTACTAGTTTTAGAATATTTAATAATCATCATAATGGGTGCGTAGCTGTAAAGTTTTTCTTTGCAATGTTACTTTCCGCGTTGTTAGTTTGTTGTTTATATATTCTTTCACTTTAGTTTTAATGTTAACACAGAACTAGTATCAAAATAAAAGCGTTATCCACTCAGTTGCAGATAACGCTTTGTTATTTTGTAATAATATAGTTTTTATAAACTACTCTGTTCTTTTTTTGCAGTAAATACAAAATAAAGTCCAATGAGTATAAAAGGAATACTCAACCACTGACCTGTAGAAAGTAATCCTAAGGTACTTTCAAATCCTCCTTGACTTTCTTTAACCGATTCTACTACTATACGTACGGAGAATAACAAAACTAGAAACATACCAAAAATATAGCCAGTGTATTTTCTTTTTTCAGTTTTCCAATAGAAGAAAAATAAGATGGCAAAAACAAAAATGTAGCAAAACGCTTCATATAACTGGGTAGGATGTTTAGCAGGAACTTGCTCCAGTAATGATGCAAATTTTGGATCAGTGGCTATGGCAGTGTACGCGTCTTTTGGATTTGCTATTTGTGTGGCATTAACTGCATCCATTGCACTAAAGTGATCTCTAATGAATTTTATTCCAAAAGTAGATTGTGTTTTATAGCCTATAATTTCTGAATTAAAAAAATTCCCTAATCGTACAAAAATGGCGCCACTGGCTACTGGTATTACAACTCGATCTAAAATCCATAATTGTGGTCGTCTAAGAATGTTTTTGCTGTAAAAATACATGGCAACAATAATAGAAATAGCAGCTCCATGACTTGCCAACCCTTGATATCCTGTAAATTCAAAATTTGGAGTAAAACGAAACGGTAAAATAATTTCAGATAAGTGATTGCGATAATATTCCCAATCATAAAAGAAAACGTGACCTAATCGTGCTCCAATTAAAGTGGCAAGAACAGTCCAAATAAATAGAGAATCTAGTTTTTCAAGAGATTCTCCTTCACGTTCAAAAATGTGTTTCATGATGTACCAGCCTAATCCAAAAGCAATTACAAACATTAAGCTATAATATCGAATAATAAAAAAGCCTAAATCGATTCCTTCTGATGGATTCCAAACAATGTTTAAAGCGTGTGTCATTTAGTGTTAAATTTGTTTATTGATCGTAAAAATAGATATTTAAAGTTCAATTTTTAAAGTATAAAAAGTTAATGTTTGTGATGCCTTACTTTTTAGGAACGGGATCGTAACCTGTTTTTCCCCAAGGATGGCAACTCAAGATGCGCTTTATTCCAAGAAAACCACCATAAAATAAACCATGAGTTTGTAATGCTTCAATCATATAAGATGAGCAAGTTGGTTGAAATCTACAAGCTGCAGGTGTAAAAGGGGAAATAGCAACTTGATAAAACCGAACCAATACTAAAAAAGGGTAAACAATTATTTTTGATAACATATTTTGAATAGTTATGTAAAACGTCACTTTTATTTTTTACAATTGGTTCGCGTAGCAATTGGAACTTAAATACTAAAAGTAGTTCCTTCTTTACCGTCTTTGAGCTGAATTCCTAATGCTATTAGTTGATCTCTAATTTGGTCAGATAATGCAAAGTTCTTATTGTCACGGGCTTGTTTCCTCATTTCAATAAGCATATTAACTGTTCCTTCTAATTTGTCATTACTGCTATCTGAAATTTTTTCATCTTCCATTCCAAGAACTTCAAAAACAAAATCGGTCATTGCTTTCTCGAATGATTTTAAATCCTCGGTATTCAATGTTTCTTTCCCATCTTTTAATATATTTATAAAACGAACGCCTTCAAATAACTGCGCAATTAAAATTGGCGTGTTAAAATCATCATTCATCGCATCATAACACAATTGTTTCCAAGCAGGAATATCAATAGTGCTTTTTGCGCTAGCTGAGATATCTTTTAATGAATGCATTGCTTCCATCAATCGTTTATATCCTTTTTCTGCGGCAACTATTGCATCATCAGAAAAATCAAGAATGCTTCTGTAGTGTGCTTGTAACATGAAAAATCGAGCTACCGATGCAGAGAAAGCTTTGCTTAAAATGGTGTTTTCACCAGTTAATATTTCTCTTGGTAAAATATTATTACCAGTAGATTTGGCCATTTTTTTTCCATTCAAAGTCAACATGTTGGCATGCATCCAGTAATTAACAGGAGTCTGACCGGTGCAGGCTTCATTTTGAGCAATTTCGCATTCATGATGTGGGAATTTCAGATCCATTCCACCGCCGTGAATATCAAAATGATTGCCTAGATATTTTGTACTCATAGCCGTACACTCTAAGTGCCATCCTGGAAATCCATCGCTCCATGGTGAAGGCCAACGCATGATATGTTGCGGTTCTGCTTTTTTCCAAAGTGCAAAATCTTGTGAATTTCTCTTATCACTTTGTCCGTCTAGATCACGAGTGTTAGCAAGCATGTCTTCTATATTTCTGCCACTTAATCGGCCATAATGATTGGTTTCATTAAATTTTACTACATCAAAATAAACAGATCCGTTGGCTTCATACCCAATTCCTTTGTCGATTATAGTTTTAATAATTTCAATTTGTTCGATAATATGACCCGTAGCTGTTGGTTCTATACTTGGTGGTAAAAAATTAAATTCGTTCAAGATATCATGAAAATCAACCGTATAGCGTTGTACCACTTCCATAGGTTCTAGTTGCTCTAAACGCGCTTTTTTTGCAATTTTATCTTCACCTTCATCTACATCATCCACAATATGCCCTACGTCTGTAATATTTCGCACGTAGCGTACTTTATAATCCAAATGCAAAAAATACCTAAAAATAATGTCAAATGACATGAAGGTACGAACGTTTCCAAGATGCACATTACTATAAACAGTAGGTCCACAAACGTACATTCCTACATTACCTTCGTGAATGGGTACAAATGTTTCTTTTTCTCCAGAAAGAGAATTGTATATTTTTAGAGTTTGGTTACTATATAATGGCATTGTAGATTATTGTTTTCCCCACCCCAGCCCTCCCCAAAGGGTAGGGAGTTGAGACGTGAATGTGTTAATAATAATTGTTTTGATTTTACCAGACCAGGCTCCCTCTCCTTTGGAGAGGGTCGGGGAGAGGACTAGAACTTTGTTTCTAATTTGATATAATCCAAAAACTCTCTGCGCGTTACATTGTCTTTAAATTTTCCACCAAATTCGGAGGTTACCGTGCTACTCTCAATATCACTGATTCCTCTTGAATTAACACAAAGGTGTTTGGCATCTATTACACAAGCTACATCTTCAGTACCTAAAGCGATTTGTAATTCCTGAACAATTTGCATCGTTAAACGCTCTTGCACCTGAGGTCTTTTGGCATAATATTCAACAATACGATTCATTTTAGACAAACCTATTACCCTACCATTTGAAATATAAGCAACATGTGCTCTTCCAATAATTGGTAATAAATGATGTTCGCAAGTAGAGTAAACAATTATGTTTTTTTCTACTAGCATTTCGCCGTATTTGTAATTATTATCAAAAGTAGATGCTTTTGGTTTTTTTGAAGGATTTAAACCTCCAAAAATTTCTTTTACAAACATTTTTGCTACACGATTGGGCGTGCCTTTTAAACTATCATCTGTTAAGTCCATTCCAAGGGTACTTAAAATACTCTCAACATCTTTTTTTATTTTTTCAATTTTGTCATCATCAGAAAGGTCAAAAGCATCATCTCTTACTGGATTTTTTGCAGATAAACTAAAATGATTATCTCCTATTTCGTCTTGAAATTCTTCGTTTTTTATCATTAAAAGCAACTATTATAGTGGGTATATTTATTTGAGCGGTAAAGATAAATAATAAAAAGTAAAGTATTTCTATAGCCTAAGTATTTAAGAGTACTTTATTGTTTGCGTTTTGTATTCTATGTTTTTTTAAAATAAAAGAAAGGCAACAACGAATTCGCTATTGCCTTTCTTTTAAAATGTAAGGTGCTATGTTTTGAAACTAATCTTCAGCCCCTTTTTTGCTATTACTTTACCTTGCGTTATAGATTGGTATCGCTGTTTTTATAATTTGTACTGCACGAATTAAATCTTCTTTTTTTAGCACGTAAGCAATTCGAACTTGATTCAAACCCATTCCAGCAGTAGAGTAAAAACCTGCAGCTGGCGCTACCATTACTGTTTCACCGTTTAAATCATAGGTTTCCAATAGCCATTGCGCAAAATCATCAGCGTTTTCAATTGGAAGTTGTGCAATACAATAAAACGCACCTTTTGGTTTGGATACCACAACGCCTTCAATTTTATTCAACTCAGTTACTAAAGTATCTCTTCGTTCTCTATATTCTGAAATTACCTCGTCAAAATAACTTTGTGGAGTGTCTAATGCCGCTTCACTTGCAATTTGTTCAATGGTGGGTGGGCTTAGTCTTGCTTGCGCAAATTTCATAGCTGCCCCCATCACTTCTTTGTTTTTAGAGACAATACATCCAATTCTTGCACCGCACATGCTGTATCTTTTTGAAACCGAATCAATCATAATAGCGTGCTCTTCTAGTCCGGGAACATTCATAACCGAATAATGAATGTCGCCATCATAGGTGAATTCTCGATATACTTCATCAGAAATTAAGAACAAATCATGTTTTTTAACCAAAGCGGCCAATTGCATTATTTCCTCTTTTGAATATAAATATCCAGTCGGGTTTCCTGGATTACAAATCAAGATTGCCTTTGTTTTTGGAGTAATTAGTTTTTCAAAATCAGCTACTGCTGGCAAAGCAAATCCAGTTTGAATTGTTGAGATTACAGGAACAACAGTAACGCCTGAGGCTGTTGAAAATCCGTTGTAATTTGCATAAAAAGGTTCTGGTATGATGATTTCATCACCTTGGTCCATAGTGCTTCCCATTGCAAACATTAACGCTTCTGATCCACCTGTAGTGATAATTATATCTTCTTTGTTTACAGATACACCTTGCTTAATGTAAGAAGCAGACAATTTTGTTCTATAGCTTTCGTTTCCTGCTGAGTGGCTGTATTCTAAAATAGTTAAATTAATGTTTTTAACAGCTTCCATTGCAACCTCGGGTGTTTTAATATCCGGTTGGCCAATGTTCAAATGATATACTTTATTTCCTTTTTTCTTAGCGATTTCGGAGTAAGGAACCAATTTACGGATTGGTGATTCTGGCATTTGTGTGCCTTTGATAGATATTTTTGGCATAGTCATATAATTATTGAATTGCAAATTTGCGATTTTTTTTCCGAATGTATTACAATCAAAACGAGTATATATTGTTAAAACTGCAGTTTTGATATAATTTTTTTAGTATTTTTATGTCAAAGATTAACAATGAAAAAAACAGTAGTAACAATTCTCATTTGCCTATTTTTTTGCTCTATTTCTGCCCAAAAAGGATTTCAGTTTGAAAATGGCGTTAATAAAATCAGCATCCCATTTAAGCTGATCAATAATTTAGTTTTTATTCCTATAAAAGTAAATGGTGTAGAGCTTAATTTTCTTTTGGATACGGGTGTCGACGAAACCATATTATTTAGTTTGGAAGACAAAAAAGAAGTCCGTTTTTTTAATACAGAAAGAATTTTACTAAAAGGATTGGGCAGTCAAGAAGCAGTAGAGGGTTTGAAATCTACCAATAACCTTCTGGAATTTGATGCTATGAAATTTCGGAATCATATGCTTTATATTATTTTGGATCCCGAATTTAATCTATCATCTAATGTTGGAATTCCAGTTAATGGTATTATTGGCTATCAGTTTTTCCGAAACTATTTAGTTGAAGTCAATTATAGCAAAAAGAAAGTTGTAGTGTACAGAGAGACGGAAAAAAATCGACTAAAAATTGAAAAAAGTTATAAAAAAATACCTATTTCTATTGAAAAGTCCAAGCCATATATACAAAGTACCATTGTTCAAGATAATAAAGAAATACCTGTTAAGTTATTGATAGATATTGGAAACAGTGATGCTTTATGGCTCTTTCAAGATCGATCCGAATTAATTAAAATACCGACAAAGAATTTTGAAGATTTTCTGGGAAGGGGATTTAGCGGCGATGTGAAAGGGAGAAGAGCTCTAGTTAATAAATTTAAGATGGCAGATTTTGAATTTAATAATCCTGTAGTTGCTTTTCCGGATTCAGTTTCTATTAAAAATGTAAATATGGTTGTAGACCGAAAAGGCTCTGTGGGAGGTGAGGTTATGAAACGATTTACAGTGGTTTTTGATTATAAAAACAATCAAATGTTTTTAAAAAAGAATGGGAATTATAGTACGCCTTTTAGTTACAATAAAAGTGGTGTTGAGATCCAGCAAAGCGGATTGCAATGGGTACAGGAAACAGTACGTATGGAAACCGTGACGCTATCTTCTAGTTATAATGAGGCGGGAGGTGTTAAAGTTAGTGCCAATGATTTTAAATATAAGTTTCAATTAAAGCCTATTTATGAGATTGCTTACGTTCGCCCAAATTCTCCAGCGGCAATTGCAGGATTACAAAAAGGAGATGTGATTATAACTATTAACTATAATCCAACATACAAGCGTACTCTACAAGAGATCAACGCTCTTTTTAAATCCGAAGAGGAAAAAAGAATCATTTTAGAAGTTGAACGTAAAAGCGAAATTTTGAAATTTAATTTTCAGTTGTACAATATTTTGTAAAAAAAAATGCTTTTGGTAGAATTTCCAAAAGCATTTTGATTTTATATTTTAACACTAGTGTCCAATTAAAATAAGTTGAAAACCAGCTGGTTAGTATTATGTTCATTGACATTATTGTAATCTGATTTCATAAGTAGTTCATTTATAGATGTTTTTTCG